>NZ_QMEX01000040.1 GCF_003284925.1 Mycolicibacter senuensis
GCCGGGGTGGCCGTTGGGCCGCTCGGTCTTGCCACCGACCGCGATCCCGGCAACGCTGACCGGGCGGTCGGCTTCCTCACCCCGCCGCACGATCATGGCGGCCCGATGCTGCTCTGCCACCGTCAGCGCGTCGTGAGCCGCGTGGGCAAGATCGCCGGCGCTGCTGTAGCGGTCCCACGGGTTCTTCGCCATGCCGCGGGCCACCACCTGATCCAGGGCTATCGGCACGACGCCCGGCCGCAGCTGACTGGGCCGCGGCGGGGGCTCCATCAGGTGCGCGGTGATCAGCCGCTCGACGCTGTCAACCCGGAACGGCGGCACACCGGTCAGGCACTCATTGAGCACACAGGCCAGTGAATAGATGTCTGACCGGTAGGTGACCTCGTCGGCGCCGAACCGTTCCGGGGCCATGTACTTGTAGGTACCCACCGCGGTACCGGTCTGGGTCAATCCGGGATCGGTCGCGGCGCGTGCGATACCGAAGTCGACCAGATAAGCGAAATCGCGGTGGGTGATCAGGATGTTCTCCGGCTTGACGTCGCGGTGCGTCACGCCGTTGCCGTGGGCAGCGTCGAGCGCGGCGGCCACCTGGTCGATGATGGCCACCGCTCGTGCCGGGTTCATCGGGCCGGACCGCCGCAGCACCGCGGCCAGGTCATCGCCGTCGACCAACTGCATGGCAACGAACATCTGGCCGTCGATCTCGCCGTAGTCGTGGATGGGCACCACGTGCGGTTCCCTGAGCTGGCCCGCCGCGTCCGCCTCCCGTTGCATGCGGGCCCGAAACATCGGGTCACCCGACAGCGGCGGCGAGATCAGCTTCAGTGCGACCGACCGATGCTTGCGGACGTCTTCGGCTTCATAGACCTCGCCCATCCCGCCACGACCCAGCAGCCGCAGCAGCAGGTACGGCCCGAATTGCGTCCCTACCAGCGAACCCGCCTCACGACTGTCCACGACACTCCCTCCGACCCGGTCATGCCGATGGCACCGGCGTGACCCGCTCTGCAGCACGACTGCAGCGACCTCCCAGATGAAGGGCAGGTTAACCAGAGGTTACCGGCGAATCTTAAGGTAGGGCTACATTCCTGGTCAGAACGAAATTCAGATGAACCACGAATTCGTACCGGCAACACCAACCGCGGGGCCGCCGACGCAACCGGAGACGGCCGGCTATTGGATGGCGTCGATCGCCGTCCGCAATTTCGCCCGGAACGAATCCGGTAGCGGTATGTAGCCGTACTGATCCAAATCCTCCTGGCCGGCGCCGATCGCCGCGCTCATGAACGCCTTCACCGCCTGCCCGCTCGAGGCGTTGGGGTACTTCGAGCACACGATCTCGTAGGTCACCAGCACGATCGGGTAGGCCCCGGCGTCAGTCGGCTTATAGAACGATGACGTGTCGACCACCAAATCGTTGCCCTCGCCGATGAACTTGGCACCGGCAATGGTTTTCTCCACCGAGTCGGTCGAGATCGTCACCGGTTCCGGGCCCGCCGAAGTGATGACCCGGGCCATTTTCAACTGCCGCCCCACTGCAAAAGACCATTCGTTATAGGTAATCGAGCCCTCGGTGCTGCGCAGTAGCGCTGAAGTCCCGTCGTTACCGGTCGCCCCGACGCCGACACCACCGTTAAAAGTTTTACCGGCGCCCCTGCCCCAAGCGCCATCGGAGGCAGCGTCGAGATACTTCTGAAAATTGTCGGTGGTCCCTGACGAGTCACCGCGGAACAACACATGGATCGGCTCCGCCGGTAGCCGGACGTCCTTGTTGAGAGCCCGCAGCGCGGGATCGTCCCAGCTGGTGATGGTGCCGTTGAAGATCTTCGCCAGCGTCGGCCCGTCCACGGCGAGATCACCGACGCCACTGACGTTGTAGGTGACCGCGATCGGACCGAACACTGTGGGCAGATGCCATGCCGGCGAACCACAGCGGGCCGCTACCCGTTGCGGCTCGCCCGTCGACGGGTCCAGCGGGGAGTCGGACCCGGCCAGCTCGGTGTGGCCACTGGCGAACTGTGCCACCCCCGTGCCGGAGCCGTTGGCGCGATAGTCCAACGTGTAGTCCGGACAGGCCCGTATGTAGGCATAGACGAACTGCTCGATGGCATGGGCCTGGGCGGTCGAACCGCTGGCGAGCAGCTTCTTCTTTCCACCACACTGCACCGATATATCCGAGGCGGAGTCCGACTTCGTCGAGCCGCCACAGCCCGCGACCAGCAGCAGAGTTGTCACCATCAGGCTCAACGCGATGCGGAATCGATTGGACTTCACACGCATTCCTCCCGACGGCGCTGGTCACTACACCGTAGTCGATCTCGGTGTCGAAAATACCGGCTACATAGGCAACCGTTCGCCTTACGGTCAGCCGTGCGGGTGCGGGGTCAGCCGAACCGGCCCGAGATATAGTCCTCGGTCTCCTTGCAGCTGGGATTGGAGAAAACCTTCTCGGTGCCGTCGATCTCGATCAGCCGGCCCGGTTTGCCCACTGCCTCGAGGTTGAAAAACGCGGTCTGGTCACTTACCCGGGCAGCCTGCTGCATGTTGTGGGTGACGATGACGATGGTGTAGTCCTGCTTGAGTTGAGCGATCAACTCTTCGATGGCCATCGTCGAGATCGGGTCCAGCGCCGAGCAGGGCTCGTCCATCAACAGCACATCGGGTTGCACCGCGATGGCCCGGGCAATGCACAATCGCTGCTGCTGCCCGCCCGACAGCCCGCCCCCGGGCCGGTCCAGCCGGTCCTTCACCTCGTTCCACAGGTTGGCGCCGCGCAGCGAATGCTCCGCGGTCTCGTCGAGCAGCTTGCGGTTGCGAACACCCTGCAACTTCAGCCCGGCGACCACGTTGTCGCGGATCGACATGGTGGGGAACGGATTCGGACGCTGGAAGACCATCCCGATGGCCTTCCGCACCCCGACCGGATCGATCGACGGGCCGTAGATGTCCTCACCGTCGAGCAGCACCGACCCGTCGACCCGGGCGCCGGAGATGACCTCGTGCATCCGGTTCAAGGTGCGCAACACCGTCGACTTACCGCATCCGGACGGTCCGATGAACGCGGTCACGCTGCGCGGGGCGACCGACAGCGTCACGTCGGCAACGGCATGGAAGGCCCCGTAATAGATGTTGAGATCGGTCAGGTCCAACCTTTTGGCCACCGTGCAGCACTCCTAATTATTCTTCTCCCACCGCTTCGGGCTGGATTGCCGTCAGACTAGAACTTTTTGGGCGCGAACACCCGCGCTCCGAACCTGGCCGCGATGTTCAGTATCGCTATTAGGACAATCAGCGTCAGCGCGGCACCCCAGAGACGGTCGGTGGGAACCGCGCTGGTGCCCGCGCCCGCCGACGTCTGGTCGTACATCATGCCCGGCAGCGACCCCATGAAGCCATGGAACATGTCGAAGTTGATCGCCTGCGAATAGCCGACCAGGATCAGCAGCGGCGCCGTCTCGCCCATTACCCGGGCCAGCGCCAGCAGGATCCCGGTGATGATGCCCGACAGCGCGGTCGGGATCACGATGCTGACGATGGTCTTCCATTTCGGCGCGCCCAGTGCGTAACTGGCCTCTCGCAGATCCATCGGAATGATCCGGAGCATCTCTTCGGTGGCCCGGACGATCACCGGCACCATCAGCAGCACCAACGACAGCGACACCGCGAAACCGGAGCGGTGGAAGCCCAGCGTCGCCACCCACAGCGCGTAGATGAACAGCGCCGCCACGATCGACGGGACCCCGGTCAAGATGTCGACCATGAACGTCGCAAGCTTGCCGAGCCGGGTGTCGGCACCGTACTCGACGAGATAGATCGCCACGAAAATGCCCAGTGGGATCGACAGCGCCGCGCACACCAGTCCCTGCAACAGGGTTCCCACGATCGCGTGGTAGGCGCCGCCCCCGGCCGCGAACGCTGTCATCCCGGCCTGCGAATTCGTCCACCAGACACTGGAACTGACCGCCCCGAACCCGCGTTCGAACACCGAGTACATCACCCAGATCAGCGGCACCAGCGCGACCCCCATCGCGAGGGTGACCAACAGCGTCGCGATGGCGTTGGCCACCCGGCGACGCAGGCCCACCGTCGCGAAGGTCCGCTCCTTGACGGGTCGATCCAGCAGCGCGGTCATCAGTGCACCTTCTTCGTGATGGCCGCACGTGCCAACGCGTTGACAACCAGGGTCAGCACGAACAGCACCAGTCCGGCCGCGATGTAGGCGCCGGCCTTGTACTGATCGTTGAACTCCGATGCGGTGGCGGCGATCTTGGTGGCGAAGGTGTAGCCGCCGTCGAACAGCGACCAGTTGAACGTCGTCTGGGTGGCCCGCAGAATGATCAACAACGCGACCGTCTCACCGAGCGCACGGCCCAGCCCCAGCATCGCGGCACTGATGTAACCGGACCGCCCGAACGGCAACATCACCACCTTGACCACTTCCCAGCGAGTCGCACCCAGCGCCAGCGCGGCCTCGACCTGGCCCCGGGGGGTCTGAGCCAGCACCTCCCGGGTGACCGCGGTGATGATCGGCAGGATCATCACCGCCAGCACGATCCCGCCGGTGAAGACCGTACCGCCGCCGGCGACGGAGGCGTTGCCGGTGGCGAACAGGAAGAACCCACCGAGATTGTCGTTGAGCCACTGCGCCGTGCCCCGCAGCTGCGGCGCCAGCACGTACAGCCCCCACGCGCCATAGATGATCGACGGCACGGCCGCCAACAACTCGACCATGTAGGCGAGCGGTCCGACGAGCCGCCGGGGGGCGTACTCGGCGAGGTAAATCGCGACACCGAGCGCCACCGGCATGGCCAGCAGCAGGGCGAACACCGAGACGAACACCGTCACCTGCAAGAGCTCGGCGACGCCGAAATGCATGGCGGAGGTGTCGGTGGTGACCCAGTTGCCGCCGTAGGTGAAGAAGTTCTCCTTGTTGCGTTGCAACGCCGGGACGGCACGCAGCAGCAGGAAGCCGCCGACGGCGGTGATCAAGACGACGATCAACACGCCGGAACCCTCGGCCACCCACCGGAACAGCCGGTCGGTCAGGGAACCCGTGCCGGAGCGCCTCGTCGACGGAGTCAGCGGCGACTTGTGCGCCACCGCTGACTCCGCCGCGCTGAAACTCGACGACTCGGCGATACTAGACACCCCTTCGGTTGCGCGGTGCCGCTACTGAATCGCGTCGATAGCGCTACTCAGTCGCCGCTTGAGCTGGTCGGGCAACCGGACATAGCCAGCGTCCGCCAGCCCTTCCTGACCGGTGGTCGACGCCGCCTTCAGAAATGACTTCACGCCCGCCGCCGTATCCGCGTCGTAGCCCTTGGAGCAGACGATCTCATAGGTCACCAACACTAGTGGGTAGGCAGCGGCCTGCTTGGTCCCGTAGAGCGACCGCAGGTCCAGTCGCATGTCATTGCTGTCCTCGGTCACGAACCCGGCGGACTGGATCGCCGCGCCGGCCGCCTCGTCGGTGGCGGCGACCACGCCGGCACCCGAGTCGATCATCGCCGACCGCAGGTTCGCCTGGTCGGCGAAGCCCTTCTCGACGTAACCGATGGCGCCGGGCGTGCTCTGCACAGCCTGCACCACGCCGGCCGATTTCTGCGCGCCCTCACCGACGCCGCCCTGGAATTCGCTGCCGTCGCCCCTGGTCCAGGCCTGCGGCGCAGCGGCACTGAGGTACTTCTGGAAGTTGTCGGTGGTCCCCGAGGAGTCCGACCGGTAGATCGGCGTGATGGCGATCGCGGGCAGCTCCACGCCCGGGTTCAGGGCGACCAGCGCGGGGTCGTCCCAGCTGGTGATCGATCCGCTGAAGATGCGGGCCAGCACGTCCGCGTTGAGCACCAGGTGCTCCACCCCGTCGAGGTGGTAGGCCATGCTGATCGGGCCGAACACCAGCGGCAGATGCCACGCGGGATTTCCGTGGCAGCGGGCGGCGGCCTGTTCGACCTGCGCCTCGCTCAGCGGCGAATCGGACCCGGCGAAATCGACGTGCCCGGCGATGAACTGCTCCCGGCCGGCACCGGACCCGGTCGGGTTGTACGACAGGTTCTTGCCCGCGCACTCCTTGCCCCACACCTGGTTGAACACCGCGATCGCGTTCTGTTGGGCCGTCGAACCCTCGGCGGTCAGCGTGCTCTTGCCGGCACACTCGGCGGATCCCGATGCGCCGGCGCCGGCAGCGCCACCGGAGTTGTCGTCACTGCCGCAGCCGCTCAGTGCCAGCCCCAGGGTCGCCGCCAACAGGGCAGCACCCGCCGTTGTGGGTTTCATCGCTCCTCGCTTCCTCGCTCAGGTTCAAATCCCCCCGGAACGTATGCGGCACTTATGGATGGGAACCGCATGGCAGGTGAACGGGCGGTGAATAGATCGCCGACCGGTCAACCTCCCTCCACCCGGGCGTAGGCCGTGTCGACGCTGTGCACGGCGAAGTCCAGCTGCCGGTAGGTTCGCAACGCTGCGGTGTTGTCCGCCTCAACGTAGAGCAGCACGGTCGGCGCGTCGAGGTCGGCGAGTTCCCGGGCCAGGTGAGCCAGGCCCACCTCGGTGAGCACCCGGCCCAGGCCGCGGCCCCGAGCGGCCGGATCGACCCCGACGACGTAGACCTCCCCGACGGGTTCGGCGCCGGCGGTGCCGGGGTGGATCTTGGTCCAGTGGAATCCCAGCAGCGTCTGGTCGTCGATCTCTTGAGTGTCTGGGAAGGCCAGAAATAGCCCGTGCGGATCGAACCAGCCCTCGGCCCGACGTTCGGCCAGGTCCGCCGCCGTCCAGCCGCCCTGTTCGGGATGCCAGGCGAAGGCGGCGTTGTTGACGCGCAGCAATTCGGCGTCGTCGGCTGCGCCCGCATAGCTGCGGATCACCACCCCGGCCGGAATCGACGGCTCGGAGATCCCGCGTAACGACCGGCGCATCTGCAGCAGCTCGCGCACCACGACCAGTTGCAGCGCCGCGGCGGTGGCCCGAGCGCCCGGCAGCGTGCCGTGCGCCCAGAACCGGGCTCGTCCTCGGCTCTTCGCCAGCGCGGCGCGAACCATGGCGGAGCCGATACCGCGCCGCCGGGCGTGCGGCGCCACCACCAACTCGGCCATCGGAGCGGTGTCGTCCGGCGGCGCACTCAGGTTCAGGTAGCCCAGCAACCCGTCGGCGCCCGCGGTGACCAGGTGTCCGCTGCGGGTACCGGGGAGCTCGCGCAGCACCTGCTCCCCGACCGGCTCGACGCCGTCATGGTGCGCTGCGGCGGCGATCAATTCCCGAACCTGCCGCTGCTCGTCCTCGTCGAGCGCGGCGCGCCATCCCGGTGTGCTCACTGACTGGCCAGCGACTCGGACGCACCGTCACCGGCGGGGTCGGCGCCGCCGTCGGCCGCGAGATCCTCGCCCACCTCGGCTTCGTCGCCCGATGCGCCCGCCGGTTTGCCCCGAACCGGCCGGACCGCCTTGTAGCCGACATTGCGCACCGTGCCGATGAGCGACTCGTATTCGGGCCCGAGTTTGGCCCGCAGTCGCCGGACGTGCACGTCGACGGTGCGGGTGCCCCCGAAGAAGTCGTACCCCCACACCTCCTGCAGCAGTTGCGCCCGGGTGAATACCCGGCCGACGTGCTGGGTGAGATATTTGAGCAGCTCGAATTCCTTGTAGGTCAAGTCCAGCGGCCGGCCGCGCAACCGCGCGGTGTAGGTGGCCTCGTCGATCACCAGCTCGCCCAGCTTGGTCTGACCGGAGGCCTGGTCAGCGGTTGGGGCGGCGCGCCGACCGGTCAACAACCGCAACCGGGCGTCGACCTCGGCGGGTCCGGTGCCCGGCAGCAGGATCTCGTCGATTCCCCATTCGGCGTTGACGGCCACCAGCCCGCCCTCGGTCACCACCGCAATCACCGGCACCGAACCGGCGGTGGTGCTCAGCAGCCGGCAGAGCCCGCGGGCCCCCGCCAGGTCGGTGCGGGCATCGACGATCACCACCTCCGCCGAACCGGCCTCCAGCAGCGCGGAGACCTCCGGCGGCGCTGTGCGCACGGTGTGTGCCAGCAGCGACAGCGACGGCAGCACCACTTCCGGGTGCAGGTCAGCGGTCAACAGCAGTAGCTCCAACGTGGTCCTCCAGCGTCCCGGGTGATCTAACGATAGCGTGCGACCTGCCAGAATGACCGGGTGCGCAGGGTGCTTATCGGGATATCGGCCGTGATCGCGGCGGTGGCGGTCACAGCTGGCGGGGTCGACTTCGGGATCAGCGTCTACGCCGAATACCAGTTGTCCCGGGCGGTGCGCCGGGCCACCGACCTCGGATCCGACCCCTTCGTCGCGATCCTGGGGTTTCCGTTCATCCCGCAGGCACGGCGGGATCACTACGACGAAGTGGAGATCAAAGCCCCTGCCGTCGAGCAGCCGATGGTCGGAAAGGCGATGCTGGAGGCCACCATGCATTCGGTCGACCTGAGTGAGGCGTCCTGGCGATTCCGGCCGGGCGCCAAGATCTCGGTCGCCAAACTGGAGAGCCGGATCATCATCGGTTCGGTGTACCTGGGTCGCTATCTGGGCATCCGCGACCTGATGGTGGAGGCACCGCCGGACGAGACCAATGACGCGACCGGCGGCACCACCGAGTCGGGCATCTCCAGCAATCAGGGCCTGGTGTTCACCGGCACGCCTGCCGGCTACGGCAAGCGAGTGAGCGTGGCGGTGGACCTTTCGGTCGGCGGCACTGACCACAGCACGCTGGTGATCACCCCGACCGCGGTGCTCACCGGTCCCGACACCGCCGACCAGCACGTTCCCGAGGACCAGCGGGCCGTGGTGCTGGCGGCGTTCCACGGCAGCGTGCCGCAGCAGCGACTCCCGTTCGGGTTGGTGCCGACCAGCCAGGGGGCCCGCGGCTCCGATGTGATCATCGAGGGCATCGCCGAGGACATGACCGTCACCCTGCCGGAGTTCCGCCCGCGGTGAGCGCGATCGCGTTGCTCACCGGCCTGCTCCTGGCGGGCGTCATCGGGTGGTGGATGAGCCGGCGGGCCGGGGCGCTCAGGGCGGTGGCGGCCACCGCCCCGGGGATCGACGCCGACGACGGCGGTGCTGCGTTTCTCGGGCTACCGCCCGGCCGCCCGACGGTGGTGCATTTCTCCGCGCCGTGGTGCGGACCCTGCGCCGGCGTGCGGCGGGTGGTCGAAACGGTCTGCGATGAGCTGGGCGGCCCGGAAGAGATAGCGCATCGCGAAGTCGACATAGACGCCAACCCCGCTGCGGCGCGGCGGTTCTCGGTGCTGTCGTTGCCCACCACGCTGATCTTCGACGCCGGCGGCCGGCAGCGCTACCGGGCCGCCGGTGTGCCGACGGCCGCTGCGCTGCGGTCGGCGCTGGAACCGCTATTGGCTTGAACGCCCCGGCATTGGGTAGGCTGTTCGTCGTGTTCGCCCGCCTTGAGCTTGTGCTCACCAAGCGTCGCGCAGTCGATCTGTGCCGCACCGCGGGCTGCTGCTGTTGTCGTTGTCGCTGAGTAGCCGCGTTCTCGCGTCGCTCTGGGAGCCGCCCGGTGAATCCGTGGCATGTCTCCACCCAGCCATTCGCCACGACAGCCAGGGAGCAACACCATGCCGGACACCTCCGCCGACACCGGGCAGGTAGACGTCCGGGGTCCCCGGTTCAGCGCCTGGATCACCACCGCGGTGCTGGCAGCCGTGCTGCTCACCTTCCAGGTCAGCCCGGCCGGTGCGGCCGTCTTGCTGTCCGGCCAGGCGGTGGTGTTCGCGATCGGCGCGGTGGCCGGCCCCCGGCGCCACCCCTACGGTGTGCTGTTCGCCCGACTGGTGGCGCCGCGGCTGAGTCCGGCCAGCGCGCGTGAGCCGGTGGCTCCGCTGAAATTCGCCCAGCTCGTCGGCCTGGTTTTCGCCCTGATCGGACTCGCCGGTTTCGCTGCCGCCGCAGTGGTGGGAATCATCGCGACGACCGTTGCGCTGGCGGCGGCCTTCCTCAACGCGGCCTTCGGCAGCTGCCTGGCCTGTCAGCTTTACCCGCTCGTCGCCCGCCTGCGCCCGACGGCGGCATGACCGCAGCGGCCGCTTCGAATCACCGAAAGGATGCCCGCCATGGCTCGCTCTGACGTCCTGGTCTCCACCGACTGGGCCGAGAGCAATCTCGACGCGACGAGCACCGTCTTCGTCGAAGTCGATGAAGACACCAGCGTCTACGACACCAACCACATCCCCGGCGCGGTCCGGCTGGACTGGCGAACGGACCTGCAGGACCCGGTCCGTCGCGACGTGGTCGACGCCGCCGGATTCTCCAAACTGCTCTCGGAACGCGGTGTCGGCAACGACGACACGGTGATCCTCTACGGCGGCAACAACAACTGGTTCGCCGCGTTCGCCTACTGGTACTTCAAGCTCTACGGCCACGAATCGGTCAAACTGCTCGACGGTGGCCGCAAAAAGTGGGAGCTTGAGGGGCGCCCGCTCTCCGGTGAGCAGGTCACCCGTCCGGCCACGTCCTACGCGGCCAAGCCGCTCGATGAGTCACTGCGGGCGCGGCGCGACGAGGTGATCGCCGCGATCAACACCAAGAACCTCATCGACGTGCGCTCCCCGGAGGAGTTCTCCGGCAAGATCCTGGCGCCGGCGCACCTGCCCCAGGAGCAGAGCCAGCAGCGCGGCCACATCCCCGGCGCGATCAACGTGCCGTGGAGCCGCACCGCCAATGAAGACGGCACCTTCAAGTCCGACGAGGAGCTGGCCAAGCTGTACGCCGAGGCCGGCCTGGACGGCGAGAAGGAGACCATCGCGTACTGCCGGATCGGTGAGCGCTCCTCGCACACCTGGTTCGTGCTGCACGAACTTCTCGGATACCGGAATGTCAAGAACTACGACGGCAGTTGGATGGAATACGGCTCCCTGGTGGGCGCCTCGATCGAATTGGGAAGCTGATATGTGCTCTGGACCGAAACAAGGACTCGTCTTGCCGGCCAACGTCGACCTGGAGAAGGAGACGGTGATCACGGGCCGCGTGGTGGACAGCTCCGGTGCGACCGTCGGGGGCGCCTTCGTGCGACTGCTGGACTCCTCCGACGAATTCACCGCGGAGGTGGTCGCATCGGCGACCGGCGACTTCCGGTTCTTCGCCGCACCGGGCCTGTGGACGGTGCGGGCACTGTCCTCGGCGGGCAACGGTGACGCCGTGGTGTCACCGTCGGGCGCGGGTCTGCACGAGGTCGACATCAAAGTCGCCTGACGACTCGCGATAGACTGCCCCCGTGGTGCTGTTCTTCGAGTTGATGCTGGTGGCGGCTACGGGCCTGATCACCTGGTTTGCGCTGTACACGCTGTATCGGCTGATCACCGACGAGATGTGAGCGCCCCAGACGGTGACCCGCAGGGCGGCGGCAGCCGTCCGGTCATCCCCGGTTCCGGCGACCGTGCGATAGCCGCGGCTGCCGAACGGGCCGGCCAGACCGCCTCCCGCAACATCCCGGTGTTCGAGGACCTTCCGGTCAGCGACACCGCCAACCTTCGCCAAGGCGCCGATCTGCACGACGCCCTGTTGGCACTGCTGCCGTTGGTCGGGGTGTGGCGGGGCGAAGGCGTAGGCCACCATGCCGACAGTGACTACCGGTTCGGCCAGCAGATCGTGGTCTCCCACGACGGCGGTGACTACCTGAACTGGGAGGCGCGGTCCTGGCCGCTCGATGATGCCGCCGAGCTCACCGGGTCGGCCCTGCGGGAAACCGGCTTCTGGCGTTTCAACAGTGATCCCGACGATCCGGAGGAGTCGCAGGCGATCGAGTTGCTGCTGGCGCACTCGAGCGGCTACGTGGAGTTGTTTTACGGGCGTCCGCACGGTCCGGCGTCCTGGGAGTTGGTCACCGATGCCCTGGCACGCAGTAGGTCCGGTGCGTTGACCGGCGGCGCGAAGCGGCTCTATGGAATCGTTGCGGACGGCGACCTGGCCTACGTGGAGGAGCGGGTGGGCGCCGACGGCGAACTGGTGCCGCATCTTTCGGCCCGGTTGGCCCGCTTCGTCGGCTGATCGGCCGCGGCGTCAGCGGCCGATGGCCTGGTCCACCAGCCCGCTGAACTCTTCGCCGGGCATTCGCGGGTTGAGCACCCGGCCGTCAAGGGTGTTCACCCGCGCAGCCAGCGTGATGCTTGAGACCAGCCAGATGTCTTGCGCGGCAACAAGGTCCGCGACGCGCAGCGGCACGTACTCGCAGCGGTAGCCCGCGCCACGCGCCACCTCGAACAGCGCCTCGGCGGTAGTGCCGCGCAGGATCGGCTGCGACGAGGGCGGGGTGATCAACCGCCCCGGTTCCACCAGGATGACGGTGGAGCGCGGGCCTTCCAGGACGAAGCCGTCGGAGCTGACGAAGATCACGTCGTCGGCGCCCTGCCGGGCGGCGTGGCGCAGCGCCGCCATGTTGACCGCATACGACAGGGTCTTGGCGCCGGCCAGCAGCCACGGCATCGGCTCTCCGTGCGCCGGCATACCGCGGTCCAGGGTCAGCGCCGTCACGCCCGCTTGCCGTGCCGCGGTGATGCGGGCCGGCAGCGGCGTGATCATCACGTATGCGGTTGGCTGCGGCTCATTTTGGGAGCCACTTTCCCGGCCGCGACTGTAGATCAGCCGCAGTGCCGCCTCGCCGGCCGTTGTCCACTGCCGCACCGCCGTATCGATGGCGCTTCGCCACGCGGCCAGATCCGGCGCGGGCAGATCCATCAGCTCCGCCGAGCGGGCCAGTCGCTGCAGGTGGGCGTCGAGCAGACAGACCGAACCCTCGCGCACCAGCAGCGTTTCGAAGACCCCGTCGCCGCGCAACACCGCCAGGTCGTCCGCGTGCAACAACGGGCGGTCCGCGGCCACCGGGCCGCCGCCCACGGTGACGATGGTCACGGCGTCATCGGCGGGCATAGACCCTGAGCGTAGCGGCTCCGTAGAGTTGACCTGTGCCTGCCGTCCCCGCCCCCGATCCCGGGCCCGACGCCGGTGCGATCTGGCACTACGGCGATCCGTTCGGCGAACAGCGGTGCGCCCAAACCGAAGCCGTCGTGGTGGATCGTTCGCATCGCGCGGTGCTCACCGTGAGCGGCCCGGAGCGCCAGACGTGGCTGCACACGCTGTGCACCCAGCACGTCGCCGAGCTGGCTGACGGCGCGACTACCGAGAACCTGACCCTGGACGGCAACGGCCGCATCACCAATCACTGGGTGCAGACCGAGCTGGGCGGGCGCACCTACCTCGACACCGAGCCGTGGCTGGGCGATCCGCTGACCGAACACCTTCGCAAGATGGTGTTCTGGGCCGACGTGACGATCCAACCGGCAGATCTCGCGGTGCTGTCACTGCGGGGCCCCCGCCTCGCCGACCCCGCGGTGCTCGACGCACTGGGCGTCTCCGCGCCGCCCGGCGAGGCCGCGGTGGCGATCGGTGACGCCGACGGCTTCGTGCGCCGTGGCCTCGGCGAGCACACGCTGGAGCTGCTGGTGCCGCGCGCCGAGAAGGGCGACTGGCAGCGCCGGCTGGCGCATGCCGGGGTGAAGCCGGCCGGTATCTGGGCCTACGAGGCCGAGCGGGTGGCGGCGCGGCGGCCGCGGCTGGGACTGGACACCGACGAGCGCAGCATCCCCCACGAGCTGAACTGGATCGGCGGTCCCGGCGTCGGCGCGGTGCACCTGGACAAGGGGTGCTACAGCGGGCAGGAGACCGTGGCGCGGGTGCACAACCTGGGCAAGCCGCCTCGGATGCTGGTGCTGCTGCATCTGGACGGATCGGTGGACCGGCCGTCGACCGGCGATCCGATCACCGCAGGCGGGCGCCCGGTCGGCCGGCTGGGCACCGTGGTGGACCACTTCGAGCTGGGCCCGATCGCACTGGCACTGCTCAAGCGCGGACTGTCGGCCGAAACACCCCTGTCGACCGGGCCCGCGGGGGAGGTCAGCGCGGTGATCGATGCCGAATCGATGCCGCCGCCGGATGCGCCGGGCGCGGGGCGGATCGCCGTCGACCGACTGCGCGGCCGGGCCTGATCCCGGAGTTGACGGGCGTCACACCTGACAGGCCTGGTCGGCAGTCGCGCGCGCGGCACGGTAAGCTGTCGGCAGGACAATACACACACTCAGATCGGAGCCGCCTGCTTTTTGGGGCCGCTCCGTTATTGCGCAAGGGGGTCCCCCCATGGGCCGCGGCCGGGCTAAGGCGAAGCAGACCAAGGTTGCTCGTGAGCTCAAATACAGCTCACCGACCACCGATTTCACCCAGCTACAACGTGAGCTGGCTGGAGCTGACAAATCCAACCACGACGGCGACGACTCATGGAGCGGCGACGACGACTGGCGTCGCTGAGCCCTGCGGCGAACCGCCGGACGGCCGACGCGTCGGCCCCAGCTTCGCCTCTCCTCCGTCGAGCCTCGCTGAACCGCCCCGGTTGATGCGGCGGTCCCAGCTTCGCCTCTCCTCCGTCGAGCCCCGCTGAACCGCCGGCTTGTCAGAATCTCGGGTGCTGCCCGACGAGCTTGGCGCCGGCACCGGCCTCGGCGCTCTTGCCGGTCTTGGCCACTGTGCCCAGCGGCCAGCAGTCGACATGGCGAGCGGTCAGGATCGCAAGCGCCCGGTCGGTGTCTTCCGGCGCGACGATCGCGACCATGCCGACGCCCAGGTTGAACGTCTTCTCCATCTCGGCCCGGCTCACCCGGCCGCGCTGCGCGATCATGCCGAACACCGGCGCGGGCGTCCAGGTGCCCCGATCCACCTCGGCGATCAAGCCGTCCGGGACGACGCGGGCCAGGTTGCCGGCCAGCCCGCCACCGGTGACGTGACAGAAGGTCCGCACCTGCGTCTCGGCGGCCAGCGCCAGGCAGTCTTTGGCATAGATGCGGGTCGGTTCCAGCAGTTCCTCGCCCAAGGTGCGGCCGAACTCCTCGACATGGCCGGCCAGGTTCATCCGGTCGATGTCGAGCAGCACCGCGCGGGCCAGCGAATAGCCGTTGGAGTGCAGCCCCGAGGAGCCCATCGCGATCAGCACGTCACCGGGGCGAACCCGGTCCGGCCCCAGCACGTCGTCGGCCTCCACCACCCCGACACCGGTCGCGGAGATGTCGTAGTGATCCGGTTCCATCAGGCCGGGGTGTTCGGCGGTCTCGCCGCCCAGCAGCGCACAACCGGCCTGCACGCAACCTTCGGCGATACCGGACACGATCGCGCTGACGCGTTCGGGCACGGTGCGGCCGACAGCGATGTAGTCCTGCAGGAACAGTGGCTCGGCACCGCACACCACCAGGTCGTCGACCACCATCGCGACCAGATCGATGCCGACGGTGTCGTGCTTGTCCATCGCCTGGGCGATCGCCAGCTTGGTCCCCACCCCGTCCGTGGACGACGCCAGCAGCGGCTCGCGGTAATCGTTGCGCAGGGCGAACAGCCCGGCAAACCCGCCGAGCCCGCCGCGCACCTCCGGCCGGGTCGCCCTGGCGGCCAGCGGCTTGAACAGTTCGACAGCCCGGTCACCGGCCTCGATGTCCACACCGGCCGAAGCGTAGGTGACGCCCTGGGCGCTCGAATGTGCTGCGGGATCCGTCATCGCGGTAAGGCTACCGTGCTCGCGCGTGCCGCGGTCACGCCCTGTTGTGTCGGACCTGGTTGAACGGGACGCCGCGATCGGCGGCGTGTTCACGGGGCAGGCCCAGGACCCGCTCGGCGATGACGTTGCGGGCCATCTCGTTGCTGCCGCCGCCGAGCGCCACCGTCTGGCGGGACAGGTACCGTTTTCCGACCTTGAGCAACTGCGCGTCGTCGTCGACGACGCCGAGCGGGCCGGCGACCTCGGTGGCGGTGTCGACCTCCAGGAAGGTGACGTCGGAATGGAACAGCCGGATGAGCGAGCCCGCGGCGGGCGGCAGCGCCCCGGTGCGCATCGCACGCCCGACATGGTCGACGAGACAGTCGCGGACCATCCGTCGGGCAAGCACCCGGCCGACCTTGTCCTGGGTCAACGGGTCGTCGGCGGTCCCGGCTTCGGCGGCCAGGGTGAGGAAGTCACCGGCGGCCATCTCGGTGCGTTCGGCGCCGCGGCCGCTGGCGAACTCCGAGCCCTGTCCGACCGCACGCCGCTCGTGGAACAACAGTCGGGAGGCGACGTCCCAGCCCTTGTTGACCTCACCGACCACCGCGTCATCACCGAGCCGCAGCCCGTCGAAGAACTCCTCGCAGAACTCGTTGGATCCGTCCACCTGTTCGATGCGCCGCAGTGTGACGCCGGGCGCGTCGATCGGCATGAGGAACATGGTCAGGCCCTCGTGCTTGGGCACCGTCGCGTCCGTGCGGGCCAGCAGCAGCCCGTAATCGGCGGCAAAGGCGCTGGTGCTCCAGGTCTTGGCCCCGCTGATCACCCAGCCGTCGCCGTCGCGGTCGGCGCGGGTGATCAGCCCCGCCAGATCCGACCCGCCACTGGGCTCCGACAGCAGTTGGACGAGCACCTCGTCACCGCGTAGCGCGGCGCTGATGTGCTCGCGCTTCTGCTCCTCACTGCCGGTGTCGAGCAGCGTCGCGCAGCAGATGGTGAAGGTCGGGACGTTGAGGATCAACGGCATCTCGTAGCCGTCGGATTCCACGTCGTAAGCCTTCTGATAGCTGATGTCCAGTCCGAGGCCGCCGTATTCGCGCGGGAAGCAGATCCCGGCGAAGCCACCCTCGTAGAGGCGTCGCTGGAGTTCGCGGGCACGCTGCCAGGCGCCCTCGTCGTCACGCCCGTTGCGCGGCGGCTGCTGCGGGTCCAGCCGCGGCATGTTGTCGGCCAGCCAGGCACGCGCCCGGGCGGCGAACTCCGCCACGCTGAGCTCGGTTGCGGCGGTCTGGCTCATGCGGCGGGCTCCGTGGTGTTCGCGGCGGTGAAGATCGCCCGGTGATGCTCGTCCGGAGTGCCGAGCAGGTTGCTGTACAACGTGATCCTCCGCAGATAGACGTGCAGGTCGTGCTCCCAGGTGACGCCGATACCGCCGTGCAGCTGGATGCACTCCTGGACCAGCAGCCCGGCGTGCTCCCCCAGATAGGATTTGGCGGCGCTGGCCCACATCCCGGCGTCCGGGGCTCGCGCGGCGATCTTGTCGACGGCGCCGGCGGTGATGGCGCGTGCCGCGTGCAACCACATGGTCATGTCGGCAAGCCGGTGTTTGAGCGCCTGGTAGGACGCCAGCGGCCGGCCGAAACTGTAGCGGTCCCGACACCACTCGATGGTCAGGGCCAGCACGGCGTCCAGGATCCCGACGGACTCGGCGCACGCCAGCGCGATGCCGACCTGGGTCTGCCGGTCGATGAGGGCGGCGGTGCCCACGACCGCCTCGGCCTCGACGTCGTCGAACTCGATGCGGGCGTACTGCTTCACCAGGTCGACGCAGTTCTGCGGGCGCACCGTCACCCCCGGGGCGTCGGAGCGGATCAGGAACTGTCGCAGCGCGCCGTCGTCGGTGCGGGCCCCGACGAGAATCAGGTCCGCCTGCGCGCCGGCCTCGACCCGGTCCTTGACGCCGTTGAGCCGGTAGCCGGTTCCCCCGGCCTTGGCGGTGGGGGTCGCGGTGGCACTCGGCGCCTGCGGGCGGAAGGCCCGGCCCGGTTCATCCGCGGCCCAGGTGGCCACCTGTTCCCCGGCTACCAGTGCGGCGATGCTCCCGGCGAGGGCCTCGGCGTTGTCGGCGTCGATCAGGCCAGCCAGCACGGTGCTCACCGGGTACAGCGGCCCCGGACCCACCGTGCGCCCGATCGCTTCGGCGATCGCCGCCAGGTCGTGCAGACCGCTTTCCGAGACACTGCCGCCACCGAGCTCCTCGGGCACCAGCAGGCCGGCCCAGCCGAGTTCAGCAGCCCGTTTCCACCACGCCGGGTCATAGGAGCGGCCCTGGGCATGCAACTCGCGTTGCGCGCTGATCGCCGCGGTCTTGTCGAGAAACGCCCGCGCGGTCGCGACGAACAGCTCGCTCTCGGTGGACAACTCGGTCATGTGGTCTCCTCCCGGACGCTAAAGGCCTTGACCGCCAAGCCAAGTAGACCGTATCGCCAACCGTTCTGACACACCGGCTCCAGCCGGATCACCGGATGGGCTCGTCACCGAGCACCGTGGTGCGCAGCATCTCCCGCGGCGAGTCGGGGTCGTACGGGGCGGCGCGGTGCAGCACGCCCCGGTTGTCCCAGATGACGGTGTCGCCGACCGACCAGTTGTGGCGGTAGACCTTGTCAGGCACGGTGGCGCGCTCGAGCAGTTCGGTCAGCAGCGCGCGCCCCTCGTCGAGATCCATGCCGACGATGTAGTCGGCGGAGGCGCCCAGCACCAATGACTTTCGGCCGGTGTTGTGTGTCCACACCAGCGGATGGGTGTGGGTGGGCCGGGCCCGCCACCTCGCGAGCTCTTCCGGTGTCGGGTCGGGGGTGACCCGGCGCTGAGAGGCTTCCAGCGAGTGCACCACCTGCAGGGCGCCGAAGCGCTGCTGCTCCTCGTCGGTGAGCAGGTCGTAGGCGCCATAGGAACTGGCGAACTCGGTCTCGCCACCCCGTTCGGCGACCTGCACCGCGGAGAGCACGGTCGCCTTCTGCGGGCACTCGTCGCCCATCGGCGTGCAACCGTCGATGTGCCAGTCGAATGTGGCGCGCAGGTAGCTCGCGGCGGAATTCTTCGCGCTGTTCAGCGTGATCGGGTAGATCCCGGCCACCTCGTGGTGGCCGTCCGAGGAGAAGTCCACGCTGCCCAGCCGCCCGCAGAATGCCACCTGGTCGGTGGGCTCAAGATGCAGATCCCGAAACACCAGGACCCCGTTGTCCTCCAGCGCCTCGAGCACCGCGGCACTGAGGTGATCGTCGTCGACCAGTCGTTCCGGCTGGACACCGATGACCTCGGCGCCCACCGAGGAGGTGAGTTTGTTGATGGTGAGCAGACTCATCGGCTGCGTCCTTTCGGGCAGGGAACTCCGCGGTCACGGGACGGGCCAGCCGGTGCGGATCATGACCGCGTCGGCGGCGTCGACGGGGGCGGGCTGGTGCATGACCTCGACCGCCATGGCCACCATGACCAGTGAATAGATCAGGTGCAGCAGGTTGAGCGCGTCCTCGGGAAGCTCGTCGAGGGCGAACTTGTCGCAGTAGTCGATCGCCTCCTCCAACCGCGGGAAGAACGCGTCGTAGAACACCCGCAGCTCCGGGATGGTGCTGGCCAGCCGCTGGCTGAATCTTTCGGTTTCGGTTGGCAAGCACCAGGTTTCGGCGAACCTCTCCAGCTCGGCGAAGGCGCTCGGCAGTTTCTTGGCGGTCACCGGGGCCCTCCCGCGCCGACGTGGTCGCGCTGGTAGCCGTCCACCCAGTCGTTGACCACCTGGTGCAGGTGCCGGACCAAGATCTCCTGATCGTTGAGCGGGAAGTCGTCGACGATGCCGTACTCCAGCGCGGCTTGGGTGCCGCCGAGCATGCCGGCGTCCTGAAGTGCGAACTCCTTGAGCACCACCGAGGCAACCTCGTGTTCGATGCGTTCCCGCACGGTGCGGGCCGGGTGAAAGTAGGTGTGGGCCTCGAACCGGTGGGTGTTGTGCGACGTGGGCCAGTACCGGTAGAGCAGGTACCAGCCGCCGTAGATGAGGATCTCGGTGTTGGGGAAGATCTGGAAGTTGCTGATCCCCCACGGTTCGATGCCGCCCGGGTTCACCCCTGCCGGTATCTCGCCGATATCGGGGGTCTCCCAGGGGCCGACCAGTCCGCTGCGGGTGGCGCGTTCGATCGGGTACATGTACTCCGGCGGCAGCAACCAGCGGCGCCGCCCGGCGGTGGACACCAACCGGTGCGGCCCGTCGACTTGGAAGTGACCGCAGGTGAAGCCGGCATCGGGCACTCGCACCGCGGCGGGAACCTGCTGCGAGTGCAGCGCCGGCACGTGGTAGTACTCCTGGAACGCGTCGGCGAAGATCTTCCAGTTGCTGTTGTTGTGCGCCACCCAGTCGTAGCGTTCGGTCAGTTTCTCGAACGGGTAGTCGTCGAGACCGGTGATCATCGGCCCGAGGAATTCGCGTAGACCCTGCTGCGGTTCGGCTGCGAAGTTGATGAAGACGAAGCCGTTCCAGATGTCGCAGTGGACTGCGATCAGGTCCGGCTCGGCACCGTCGAATCCGTGGCTGCCGCGGCAGCGCTTACAAATGAACTGCTGGCATTGCCCGGCGGTCTCGCGGTCCGGGAAGTCGTCCCAGACCAGCTTCGTGGCGCACCGCGGGCAGACATTGTGGAATGCGCGAACCCCGCCGTCGGTGCGCACCAGAATGACCGACGCCCGGGCCGCTTCGATCTCCTTGGTGGCGTAGCTGCCGTGGTCGGGCGCCTCCTCGACGCGGCCGACGTTGAGCCAGGCTCGTTTGAACACCGCCTCACGCTCGACCTCATAGAACTCGGGCGAGGTGGAGTCGGCGAACGAGACCGGGCCGGTGTCGAGCCCATAGTGCTCGGTCCACGAACCCGCTGCGGGCCTACCGGATCGTTGCATCTGAACCTCCCTGATTACCCGGCGAAATACGCCGTGTCACATCACTGATCCGCCGTTGACGCCCAGCACCTGACCGGTAATGAAGCCGGCCTCCTCCGAGCACAGGAACCCGACAGCCGCGGCGATGTCGGCGCCGGTGCCCAGCCGGCCCAGCGGGATGTTGGCGGCGATCTGCTCGTTGGGCGGCAGGTGTCCGGCCGCCTGCGACTGGTGTTGCATGGGCGTCTCGATCCCCGAGGGCGGGATGTTGTTGACCGTGATGCCGTGGCCGGCGTACTCGCGGGCCAGCGACTTGGTCAGCGTGATGACCGCGCCCTTGGACGCCGCGTAGTGGGCCGCGAACGGTGTACCGCGCTGGGCACTGGACGACGAGATCATCACGATGCGCCCCCAGCCGGCCTCGACCATGTCCGGTAGCGCGGCCTGGCAGCAGTGGAAGGTACCGGTGAGGTTGACGTCGATGATTCGCGCCCACTCCGGCGGCGCGATGTCGGCGAAGGCGGAGTAGCCGAATACGCCCGCGCTGGTGACCAGTGCCGCGACCGGCCCCAGCTGGCTGCGCACCTTAGCCAGGCCGTCGTCGACGGCGACCCGATCGGTGACGTCGACCCCGACTCCCAGCGCGGTGACACCCCGGCCGCGAAGGTCGTCGGTAACCCGCTGCGCGGCTTGGTCATCGACGTCGAGAACGGCGACGCGATAGCCGCGGCGGCCCAGTTCGTGACAGGTGGCCTCGCCCATGCCGGAGGCTCCGCCGGTGACCACGGCGACCCGCGGCGACACCTCTGTGGTCATTGCATCCCCTTCGGCGCCGATCGGCGAATCACAACTGCGCACTGCATCGTGACGGATATTATCAAGTACTTGTCATTAATCTCAAGTGCCCGGCGCTGCACTGCTGACAACCGGTCAGGGCAGCTTGATCATGGAGACGTACATCGCGACGACCGGCCGATACAGATCGACGTCGTCGAGCCGGCTGGCCAGCACGGCCGAATCACTGGTGGCGACGAGGACCTGGGCCAGCGTCAATGCGGGGATCAGCAGCGTCCCGCCCAGCCGTTCGACACCGGCGACGATGAACTGCGCCAGCTGCTCGACGACCTCGGCCCGCTTGGCGGCGACCCGCTCCCGGGCGTCGGGGTTGCGCAGCAGATACAGCGCGAACTCGTGCCCGAGCGCGGCGTGCTCTGCGCCGCGGTCTTGACTCAGCTGCCGCCACCGCTCGGCGATGTCGTCGAGTTCCCGCGCCCCGATCTGACTCGCGCTCGCCATCACCTCGGCGAAGTTCTCGAAATAGCGCCGCCAATACCGGTCGCTGACGGCCAAAAAGAGCTCCTCCTTGGCGCCGAAGTGCTTGTAGATGGCGCCCTTGGTGTAGCCGGCGGCCTGGGCGATGTCATCGAGAGTCGCGGTGGTAAAGCCCTTTTCGGCGAACACTTCTTCGGCGGCGTCCAGTAGCAGCGAACGCGTGTGAGCCAGCCGCCGCTCCCGGGTCCACCGCTCCACCATGCCCGAGATCATCCCACAGAATCTGCGATACCTATTGGCAACTCAGATACCGATGAGTATATTTCGGCACACACTGCGTCATCCGGGAAGGGGACCGCAACATGGGAAGCGGCGTGCCGAGCCAGCAGAACGTGTCAGTTGCCGCGCGGCCGGAGTCCGCCGGCAGTCGAGGCGGCGGGGCCATCCGGATCTGGGCGGCCGCCGGCGGCGCGCTGCTGGCGCTGCAGCTGTATGTGTGGGCGCGTTGGATCACCGGCCCGTACTTCGAACGCGTCCCGGTCGGACCGAACGATCCGCCGATGTACATGAAGGTTCCGCTGATGGCCAACGCCATCGTGCTGTGGGTCGGCCTGCCGTTCGCCATCTGGTGGTTCTTCATCCGCCCCTGGCGTCGCGAGCGGCGAATCACGTTGGACGGCATGCTCTTTTTATCGATCGGCCTGATGTTCTTCCAAGACCCGCTGCTCAACTACTTCAACACCTGGTGCACCTACAACACCTGGCTGTTCAACCGGGGCGCCTGGACGTCGCACATCCCCGGGTGGGCGTCACCGGAGGAACCCGGCCGCCAGGTCGCCGAGCCGCTGTTGACGAACCTTCCGGGCTACGCCTACGGGGTGCTGCTGATCACCATCGTCGGATGCGCCGTGATGCGAAAGATCAAGGCGCGCTGGCCCGGCATCAGCAATCTTCGCCTGATCGCCGTGACCTATGCGATCTCGTTCGTCTTCGACTTCGTCATGGAGGGCCTGGTCCTGCTGCCGATCGGCCTGTACACCTACCCCGGCGCCATCCGGTCGGTGTCGATCAATGCCGACACCTACTACCAATGGCCCGTCTACGAGGGACTCATGTGGGGAGCGGTGCAGGCGGCGCTGTGCTGCCTGCGTTACTTCACCGACGATCGCGGCCGCACCGTCGTCGAGCGCGGACTGGATGGCGTCCGCGGCGGATTCGCGCGGCAACAGTTCACCCGGTTCCTGGCGATCTTCGCCGGGGTGAGCGCGTGTTTCTTCGCCTTCTACATGGGCCCGGCGCAATGGATCGCCCTGCATGCCGATCCGTGGCCACAAGACCACCAGAAGCGCTCCTACTTCACCGGCGGCATCTGCGGCGACGGGACCGACAAGCCGTGTCCGCATCCGGCCCTGCCGATGCCGTCCAACCGGTCCGGCTACATCAATGTCGACGGCCAACTGGTGATGCCCGACGGGGTTTCGGTGCCCCCGATCGTGCCCTTCGAGCCCGGGAAGTGACAGTGCTGAACAACAGCTCCGCCACATCGGCCGGAAGCCGTACCGGGGCGCCCTTTTACCGGGCGGTCGGCGATGAGATCGAAGTCTTTCGGGCGGCGGCGCGTCGCGGGCTGCCGGTGCTGTTGAAGGGGCCCACGGGATGTGGGAAGACGCGTTTCGTGGAGGCCATGGCCGAGCAGTCGGGTCGCGATCTGATCACCGTCGCCGGACACGAGGACATGACGTCGGCGGACCTGGTGGGCCGGTTCCTGCTCAAGGGCTCGGAAACGGTTTGGGTCGACGGTCCGTTGACCCGTGCGGTACGCGAAGGCGCCATCTTCTATCTGGACGAGGTGGTGGAGGCGCGCCAGGACACCACGGTGGTCATCCATCCGCTCGCCGATCACCGCCGTGCCCTGCCGGTGGATCGACTCGGCACGACGGTGCCGGCGGCACCGGGGTTTCAGCTGGTGATCTCCTATAACCCCGGGTACCAGAGCGTGCTGAAGAATCTCAAGGAGTCGACCCGGCAACGGTTCGTCGCCATCGAGCTCAGCTTCCCGCCGGCGCAGGCCGAGATCGACATCGTCTCGCACGAAACCGGGGTCGATCCGCAGACGGCGCAGGCGCTGGTGGCACTCGGCAACGCCATCCGGAACCTGGACGGCTCCCCGCTGCGCGAGGGCGCCTCCACCAGGATGCTGATCCTGGCCGGCGGCCTGGTCGCCGAAGGCCTCGGCCTGCGCAGCGCAGTCCAGGCCGCCATCGTCCAAATCCTCTCCGACGACACCGACGTCATCCGCGCGCTCGGTGAACTCGCCGACGCCGTTCTTCCCCCGATGTGAGCGCGCCGGGCCCGGCCACGCCCGACCGGTTCAAGTTCATCGCCGGCTACCTCGCGGGCCGGTCGGTCGAGGTTGCGCAGGCGCCCGCGGGCGAGGCCGCACACACCAACGGGCATGCCATCTTCGTGTCGGCGGGCGCATCGGCGGCGACGCAGCGCCGCGAGATCCTGGTCCAGGGCGCGCTGCTGGGCGCCGGGAGCCTGGAACCGCGGCTGGTCAAGGCGCTGCGGGCACGCCCCTCGGTGGCCCGGCGCTATCTAGCGCTCGAAGGCGACCGGGTACTGAGCGACGTGGCCACCCGGCTGCCGCTGGCGGCGGCACTGCGCTCCGGGTCGCCGCCGCGTACCGCGACGGCCGACGAATCGCTGCGGCTGGCCAGAACGCGGGTCAACATCGCAGACCCACCGGAGTGGTTCGGTGTCATCAAACCCGCCCGGCTGTTGCAGTCGGCCGGCACCGCCGGCGCGCAAGCCGCCTACGCCGACCTGCGCTTCGAGCTCGTTGCCACCGACGCACCGGCAGACGATGACGATGACGAGACGGACGCCGGCCAGAGCAGGATCCTCAAGTTGTTCGGCAATCCGGTCTTCAATTCGCCAGCCCTCTCCGAGTTTCTGCGAAAACTGCTCGGCGGCTCGCGGTCCGGCGACAGCAGCTCCGGCGGTGAGCTGTCGGCCCGCACCCTGCGCCGGACGCGGTCGGCCGGACCGAACGCCCGCCCGCTGCCCAGCCGGATCCGATTCACCGACGAGAAGCCGGCGGCAACGGCGGGTATCGGCGGAGCCTGGTATCCCGAGTGGGATGTCTTCAGCAACACCTACCGGCCCAACTGGTGCCGCGTCGTCGATTTCCCGCTCACCGCCGCCGCACCCCCCTCCGGCGCCGGTGTGATCCACGATGATGTGCTTCGCCGGCGGCTGTCGCGGGTCGGCTTGGGGGCCAAGGTGTTACGGGGAAAGCCCGACGGGGACGAGCTGGACCTCGAGGCGCTCGTCGATGTGTTCGTGGACTTGCGCTCCGGCCATTCGCCAGCGGAACACGTCTACACCGAACGGCGCAAACTTGCCCGCAATCTCGGCGTCCTGATCTTGCTGGATGCGTCCGGATCGTCGACGGACACCGACCCGGCAGGCCTCGCGGTGCATGACCATCAGCGCCGAGCGGCCGCCACGCTGGCCGTCACGCTCGAGGAGCTCGGCGATCGGGTGGCCGTCTATGCGTTCCGGTCGCAGGGCAGGCACTGTGTTGAGCTGCCGGCGATCAAGACCTTCGGGCAACGTTTCGGTGCGGTCGGGCGAGCCCGGCTCAACCAGCTCCAGCCGTCGGGCTACACCCGGCTCGGCGCCGGGATCCGCGGCGCCGCGCAGATCCTCAAGGCCGAGGCGGGCACCCCCAATCGGCTGTTGCTCGTCTTGTCGGATGGCTTTCCCTACGACGTCGGCTACGAAGGCCGTTACGCCGAAGCCGACGTCGGCAAGGCCATCGAGGAACTCCGCGCAGACGGCCTCGGCTGCCTGTGTCTGACCATCGGCGCCACCGGCGAGACCGACCGGCCGGTCTTCGGCGCCGCCGGCCATGCCAGCGCCACGACGCTGGCCGAGTTGAGTCCGCGGATGGACGAGTTGTTCTCGGCGGCGCTGGCCGAACTCGCCGCGCCGAAACCTGGACCCCGACGCTAGTCAGGCTCGACGTGGTCGTCGAACAGGGTATGCCCGGTGCCCTGCTCGACGACGCGGGTCAGCAGCGCCCGCAGCGTCTCCTGTTCCTGCGCGGTCAATACGCCGAACACCTTCTCGTGCGCGGCGATCGCGTCGGCGACCACCGCCGAGGCCACCGAACGCCCCTCATCGGTGAGATAGGCCCGCAGGATTCGGCCGTGCCGCGGATCCTGCTTGCGCTCCACCAGACCGCGTCCCTCGAGCGCGCTCAGCGCCAGCTGTACGCCCTGCGGAGTGATCAGCAGCCGGCGCGCCAGCTCCGCGCCGGACAGCCCCGGCTCGCCGGCCAGTTGGCGTAACAACCCGATCTGGGCGGTGCTCACCCCGTAATCGCTGATCGCCTCGTTCACGGTGGTCAGCGAGTAGTAGAAGGCCTGCTTGAGCAGCCACAGGGTGTTGCGGTTGAGATCCATGTCCCCACTTCCCAGGTCAGCTGCGCTTGAAGACTCGGCCGTCCTTCATGACGAACCGCACGTCACCGGTGACTGCGATGTCGCGGGTCGGGTCGCCGGGCACAGCGATGATATCGGCGCAGTAGCCCGGCGCCAGCCGGCCGAGTTCGTGCTCGGCGGCGATGAGTTCGGCGCTGGTGGCGGTGGCCGCCCGCAGCGCCTGTACCGGTGTCATGCCGCGCTGCACCAGCGCCGCCAGCTCCTTGGCGTTCTGGCCGTGCGGGATGGCCGGCGCGTCGGTGCCGCACGCTATCTTCACGCCCGCGGCGATAGCCTTGGGCAGCATGGCTTTTGCGCGCGGAAACACCTCGGCGGCCTTCTTGCGCAGCTCGGGGGCGATACGGTCGACGGCCATCGCGTCGGTGAGATAGGTGGTGGACACCAGGAAAGTGCCGTGATCGACCATCATCGCGATGGTCTCGTCGCTGGCCAGAAAACCGTGCTCGATGCAATCGATGCCGGCCCGGATGCAGGCCTGGATGGCGACGTCACCGACGGCGTGGGCGGCCACTCGTACCCCGGCCCGGTGGGCCTCGTCGGCGATCGCGGCGAACTCGGCATCGGAGTACTGCTGGGCGCCCGGCGAGGTGCTGTGCGACATGACGCCGCCGGACGCCGAGACCTTGATCAGCTTGGCGCCGTGGCGAATCTGGTACCGCACGCAGGCGATCACGTCGGGTACCCCGTTGGCGATCCCCTCGGCGACCGACAACGGCATGATCCCGGGCGCCAACCGCTGGAAGACCGTCGGATCCAGGTGCCCACCGTAGGGCGTGACGGCATGGCCGGCGGGATAGATGCGCGGGCCGACGTGCCACCCCTGGTCGATGGCGCGCTGAAGCGCAACGTCGAGCAGATAACCACCGGTCTTGACCATCAGGCCGAGGTTCCGCACGGTGGTGAATCCGGCTTCCAGCGTGGTCCGCGCGTTCACCGCCGCCCGCAGGGTGCGATAGACCGGGTCGTCCTGCACACCGTGCATGGGCGTGGGCAGCCCTTCGGGGCTGCCCGGTCCGCCGATGAGCAGGTTGAGTTCCATGTCCATCAGGCCGGGCAGCAACGTCACGTCACCGAGATCGATGTCCTCGGCGGAATCGGCTACCGGCGCTTCGGGATTGATCGCCGCGATGCGCCCGTTTTCGATGACGATGACGGCCGGCGACCGCACCACGCCGGCGTCGATGTCGAGCCACCGGGCGGCCCGCAGCACCGTGGTCCCGGCCTCGCTCACGGGAACGGCTCGGCGACGCACTCGATGACGGCGGCCCCGGAGTCGGGAACACTTGGCTGCTTCCAGGATTCGGCCGGGAACGCCACCGTGATCATGGAATACAGCAGGTGCATCAGGTTGAGGACATCCTCGGGCAGGTCGTCGAGGCTGAACTTGTCGCAGTAGGCCAGCGCGTCTTCGGCGCGCGCCGTGATGGCATCGTAGAACGCCTGCATGTCCGCCATCGAACTGGCCATCCGCTTGGCGTAGCGCTCCGGTTCAGAGGCCAGGCACCAGCCGTTGAAGGGTTCAAGGTCGGAGAACTCACTCGGCAGCATCGCGGTCATGGCAAACTCACACCTTCGCGTTCGCGTGCTCGTATTCGGCGATCCATCGGGCGGTTTCGTGGTGGAAGTGCCGGATCAGCACCTCCTGGTCGTTGAGCAGGAAGTGGTCCACCGCTCCGGTGCCGAGCATCGTGTGGGTGGCCTCCAGCGTGCTGGCGTCCTGCAACCCGTACTCCTTGAACGATACGGCCGCGAGTTCCTGGGCGACCCGCTCGCGGGGCGTGCGCGGCTGCGGGAAGTACAGCGTGCCCTCGAAGATGTGCGACTCGTGCGACGTCGGCCAGTAGTGGTAGGTCAGGTACCAGCCCTGGCCCCAGAACAGGATGGTGAAGTTGGGGAAGATCTGGAACGAGTCCAGCCCCCAGGGATCGCAGTTGGCCGGGTTGAGGCCGTCGGGAACCGGGCCGATGTCCGGCGGGTCCCACGGGCCGAACAACCCGCTCTGACAGATGTCCTCGATCGGCTTGCGCATCTCGGCCGACATCTCCCAGGCCCGCACCCCCGAGGTGCTCACCAACCGGTGCGGCCCCTCGAGACGGTAGTGCGGCGCCTCGAAACCGGCCTCCTCGGCCGCCACCCGGCAGGCCACCGGCGTCTGGTTCCCGTGTAACACCGGCGCGTGATAGAACTCCTGGAACGCGTCCAGGAACAGCTTCCAGTTGGAGTTGACTTCCGAACGGTACTGCCACCGCGATGTCATCTTCCCGAACGGGTAACCCTCCAAAGCCGTGACCATCGGGCCGAGGAATTCGCGCAGCGACTGCTCGGGCTCCGCGGCGAAGTTGACGAAGATGAAGCCCTCCCAGACCTCGCAGTGCACGCCGACCAACCCATAGCGGCTCTTGTCCAGGTCGAAGAACTCCTCTTCCTGCTGCACGTAGGTCAGGTTGCCGTCGAGGTCGTAGCGCCAGCCGTGGTACTTGCAGGTGAACTGGCGGCAGTTCCCGCTGGTCTCCTCCAGCGGCATGGTGTCCCACACCAGCTTGTTGCCGCGGTGACGGCAGACATTGTGGTAGGCCTTGACCTCGTCAGATGTGGTGCGCGCCACGATGATCGAGGTATTGGCGACCTTGAGCTCCTTGGTGTAATAGCTTCCCTTGCGCGGAAGCTGTTCCACCCGACCGACATTGAGCCAGGCGCGCCGGAAGATCGCCGCCCGCTCCTTCTCGTAGACCTCCGGCGTGATGGAATCGCGGTAGGACACCGGTTCGGTACCGAGTTCATAGTGCTGGGTCCAACTGCCCTCGGGCGGCTTGGGAAAACGCGCCACAACCACTCCTGTCCTGGCCTGATGATGTCAGGGCCGAGCCTCGATGGCGCCGACGCTATCGAAGTGACCGATCTAGTGTCAAGTAGTTGATACTTGCGGCCGGGGCTTCGGCCCGAAGGGCTGCGGATGCCGCGGGTGCTTAGGGCTTACTCAGCGCCGGGTCGGGGTCACTCTCGGCCTGTAATGCGGTGGTGGCCAGCATCTGCTCGACGACGTTCTTGCCCAGCGCGCTGTCGCCGGGCAGCTCGATCGGGTAGTTGCCGTCGAAGCAGGCGCTGCACAGTCGCGACTTGGGCTGCTCGGTGGCGGCGATCATGTCCTCCAGCCCGACGTAGCCCAGCGTGTCCGCGCCGATGGTGCGCCGCACCGCCTCGAGCATCTCGGTCTCGTCCTCGACGACGTTGGCGATCAGCTCGGCCGGTGAGGCGAAGTCGATGCCGTAGAAGCACGGCCATTTCACCGGTGGGGACGCGATCCGTACGTGCACCTCGATGGCGCCCGCCTCGCGGAGCATCCGCACCAGTGCCCGCTGGGTGTTACCCCGCACGATCGAATCGTCGACGACGATGAGCCGCTTGCCGCGGATGATCTCGCGCAGCGGGTTGAGCTTGAGTCGGATGCCGAGCTGGCGGATGGTCTGCGACGGCTGGATGAAGGTCCGCCCGACATAGGAGTTCTTGGTCAGGCCCTGCCCGTAGTCGATGCCGGACTCCTGGGCGTACCCGACCGCGGCCGGGGTGCCGGACTCGGGCACCCCGATGACCAGGTCGGCGTCGACGGGATGCTGGCGGGCCAGCCGGCGGCCGATCTCCACCCGGGTGGCGTGCACCGACCGGCCGCCGATGGTGCTGTCGGGCCGGGCGAGGTAGACGTACTCGAAGACACAGCCCTTGGGGGTGGGGTTGGCGAACCGGGACGAGCGCACCCCGTCGGCGTCGATCGCCAGCAGCTCACCGGGTTCGATGTCGCGGACGAACGAGGCGCCGACGATGTCCAGCGCGGCGGTCTCCGACGCCACCACCCAGCCGCGGTCCAGCCGCCCCAACGACAGCGGGCGCACACCCCACGGGTCGCGGGCCGCGTAGAGGGTGTTCTCGTCCATGAATGTCAGGCAGAAGGCGCCGCGCGCGGTCGGCAGCAGTTCCAGCGCCGCCTGCTCCAGGCTGGTGTCTGCGGAGCCGTGCGCCAGCAGCGCGCCCAGGATGTCGGAGTCGGTGGTGGCCACGCCGGGACCACGGGTGTCGATCAGCCCCAGCCGGCGGGCGCGGCCGGCCAACTCGGTGGTGTTGACCAGGTTGCCGTTGTGGCCCAGCGCCACCCCGGTGCCCGCCGCGGTGTTGCGGAACACCGGCTGGGCGTTCTCCCAGGTGGTGTCACCGGTGGTGGAGTAGCGGCAGTGGCCGATTGCCACGTGGCCGGGCATCGCCGCCAGCGTCTGCTCCTCGAACACCTGGCTGACCAGGCCGAGGTCCTTGAACACCAGCACCTGCGATCCGTCGCCGACGGCGATACCGGCGGCCTCTTGACCGCGGTGCTGCAACGCATACAAGCCGTAATATGTGAGCTTGGCGACGTCTTCGCCGGGAGCCCAAACGCCGAACACGCCGCACTCCTCGCGGGGGGAATTCTCAAGGTCTACAGGCTGCTGGTCCGGCACGTTTTAGCTGCTCCAGGGGGACGGGCCTCAAGTGACGGTCTTCAGTCTACGGTCAACATGCGTCAAGTTTCACCAACGGCAGCCATCCGGCGATCTCGGCGGCCCGCGAGCCGGACAATCGCAGCTTCGCGGCGGCGGTCGCCTCGGCGGTGCTGAGCAGCCCGGCGGCCAGCAACAGCCAGCTTCGCGGGTCGGTCTCGACGACGTTGGGCGGGGTGCCTCGGGTGTGTCGCGGC
>NZ_QMEX01000041.1 GCF_003284925.1 Mycolicibacter senuensis
GCTCGACGAGCCGTTGGCCGGGCTCGATGTGGCTGCGGCCGACGCGGTGCGCACCGTGCTGCGTGAGGTCATCGCCACCACTCGCCGCACCACGGTGCTGGTCACCCATGACCTGCTCGACGTGTTCGCGCTGGCCGATCGGGTACTGGTGCTCGAGTCGGGTAGGGTTGCCGAAATCGGTGGCACGGCAGAGGTTTTGGCCGCACCCCGCAGTCGATTCGGGGCGCGCATCGCCGGTTTCAATCTGGTGGCCGGGGTGATCGAAAGCGACGGTGTGCTACGCACCCGGTGGGGCGATCGGTGGCACGGAATCGCCGACGACGGCTCGGGCGTCGGCCGGCCGGCTGTCGCGGTGTGTACACCCCGGGCGGTTGCGGTGTATCGGGAGCCGCCGGCGCACGGCAGCCCGCGCAACCTCGTGGCGGTGACCGTCGCCGAACTGGACGCACGGGGCAGCGCGATCCAGGTACGCGGTGTCGACCAGCCGGACGGCGCGCCCGGACTGGCCGCCGACATCACCGCCGAGGCCGCCGGCGAGTTGCGGCTGGCGCCGGGCGAGCCGGTCTGGTTCGGCGTCAAGGCGCAGGAAGTGACCTTGCGGGCGACACACCCCGGCATGGCGTAACTTGCGTAGCGGTCCGGACGCGGTAGGTTTTTCTGCCATGAAGCAGGTGGACCTGACCTCAACGGCTCACAGGGGCATTCGGGCGGTGGCTGCGACGACGTGGGCCACCGCGATCGCCGGTGCGCTGGCATTCGCCATGGCGTCGCCGGCCTCCGCGGACCCGCCGCCGCCACCACCGCCGGCGCCGCCCGCCACGGCCGATGCGCCACCGGCCGACGCACCGCCCCCCGCCGACGGGCACGCACCGGCGCCGGCCGCCGAGCCGGGCGCACCCGAGGTGGGCCGGGTCGACGACGTGGCCGGCGGATTCAGCTACGTGCTGCCCGGCGGCTGGGTGCAGTCCGACACCAGCCACCTGGAATACGGATCCTCGCTGCTGAGCAAGCAGACCGGAGATCCGATGCTGCCCGGGCAGCCCGCACCGGTGGCCAACGACACCCGGATCGTGCTCGGCAAGCTGGATCAGCGGCTCTACGCCAGCGCCGAGACCGACAACGCCAAGGCCGCCACCCGGCTCGGATCCGACATGGGCGAATTCTTCATGCCCTACCCCGGGACCCGCGCCAACCAGGAAAGCACTCAGCTGGCGGGCGGCGGCCTGACCGGCAGCGCGTCCTACTACGAGGTCAAGTTCACCGACCCGGCCAAACCGGTCGGCCAGATCTGGAGCGGCGTCATCGGTGTGCCGCCGGCCGACGGCGGCACCGGCGCCCAGACCGAGCGGTGGTTCGTGGTGTGGCTGGGAACCGCGAACAACCCGGTGGACCGGGAGGCGGCCAAAGTGCTGACGGAGTCCATCCGTCCGCTGACTGCGGCTCCGGCCCCGGTCGAGCCGGCGCCCGCTCCGGTGCCCGGCATCCCGGGTATTCCGGCGCCCGCACCGGCGCCTGCTCCGGCTCCCGCACCGGCCCCGGAACCCGCCCCGGCGGCGCCGCCGGCGCCGGCGCCCGCATCCTGACCGATCGGCTGGCATAGTTTGCCGCGCAGCGGTGTAAAAGCCGCTAGCCTGGCGATATGACTGCGCAAACGCATGTGCTGGCGGCAACGGAATTCCTCGCCGAACGCTCGACGACGCTGACCAGTGTCGGCTGGATCGGCTACATCATCATCGGTGCCATCGCCGGCTGGTTGGCCGGCAAGATCGTCGGCGGCGGCGGCCGCGGTATTTTGATGAACATCGTGATCGGTGTCATCGGCGCATTGATCGGTGGTTTCCTGCTGAGCTTCTTCCTCGACACGGCCGGCGGTGGCTGGTGGTTCACGCTGTTCACCGCGACCTTGGGGTCGGTCCTGCTGCTTTGGCTGCTGGGATTGGTGCGCCGAGGCTGAACCGGCCTCCGGTCGCTGGGCGCACAATGTCGTCATGGGTGCGCAGTCCCCCGGGATGACCATGACCGCCTGGCGGGTCGATCATCCCGGTCCCATCGCCGGCGGGCCCTTGCACCGGGTCAGCGCCGCGGTGCCTCGGCCGCAGCCCGCGGAGTTGCTGGTCGCGGTGCGCGCCTGCGGGGTGTGCCGCACCGACTTGCACGTCACCGAAGGTGACCTACCGGTGCACCGCGCCGGGGTCACCCCTGGCCACGAGGTGGTCGGCGAGGTCGTCGAGGTGGGCGCCGAAGCCGGCGAGGACTTCGCGGTGGGGGATCGGGTCGGAATCGCCTGGCTACGGCACACCTGCGGAACCTGCCGATACTGCCGTCGGGGCGATGAGAACCTGTGCCCGCGGTCGCGCTACACCGGCTGGGATGACGACGGCGGTTATGCGGAATTCGCCACCGTCCCAGCCGCGTTCGCCCATCATCTGCCCGGCGGCTACAGCGACACCGAGTTGGCGCCGCTGCTGTGCGCCGGCATCATCGGCTACCGCTCGTTGAAACTCGCCGACCTGCCGCCCGGCGGCCGGCTGGGAATCTACGGGTTCGGCGGCAGTGCGCACATCACCGCGCAGGTCGCGTTGGCCCGTGGCGCCGAGGTGCACGTGATGACCCGGGATCCGCAGGCTCGGGAGCTGGCGCTGCAGCTGGGTGCGGCCTCGGTCCAGGGGGCGGCCGACCCGCCGCCGGTGCGGTTGGACTCGGCCATCCTGTTCGCGCCGGTCGGCGAGCTGGTGCCGCCCGCCTGCCAGGCCCTGGATCGCGGTGGCACGTGCGCGATCGCCGGAATCCATCTGAGCGATATCCCGCCGCTGAACTACCAGCGCGACCTGTTCTACGAACGCCGGATCCGGTCGGTGACGTCGAACAGCCGCGCTGACGCCCGCGAGTTCCTCGACTTCGCCGCGGCGCACCACATCACCGTGACGACGCCGGAGTACTCGCTGGGCGACGCCGACCGGGCACTGGCGGACCTTGCCGCGGGCCGGATCGCCGGGGCGGCGGTGTTGGTGGTGTGAACCGCCGGCTCAGGCCGACAGTTGCCAGACCAGGGCGGCCGCGAGGGCACCCACCCCGTTGAGCGACCAGTGCAGGGCGATCGGAGCGATGAGGCTGCCGCTGCGGCGACGCAGCCAGCTGAACACGAAACCGGCCACCCCGGTGGCCAGCACCGCCAGCGTCACGCCGGCCACCATGCCCAAGAACCCGCCGCCGAACAGCCGGGTAAATCCGACATTGCTGCTGGTCAGCCCGAGTGAGGTCGCCACATGCCACAACCCGAACAGCAGCGAGCCCGCCGCGGCGACGCCGCGGAACCCCCAGGCCCGGTGCAACGCGCCGTGCAGCGCGCCGCGGAACGCCAGCTCTTCGGGGATGACGGTCTGCAGCGGGATGACCAGCATCGAGGCCACCACTGCGCCGGACAGGGTGGCGTAATGGTTGTTCAAGAACATCGGCCTGGTCCAGGGCAGTAAGGCGCCGATGGCGATCACCGACACCACGACCAGTACCGCCGCGACGGCGTAACCGACCCCGGACTTCCAGTGGGCGCGGCCCAGACCGAGCTCCGCCCAGCTCAGACCATTGCAGCGGACCAGGGCCACCAAACCGACGGCGACCGCGGGCACCGTGGCCACCGCCGCCCAGGGCGTGGTGAAATGCGCGACCAGGTTGGCCATCACCAAGACCACCACGACGACGGCGACGTCGACGAAGGCGCGAAACTGGTTCAGCGCCGCGAGTTGCGACACCAACGGATGCCGCCCCCCGGACGCCGCGAAATCGTGGCAAGGCATTGGTCGGATTCTACGCCCGCCTGGAAGCTGACGCAGTCCGGTCAGTATGCGCGCGGCTCAAGACAGCTCAGCGGGGACCGTGGGTCGTGCACAGCACTCGCGCCGGGTCTCCGGTTGCGGTCTGTCGGCTGACGACCTTTCCGTTGACGCTGACCGTGCAGCTCAGCGTGCCGGGGCCGGCACCCTGGGCGCTCACCGAGTAGACGGCGGGATTGGTCATGTTGGTCATCCGGCCGGTCAGCTCGATCGACCAGGGCAACGGGGCGTTGGTGGCGTGGGACTGACCGTTCTGGGTCTGGTAGGTGATGTAGCCGGCGACGCCGGTTCCGGTCAGGTCATAGCGGACGGGCACCAAGGTGAGGTCCGGCGTCGCGCCGGCCGGGGTGACACCGACGACGGTCGCCGAGGCGACGAGCACGCCGAACAGCAGCATTGTCGCCTTGCGAAGCGTCCGGACCGGTGACGGGTGAACAGTCATGGCCGTCACCTTATCTCGCCGTCGGCTTCAGAAACGTCCGTTCGCCACGTCCAGTCGGCGATCCGGGGGTCGTCCTCACCGTGCACGCGGGTGTAGAGCCGCGCGGCCAGCCGGGCATCAACCATCTGCTGGCGCAGCAGCGCGCTGCGCTCAGCCAAACCCGGCACCCGGTCGATGACGTCCATCACCAGATGGAAGCGATCCAGGTCATTGAGCATCACCATGTCGAATGGGGTGGTGGTGGTACCGCGCTCGCGATACCCGCGCACGTGCAGCTGGTCGTGGTTGGTGCGCCGATAGGTCAGCCGGTGGATCAGCCAGGCATAGCCGTGGTAGGCGAAGATCACCGGCTTGTCGCGGGTGAACAAGGCGTCGAATTCGCTGTCGGGCAACCCGTGCGGATGCTCGGTGGCAGGCTGCAGCCGCATGATGTCCACCACGTTGACCACCCGCACGGCAAGGCCGGGCAGCTCCCGGCGCAGGATGTCCGCGGCGGCCAGCGTTTCGAGGGTGGGGACGTCGCCGGCGCAGGCCAGCACCACATCCGGCTCACCGGTGGCGGTGCCGGCCCAGTCCCAAATGCCCAGTCCCCGGGTGCAGTGCGCCACCGCTTCGGGCATGTCCAGGTAGGCCAGTGCCGGCTGCTTGCCGGCGACGATCACGTTCACGTAGTTGCGGCTGCGCAGGCAGTGGTCGGCCACCGACAGCAGGGTGTTGCCGTCCGGCGGTAGGTAGACCCGCACCACCTCGGGGCGCTTGTTGGCCACCAGGTCGATGAAGCCGGGGTCCTGGTGGGACGCGCCGTTGTGGTCCTGGCGCCAAACATGGGAGGTCAGCAGGTAATTGAGTGAGGCGATCGGCCGGCGCCACGGCAGCTCGCGGCTGACCGCAAGCCACTTGGCGTGCTGGTTGAACATCGAGTCGACGATGTGCACGAACGCCTCATAGCAGTTGAACAGCCCATGTCGGCCGGTCAGCAGATAGCCCTCCAGCCAGCCCTGGCAGAGGTGTTCGGAGAGCACTTCGAGCACCCTGCCGTCGGGGGCTACGTGATCGTCCCCGGGTGCGGTTTCCGACAGCCAGACCCGGTCGGTCGTCTCGAATACCGCTGAAAGGCGATTCGAAGCGGTTTCGTCGGGGCCCATCAACCGGAACCGATCGCGGTTGCGGTCGATGACGTCGCGCAGGAAGGTTCCCAGCACGCGGGTGGCCTCGTGGGTCTCGGTGGCCGGCCGGGACACCGGCACGGCGTAGTCCCGGAAGTCGGGCAGGTCCAGGTCGCGCAGCAGCAAGCCGCCGTTCGCGTGCGGGTTGGCGCTCATCCGGCGGTTTCCGCGCGGCGCCAGTGCGGCCAGCTCCGGCTGCAGCCGGCCCGATTCGTCGAACAGCTCCGTCGGCCGGTAACCGCGCAACCATTCCTCCAGCTGCCTGCGGTGCCCGGGATCGGTGCGGGTCGCAGCGAGCGGCACCTGATGGGCGCGCCAGGTGCCCTCCACCTGCTGACCGTCCACTTTGGCCGGCCCCGTCCAGCCCTTCGGGGTGCGCAGCACGATCATCGGCCACACCGGCCGCATGGTCGAGCCGTCGGCGCGCGCGGCGCGGCGGATCGCCGCGATGTCGTCGAACGCGTCGTCGAGTGCGGCCGCCAGCGACCGGTGCACGACGGCCGGATCGTCACCGGCGACGGTGATCGGCCGGTACCCGTAGCCGCGCAGCAGCGCCTCCAACTCCGATTGGGGGATCCGGGCCAGGACGGTCGGATTGGCGATCTTGTAGCCGTTGAGATGCAGGATGGGCAGTACCGCGCCGTCGACGGCGGGGTTGAGGAATTTGTTCGAATGCCAGCTGGCGGCCAGCGGTCCGGTCTCGGCCTCGCCGTCGCCGATGACACAGGCCACCACCAACTCCGGGTTGTCGAAGGCCGCGCCGAAGGCATGCGCCAGCGCGTAGCCCAGTTCGCCGCCCTCATGGATGGAGCCCGGCGTCTCGGCGGCCACGTGGCTGGGTATCCCACCGGGAAATGAGAACTGCCGGAACAATTTTCGTAGGCCTTCGGCATTCTCCTCAATGCCGGTGTACACCTGGCTGTAGGTGCCTTCCAGGTAGGCGTTGGCGACCAGCGCCGGGCCGCCGTGACCGGGCCCGGTGACGAAGATGACGTCGGCGTCGCGCTCGCGGATAACCCGATTCAGGTGGGCGTAGAGCAGGTTCAGGCCGGGGGTGGTGCCCCAGTGCCCCAACAGCCGCGGCTTGACGTGCTCGGCCTGCAGCGGTTCGGTCAGCAGCGGGTTGTCCAGCAGATAGATCTGGCCCACCGACAGGTAGTTGGCGGCCCGCCAGTAGGCGTCGATGCGTGCCAGGTCGTCGTCGGAGAGTGTGGGGGATGTCGGTGCCGTGGTCTCTGCACTCATCTCTGCGATTGTCCACGCCGACGCGGACCGGCGGCAACCGTTCATTACCCTGGCCATGTGCTGCTGGAGTCGGTTCGCGTCCTGGATCTGGCTGGTGGTGACGCCGACGCGGTCACCAGGTTGCTCGCCGACCTGGGCGCCGACGTGCTCAAGGTCGAGCCCCCCGGCGGCAGTCCGGCGCGCCGCCTTGCCCCACTGCTGGGGGGCGTGAGCATCTCCTTCGGGTTGCACAACGCCAACAAGCGAAGCGTCATCCTGGATCCGGCCGACGAACGGGACCGCCGCCGGTTCGACGAGCTGGCGCGCACCGCCGACATCGTCGTGGATGGCGGCCCGCCCGGGCGCACCGCCGCCCTGGGGACCTCGCGGTTCGGGACCTCGTGCGGTGAACTGGCCGACCGGTACCGCCACCTGGTGACGATGTCGGTCACCGACTTCGGCATGAGCGGGCCGCGTTCGCACTGGCGGGCCACCGACGCGGTGCTCTACGCCCTCTCCGGTGCGCTGTCGCGATCAGAGCCGACCACCGGAGCACCGGTGCTGCCGCCGGACGGGATAGCCTCGGCGACCGCGGCGGTGCAGGCCGCCTGGGCGGTGCTGGTGGCCTACTACAACCGGTTACGTTGCGGCGTCGGCGATTACATCGACTTCGCCCGCTTCGATGCGGTGGTCACGGTGCTCGATCCGATCTTCGGCTCGCAGGGCCAGGTGGCAGCGGCCCGCCGCGGGGCGAGTCGCTGGCGTGGCCGGCCCCGCAACCAGGACGCCTACCCGATCTATCCGTGCCGGGACGGTTACGTACGGCTGTGCGTGATGTCGCCGCGACAGTGGCGCGGGTTGCGGGCGTGGCTGGGGGAGCCGGCCGCCTACGCCGACCCCAGATTCGACGTGATCGGTGAGCGGTTCGCGGCCTGGCCGCAGATCAGCGTGCTGGTTCGCGAGCTGTTCGCCGAGCAGGACATGGCCGATCTGGTCACGGCCGGACAGGCGCGCGGCGTGCCGATCGCCGCCGTGGGCGAACCGGCGCAGGTGCTGGCCGGTGAACATTTCGCGGCGGCGCGGGCCGCGGTCAGCGCCGAACTGGCCCCCGGTGTCGCTGCGCTGATACCGGCCGGCTATTTCGTGGTCGACGGGCGCCGTGCCGGTTTCCGCACGCCGGCGCCGGCGGCCGGTGGTGGCGGCGCCGGGTGGCGAGCCCGGCCGGACGTGCCGGCGGGCGGCGGCGCGGTCGGTGCGCGCCCGTTCGAGGGGATGCGGATCGTCGATTTGGGGGTCATCGTGGCCGGCGGTGAGGCCAGCCGGCTCTTCGGCGACCTGGGCGCAGAGATCATCAAGGTGGAGAGTGCCGACTACCCGGACGGGCTGCGGCAGACCCGCGCCGGATCGGCGATGAGCGAGTCGTTCGCCTGGACGCACCGCAACAACTTCGGGTTCGGCCTGGATCTGCGCAGCCCGGCCGGCAAGGAGATCTTCGGTCGGCTGGTGGGTGGCGCCGACGCGGTACTGGCCAACTTCAAACCGGGAACCCTTGCCGCCCTGGGGTTCTGCTACGAAACGCTGCGGGGCATCAACCCGCAGGTGGTGCTGGCCGAGAGCAGCGCGTTCGGGGAGAGCGGGCCCTGGAGCGACCGGATGGGCTATGGCCCGCTGGTGCGTGCCACCACCGGGGTCACCGCGTTGTGGACCGCTCCGCCGGGCCCGGAGGGCACCCAGCGCGCGGCAGCGACGGGGCGCCACGCCTTCTATGACGCCACCACCGTATTCCCCGACCATGTGGTCGCGCGGGTCACCGCCATCGGCGCGCTGGCAGCGCTGATAGCCGGCCGGCGAACCGGCGCCGGAGCCCATGTCCACGTCTCGCAGGCCGAGGCAGCCGTCAACCAACTCGACACCTGCTACGTGGCGCGGGCCGCGGGACCGTCGGTGGTGCCGGACACCGGGCTGGACCTGGTCTGCCCGTGTTCCGGCGACGACGAGTGGTGCGTGGTCTCGATTCGCACCGATGACGATTGGCACCGTGTGGCGGCGGCATTCGGCGACGCGGCGTTGGCCGCCGACCCGCGCTTCGGCACCGGTGAGCACCGCAGCGCCCACCGTGCCGAACTCGTCGAGCAGCTGAGCCGGCATACCGGTGAGCGCACTCCGGCCGATGTCGCCGGGCTGCTGCAGGCGGCCGGGGTGGCGGCCGGGCCGATGAACCGGCCACCCGACATCGCCGAGGATCCCCAGCTGAGCCACCGCGCGGTGTTCGCCGACATGATCCATCCGCTCATCGAGCACCCACTGCCGGCTGAAACCGGTCCGGCGCCGTACCGCAATATCCCGCAGGCGCCGCAACGGCCGGCGCCGCTCCCCGGCCAGGACACCCGGGCGATCTGCCGTGCCGTGCTCGGGCTCGACGACAACGAGACCGAGCGGTTGATCGCCGACGGCGTGCTGTTCGCCGCAGATTAGTCCGACTCGACGGTGCCGCTGCGATTCCGCGACGCCTGCTGGGTCACTCACCCACCGAACGGGGTTCGGCATAGTGGTGCGCGAACACATCGGCCGGAACCGGCCATTGGTCGCCGTGATCGCCCTTGACCACCCAGTCCCCGTCGGCGGCTACGGTAGGGCCCTCCAGGGTCTCGATTCTCTCTCCCGGCTGGGCTATTCGCGCGAGGACCGTTCCGCGCCGTTGCCATTGCGATCCGCTCAGATGGCGGTAGCAGGATCGGAAGATGTCGTCGCGCACCGACCAGCTCTTGCCGTCCTCTTCGACCAACCAGTCGCCGGGGCCGGCCTGCATCGTCGCTCCGGACGGGGAGGTCCAGGTCCATGGCCCGGCTCGCTGCTCGGCGCGGACGGTCCCGACCCTGGCGAATGACTGCCATACCGGACGGGACCGGTAGCCGAGCTGGCGAAGACTCCACAGCGTGTTCGCCACGCTCAGCAGGACGCCGTCGAGCAGCGCAGGATCGGTTTCGATGACAGACCAGTCGACCAGCTTGTCGTGGATCCGGTGCCGATCGTCTCGGTTCGGGCCATATCGCCAACCGTTGCGGTGGTAGTAGTGGCACCAGTCTTCGTGTTCGGTACGGGCCATCGCGATGGCTGAATCGTGGTCGAAGCCCAGCTGAGCGAGTTGTTCCAGGGGCGGTAAACCGGCCATGTCTCGCTCGGCCAGCGGGGCCGGTGCGCTGCCCCAGGTGTCCCAGGTGTGATCGGCGACCTGCTCGACCATCCACAAGGCATTGCGGACCTGGCGCCGGTTCGACCCGCGGTAGAACTCGTCGAGTTCGTCCCACGGCAACCGCGAGGGCAGCGGTCGCGCCTGCGGACCACTGCTGGCGAGGTAGCGCCCGTGGATGAGGCTGGCGGCCCGCTCCCAGGCGTCGGATGCTTGCCCGTCGGACATCTGCAGCATCAGCCGGAAAGTACGGAGCCGGCCCACAATCGGTATCGGGTTGTCACTGACCCGGCTGTCGGGATCCCAGCTGTAGACCGGCATCGTGGTGAAGCGGGCCGCCAACCGGCTTCCGGTGGTGGCCGGGCCACGGGGACCACGTGACCAGTCGTCGACGAATATGGCGGCACTGGTCGCCGTATCACCGGCATCGATCAGCTGGGCCAAGGTCGGCACCGTCGGTGCGCTGGACACCACGTCGATGTCCGGACCGGTCGCGATGAGTCCTATTTGCGCGCGGTGGAATTCGTGGTCTCGCTGGTATTCGGCGGCGTCCTCGCCGACCAGTATGAGGGCCGGCAACGCCGACTCGGATGGGGCGGTGTAGTAGTCGTGCTCCAATTTACGGCGGGTCAGGTCGGCGCAGAGCGCCAGGGTCAACTGCGAAGTGCCGCACACGAATACCCGCCGAATAGTCTTGGCTGCGACGATATTGTCGAGCAGCCAGCGGGCGGTCACTTCGTACTTTCCGATGATGTCGACGGCCCATCGCGCATCAGCCCCGCCGAATTGCTGGGCGCGCCAGGCCTCGGCCTGCCACGGATCGTCGACCCTGAGCACCAGAGGCAGTCGTCGCGGCTGGCGGCGTGAATCGGCGAGGGCCTGGCTGATCGTGTCCAGCCACAGCCGGTTGTTGGAGGCGTCACTCGACAACAGGTACAAACTCGCGAGATTGCGCCACAGCGACAGCGATTCCAGCGAGGCCGGGTTGTTGAGGTCTACCGAGAGCACCCGGGCTCCCAGGGCTCGCGCGCCGTATAGGCCGCGGTCGTCGGCGGCGTCGAACATCACGACGAGCGTGTCGCGCCGGCCCAGCGTCTGCGCAATGCCGCCGATCATCGCCCCGGAGTCGTCATCGACACCGATCACCGCGGTGACAGCGGAGGCGTGATTGGCCTGCCAGCGATCCAGCTGGGATCGGAACAGGGCGACCGCGACACCGGAGAGTCCGGTGAAAATGGCGCCGAGTGCCGCCAGTCGTGCCACGATCAGGGCGGCCGGCGTGGTGGTAGGGCAGACCTGCCCACTCATCGAGAGGTCTGTCATGCCGCCTTTGATCAGTACCGCCGTCCAGATCAGCGGCTGGAAGAAGCTCGGATGAGTGTCGTCGTGGCATTCCCAGAACGAGCTCAGGCCCAGTAGCGCGCCCACGGTGGCAAGTCCGGCGACTATCGCGACCGGGGCGCTTCCCGATCGGGTGTCGCCCTGGCCGCGAATACTCAGCACACAGAGCGTGACCAGGACGGTCACGGTGAGGGCGACCGACGGCAACGATCCGGGGCGCCCGAACCAGCCCAGCCACGCCGGTAACCGGTCGGCGGTGTCCGGCCACCGGGCGAGTACGCACAGCCATGCGATCACGGTGACGGCCAGGGCCGACAGGGCCAGATGGGCGGCACGGCGAGACGTGACGAGGGAACGCATTCGCGTGACTGCACGGGCGCCTGTGCATTGTTCCGGACTCGGGCTCACTGTTCTGTCCTGTTGGTATTGCGGGATGGAGTTTACTCGGTATGCTTCTTCCCACGTCGAGCTTTCCGGAGGCGCTCATGCTCTTCGTGAGTCACGCCAGCCAAGACCGGTCGGCCATTGACGCCCTGCTGCTCGTGTTGCGGCGCACCCGCCAGGGTGTGTGGCTGGACGATGAACTGGGCGGCGGCGAGGCCTGGTGGCAGACCATCCTCGAGAAGATTCGCGAATGCGACGTCTTCATCGTTGCGTTGTCGAACAACTCACTGGCCTCCAAACCCTGCCGAGCGGAGCTGGCGTACGCCCAGGCGCTACGCCGCCCGATTCTTCCCGTCCAGATCGGCCCGGTCGACAGCGTGCGGGTCACCCCGCTTGCCGCCACGCAGATCATCGACTTCCGGAACCCGAACTCCGACAATGAAATCCGGTTGATCGAAGCGCTGCAGAAGCGAACGGCTCAACTGGAGCCGCTGCCGGTGCCGCTACCCGCCGAGCCGGAGGTGCCCTTCGCCTATCTGATGCGGCTGGCCGGCATCCTTGCCAGCCCAGAGTTGAGCCATCATGAGCAGGCCGGGTTGGTCTCGGAACTGCGCAACAAGCTTGACGAGGACTGTGCCGATCCGACCGCCCACCGCGACATCGTTCGGCTGCTGTATCTGCTGCGCGACCGGCCCGATGTCACCTGGCGCACCAGAAGCGACGTCGATGCGATGCTGAGCACCTGCGACGCCAACCTCGCAACCCCGGCCGGTGGGATGACCACGGTACCGTTCGCGGCCCCGCGCCCCGCGCTGTCACGGCAGTCGACACCCCAGCGCACGGTGGCACTGTCGTCGGGTGCGCAACCGGTCGTCGAGCCGGCACCGGGTCCGCAACCTGCCGGGGAGTCAGCGACCGAGCGGGCCCGGCCGGTCGCGATCGCCGCGACCGATTCGGTTGCGGCCGGCCCGCGGCGAAGGTGGCCGTCGCGCAACAGGTGGTTTCTCGCCGGCGGTGTCGTCGTCGCGGTGATCGGCACGATTCTGGTTGCGATCCCGCGCAACCACCCCGGCCTCGCCATGCTCGGTGACAGCGAACTCGACGCCATCATGGGTGTTTCCGGAATGAAAGCCCTTGAAGGTGAACCCCAGCACGCCAAGCACACCAGCGGTGTGGTTGAAGTGTCGCCGCCGGATTGTGCGGGTGTGCTCTACCCGGGTCTGGACCGCACATATCGGAACAGCGGAAGCCAACAGCTGACCTGGCGGGTGTCCGAGGCCGGCGCCGGGGTGGCACGCGCCGGACTCGACGGAAACCGCTTCGTCGACCAGGACGTGGCGAAGTTCCCCGCTGATACCGACCGGGCCCTGGCGTTCGTCAGGGCCGCGGCGCTCCCGTGGCGGGCTTGTGCCGGGCAGACGGTGACCGCTGTTTACGGCGGAACCGACGCCTTCACCTGGAATATCGGCGAGGTCACCGGCGACGCGCCGAAGATCACTCAGTCGTTCAGCCTCGACGGCCGCAACGGTTACAGCTGCCAGCGGGTGTTGGGGACCGTGGCCGACAAGGTCATCGATGTCAAGGCCTGCGGGGACCACATCGGCGACCAAGCCAACCGGATCGCCGGGAGGCTGGCCGCCAAACTCACCGATAATCCGCCCTTCTGATCTGAACGCCGCGACGCCGGCGGGCGCGCGCCGCAGATTAGTCTTACGCCCATGCCCGTCGACCCCCGGACGCCGGTGCTGATCGGCTACGGCCAGATCAACCACCGCGACGACCACGATCCCGTCGAACCCGTCGATCTGATGGCCGCGGCGGCGCGCCACGCCGCCGACGATCGGGTGCTGCGCGCCGTCGACTCGATCCGGGTGGTGAACCTGCTCTCGGCGCGCTACCGCGATCCGGGTGTGCTGCTTGCGCAGCGGATCGGCGCCGACCGGCCCGCCACACGCTACAGCCCGATGGGTGGCAATGTGCCACAGTCGCTGTTGAATCGAGCCTGCCTGGACATCCAGGACGGCCGCGCCGGGGTGGTGCTGCTGGCCGGCGGTGAGATGTGGCGCACCCGCAGCCGGCTGCGGGCCGCCGGCGGCAGGCTGGCCTGGACCCGGCAGGACGATGCGGAGGTTCCACTCGCCGAATGTGAGGGCGAGGACGTGCCGTTGTCGGGTGCCGCCGAGGAACGCATCGGGTTGGACCGGCCCGCTTACGTCTACCCGCTGTTCGAGCAGGCACTGCGCATCGCGGCCGGGGAGACCATCGACGGCCACCGCCGGCGCATCGGTGAGCTGTGGGCGCGGTTCAACGCGGTCGCCGTGGCCAACCCGCATGCTTGGATCCGCGAACCCGTTGGAGCCGAAGAAATCTGGCGGCCAGGGCAGAAGAACCGGATGATCAGCTGGCCCTACACCAAGTTGATGAACTCCAACAACATGGTCGACCAGGCCGCGGCGCTGGTACTGACCTCCGTTCAGGGCGCCACCGAACTGCGGATCCCGTCGGAGCGCTGGATCTTTCCCCAGGCCGGTGCCGATGCCCACGACACTTATGCGATCGGTGCCCGCGACGAACTGCACCGCTCACCGGCGATCCGGATCGCGGGGAAGTGCGCACTGGAACTGGCGGGCGTCGGTGAGATCGGCGATATCGATTACGTCGACCTGTACTCGTGCTTCCCGTCGGCGGTCCAGGTCGCCGCGGCCGAGCTGGGTCTGCCCACCGATGACCCGGCCCGGCCGCTGACCGTGACCGGCGGGCTGACCTTCGCCGGCGGGCCGTGGAACAACTACGTGATGCATTCGATAGCCACCCTGGCTGAACTGCTGGTCGCCAACCCGGGCCGGCGCGGGCTGATCACCGCCAACGGCGGCTACCTGACCAAGCACAGCATGGGGGTGTACGGCACCGAACCGCCCGCATCCGGATTCCGCTGGCAGGACGTTCAATCCGCGGTGGACGCCCACCCGACCCGGCCGGAGCTCACGCAGTGGCAGGGGACGGGCGCGGTGGAGTCGTGGACCACGCCGTTCGACCGGGACGGCAAGCCCCAGCAGATTTTCCTTGCGGTCCGCACACCCGACGGGTCACGAACCATGGCGGTGAGCCGCGATCGGGACACCGCCGACGCGAGCGTGCGCGAGGACATCGCCGGTGCGACCGTCGACGTGCACGTGGACGGCACCGCGACGCTGCGGTAGCGCACCCGCCGCCGCTCAGCGCGACAGCTCGCTCAGCGGCGCCGCCGGGTCTGCCAGCCGGTCGGGATCGACGGGTTCCTGCGACCTGACCAGGGCCTTGATGTCATCGAGGCCTTCCCAGATGTTGACGTTCATCCCGGCCAGCACGCGGTTGTCGTCGCCGAGCCAGAAGCTGGTGTACTCGCGCGCGTCGGTGTCGCCACGGAAGACCACGCGGGAGTAGCCGGGGGCATGTCCGACGTACTCCATGCCGAGATCGTATTGGTCGGTGAAAAAGTAAGGCAGCTCGGCGTATTCGCCCGGATCACCGAGCATTCCCGCCGCCGCGACCGCCGGTTGTTTGAGTGCGTTCGCCCAGTGTTCGGTGCGGATCCGGGTTGCCAGCAACGGATGCTGGGCCGCCGCGATATCACCGACCGCGTAGATGTCGGGATCGCTGCTGCACAGGCTCGCGTCCACCAGGACACCGCCATCCCCGGTGGCAAGGCCGGCCTGCTCGGCCAGCTCGATGTTGGGTTGTGCGCCCACGGCGACCAGCACCGCGCCCGCGCTGATCTGCGAGCCGTCCGCCAACCGCAGGCCGGTGGCGGCGCCGTCGGCCGTGGTGATCTCGGCAACCGCCGACCCCAGGCGCAGGTCGACGCCGTGGTCACGGTGCAGGGCGGCGAAGATCGCGCCGTTCTCGGCGCCGAGGCTGGCCAGCAGCGGCAGTGTGGCCGTCTCCACCACTGTCACGTCGACGCCGCGCTGGCGGGCCGCCGCGGCCACCTCCATGCCGATCCAGCCGGCACCCACCACTGCCAGCGGGGCGCCCGAGGCCAGTGCGGAATCCAGCGCAGCGGCGTCGTCGACCGTGCGCAGATAGTGCACGCCGCGAGCGTCGGCACCCGGGATCGGTACCCGCCGGGAGCGCGAACCCGTGGCCAGCAGCAGCTTCTGGTAGCTCAGGCTGGTGCCGTCGGCCAGTTCGACGGTGTGACCGGCCCGGTCCACACCCACGACGCGGGCGCCGGAGCGAAAGTCGACATCGTGCTCGCGGTACCAGTCCTGTGGGTTCACGGTGAAGTCACCGAGAGCCTTCTTGCCGGCCAGGAATTCCTTGGACAGTGGCGGGCGCTCGTAGGGAAGATGCTGCTCTTCGCCGAGCAGAATGAGCGTTCCGCCGAAGTTCTTGTCGCGCAGCGCTTCCACGGCCTTGGCGCCGGCCAGGCCGGCGCCGACGATCACGAAGGTTGTTGATGTCGACACGCGATCCTCCGCTCTAGGCGCCGTTCACCGGCTACCTTACCGGCGATTCGGCCGGGCAGCGGGCTAATCGGCCAGCCGCTCACGGATATCGGCGTCGGAGGAGTAACGCACCAGCGCTGCCGCGAGTTCGGCGTTGCGGCCTTTCGACAGCGCACCGAGTTCGCTTGCGTCGCCGGGTAACCCGAGGTCACGCGCGGCGGCCAGCGCACGCTCGTCGAAGCTGGCCCGGGCCCAGGGCCACACGTCTTGGACCTCCCGCAGGAAGATGCTCGCACCGGTATCACCGATACCCTGGAACTCCGTGAGCAACTCGACGGCCGCGTCGACATTGCGCCCGCTGCGCTCCGCGAGCAGCCGCAGATCACCGCGATAGTTCTCCTGCACGGCTTCGGCGAGCTGCAGCAACCGAGTGGCCGAACTCTCGTCATAGCGGCGGTAGTGGGCGCGGCCCATGGCGTCGATCATGGTGCGGCGATCGGCCTCAAGAACTTTGTGTGGTGTGCGCAGGCCGCTCTTGAACAGCTCACGCGCCGCCCGGGCCGCGATGGCCGCGTCAATCGGCTTGCTGGCAAGCATGCACAGGGTCAGCAGCTGAAACAGCGGCATCGGCTGATTACGCAACCGGATACCGGCCTCCTGCGCGTAGGTCTTTCCGACCCGCCGCAGTAGCCGTCGCACCAGTTCCGTGTCGGTATGCACCGGCCGCGTATACCCGCTCGCGCCGCGCCACAAACGTTGGACCGCCCGGATCAGCCGCCGTCGAGCGGCACCCACCGCCGCAGCTGCGTCACGTGCTGCGGCGACAGCTCGGCGAGCTCGCTGACTCCCAGCAGTCGCATGGTGCGCCGGATCTGTTCGGCGAGGATGTCGATGACGCGCTGCACCCCGGCCTGACCGCCGGCCATCAGCCCGTACAGGTAGGCACGGCCGATCAAGGTACACCGGGCGCCCAGCGCCACCGCCGCCACGATGTCGGCGCCGGACATGATTCCGGTGTCCAGCAGGATCTCGGTGTCGGCACCGACCTCGCGCGCGACGTGGGGCAGCAGCGCAAAGGGCACCGGCGCCCGGTCGAGTTGGCGTCCGCCGTGGTTGGACAACACGATGCCGTCGGCGCCGAGATCGACCACGGCGCGGGCATCGGCGAGGGTCTGGATGCCCTTGACGACGAACCGGCCCGGCCACTGCGACCTGACCCAGGCCAGATCGTCGAAGGTCATGCTCGGGTCGAACATGCTGTCCATGTACTGCGCGACGGTGCCCGACCACCGGTCCAGCGACGCGAAGGACAGCGGTTCGGTGGTGAAGAGGTCGAACCACCAGGCCGGGTGCACGATCGCATCGGCGACGGCGCGCAGTGTCAGCGCCGGCGGGATGCTCATGCCGTTGCGGGTGTCGCGCCGCCGCGCTCCCGGGACCGGGGCGTCGACGGTCGCCAGCAGGGTGTCGTAGCCGGCGTCGGCGGCGCGGCGCAGCAGCGCCATCGACCGCTCGCGGTCGCGCCACATGTAGAGCTGAAACCACCGTCGGGCGCCGGGGGCGGCCGCGGCAACCTCTTCGATGGAGGCCGTGCCCAGCGTCGACAGTGAGAACGGGATCCCGGCGGCCTCGGCGGCTCGGGCGCCGGCCAGCTCACCGGCGGTGTGCATCAGCCGGGTGAAGCCGGTCGGCGCGATCGCGAACGGCAGCGCCACCGAAGCGCCCAGTACGTCGCGGCTGGTGTCGACGTCGGTGACGTCGCGCAAAATCGCCGGGTGAAATTCGATGTCGCGGAAGGCCTGTCGGGCCCGTTCCAGTGAGATCTCGTCCTCGGCGGCGCCGTCGGTGTAGTCGAAGGCGGCCCTGGGGGTGCGGCGCTGGGCGATGCGCCGCAGATCTTCGACGGTGAGCGCGGCATCCAGGCGCTGCGCGGTGCGATTGAGCCTGGGCCGGCGGAAGCGGATCAGCGGCGCGAAGTCGTGGAAGTTGGGGAATCGCCGCTCTATCGCCGCCACTGCTGACTCCTTTGCTATCGGCTCCGGGTTTTCCCAGGGTAGGAGTGATTGGTTGTCACGCGGCTCCGTACCGGCCGCAGCGTTTCGTCGAAAACCAGGCAAACGTGTACGACACCGTCATCGCCGAGCTGCATGACCGGCAGCCACTGAAGATTGCGGAAGCCCGCGCCTACCGGGATCACGAGCTGCTCGGCCGGCGGCTGCATGACTGCGCGTGGCTGGTCGACGCCGTGCGGGGAACACCGCAGCGGCTTCCGTCCGGTGCTGGACTGCTATTTCGGTGGCGCTGAGGATCCGGCGACCGTGGACCGCCTTGACGGATCCGACTCGGAGCCGCCGCGGCGCGGGTAGCGAGCGCGAAACAGCGCCTTCCAGTCTTCTTCGAATTCCGGTGCCGGTCCGTCGACCACCACTTTGGGTGCGACGGCGGTGATCGGAGCCAGATACGCACGGCCGGCATCGCTGCCTGCCATGAGAGCGGAGTCTACGGCGCGCGCCGGGCATTGCCCGGCGCGCGCCGATAGCGACTATCTAGGACGAGGCGGCCGGTAGCGCGTTGGCGGCGAAGATCGCCTGGGCCACCCCCGCCACGATCGAGGCGACCTTGAGGGCCTCCAGCACCGCCTCGCGGCCGACGCCCGCATCGCGGACGACCTGCTCGTGAGAGCCGACGCAGGCCTGGCAGCCGTTGATCGCCGAGACCGCGAAGCTCCACAGCTCGAAGGTGGCCTTGTCGACCCCCGGGTTGCCGATGATGTTCATCCGCAACCCGGGCCGCAGGTCGTCGTAGGCGCCGTCCAGGAAGTGCCGGCCACGGTAGAACACGTTGTTCATGCCCATGATCGACGCCGCACCCAGAGCGGCCTGGTAGGCCTCGGCCGACAGGTTGTCGGCCGCTTCGGAGCTGATCTCGGCGAACACCGTGGCGTTGCGTGTCGCCGCGGCGCTGGCCAGCAGGGTGCCCCAGAGCTGCTCCTCGTTCAGAGCGGTGGTGCGAGCGATCGAACTCAGGTTGAGCTTGAGGTCCTTGGCGAATTCCGGGACCGCGTTCTTGAGATTCTCAATGCTCATATGGCGCTATTCCTTTCATCGCCGGCGCGTCGCACCGTGTCGGCTCGGTCAGATCGATTCTTTGAGCAGTTCACCCACGTTGAGCGTCGGGTCGCCCTTCTTCCAGTTGCACGCGCACAGCTCATCGGACTGCAGCGCGTCGAGCACCCGTAGCACCTCGTCGACGTTGCGGCCCACCGAACCCGCGGTCACCGAGACGAACTGGATCTCGTTGTTGGGGTCGACGATGAAGGTCGCCCGGTCGGCGACGCCGTCGGCGTTGAGCACACCGGTGGCCTCGGCGAGCTCGCGCTTGAGGTCGGAGAGCATCGGGAACGGCAGCGTCTTGAGGTCCTCGTGCTGGAGACGCCAGTTGTAGTGGACGAACTCGTTGTCGATCGACACGCCCAGCACCTGCGCGTCGCGGTCGGCGAAGTCGTCGTTCAGCTTGCCGAAGGCAGCGATCTCGGTGGGGCAGACGAAGGTGAAGTCCTTGGGCCAGAAGAATACGATCCGCCACTTGCCCGGGTGGTCGTCGCTGGTGACGGTGGTGAAGAAGTCCTCGGGCCCTTTCGCGTCGACCTTCGACAGGTCGCCCGGGATCAGCGCGGTGAGCCGGTAGGACGGGAACTGGTCTCCGATGGTCAGCAGTGCCATGACACTCCTTTTGGTGTGAGATTTCGGGGCGCGGACGAGTTCAGTGCCCGCACACTCCATGTTGCCCTATCTGAATTAAAAATGAAAGGTGATACTTGGCACTATAATTATCGGTATGACCGATATAAGCTATCAGCCGACCCTGGCCGGACTGCGGGCATTCGCCGCGGTCGCCGAGAAGCACCACTTCAGCCTCGCGGCGGCCGGCCTGGGCCTGAGCCAGTCGACGTTGTCGCAGGCGTTGTCGTCACTGGAGTCCGGTCTGGGCATCCAGTTGATTGAGCGGTCCACCCGGCGGGTCTTTTTGACCGCCGAAGGGGAGCAGCTGCTGCCGCACGCCCACGCCGTGCTCGACGCGGCGGCGCAGTTCTCGGCGGCGGCGGCCGGGGTCGCCGATCCGCTGCAGGGGACCATGCGCCTGGGCATGATCCCGACCGTGGCGCCCTATGTGCTGCCCGCCGTGCTGGCCGGCATCTCGGAACGACTACCCGGCCTGAACCTGCGGGTGATCGAGGACCAGACGGTGCGACTGCTCACCGGGCTGCGGGAGGGCGCGGTGGACGCCGCGCTGCTGGCATTGCCGACCGAGACCACCGGCATGACCGAGATACCGATCTATGACGAGGATTTCGTGTTGGCGCTTCCGCCCGGACATGCGCTGGCCGGCAAGCGACGGGTCGCGCCTGCAGCCCTGGCGGACCTGCCGCTGTTGCTGCTCGACGAGGGACACTGCCTGCGGGATCAGGCGCTGGACATCTGCCGAAACGCCGGCGTGCGTGCCCAGTTGGCCAACACTCGCGCGGCGTCGCTGGGGACTGCGGTGCAGTGCGTGACCGGGGGACTGGGCGTGACGTTGATCCCGCAGACGGCGGTCGCGGTGGAAGCCGAGCGCAGTGGCTTGGCGCTGGCCTACTTCGCCGCGCCCCGACCGGGCCGGCGCATCGGGCTGGTGTTTCGGACCTCCAGTGGGCGGGAGGACTCCTACCGGCGGCTGGCGGGGATCATCGGCGACGTCATCGCCGCGCAACACCAGGTCGAGCTGGTCGCGTAACAGCCGTCGATCAGTGTGAACCGACCGGCGTGATGTCCAGGGCGAGGTGCCGCAGCGAACCGTTGACCGGGACGCTGGGGGTCGCTGCCAACGTGGCCTCGATGATGCCGCGGACCGTGCACCGGCACCTGCCGCAGTCGCCGCCTGCCCCGCACATTGCGGCAACCTCTTTCGACGTCGACGCACCGGCCGCGACGGCGTCGCTCACCATCTGGTTGGTGGCTCCGACACAAAGGCATACATACATGGCGATACCCCTACCGACCGTCGTCCACAGGCGTCATCAGATCGATTGCGGCAGCGAGCTTTCCGACAAACGGCCGGGGGTACCCAGCGGCCCCGGAGCCGATCATCCACTCCGCGGCGGTGTCCGGGTGGTCGATCCAGCGTTGCGCGCTTGCCGCACTGTCGATCTCCAGCAGCGTCATCACCTCATTCCCGTCGTCGACGGCCTGATACACCCACACCTTGCGCACGCCGGCCCCGGCAAATCGATCCAGTCCCCGGTGCACGTTGGCCATCAGATCCGCGGGATGGGCCACGGTGGACACCACCCCGACGATCACTTCTGAACCGGGTTGCTGCGGCCCGGGCTGGGTCAGGTTGATCTTCTCTTTGACCTCGCCGGCGAAGATCGCCGGCAAGTCGTTGACCCCGGAGCGGTCGAACCATTCGAAGACGGCGGGGGAGCGCAGCAACTCCTTGACCGGCACGCGGTGGCGCAGGCCGATCGTCACCAGCACCCGGTCGGTTTCAAACGCCGAGGTGTACAGCACCGCGTGGCGGGCGCCGAGGCTGCGAAGCGGCGCATGGTCGTCGCGGATCAGCGACCAGGTCCGGTCGACGTCGTCAACCCGGTAGTCCAGTGCCAGCACCAGCGAATGCGGGTCGTCGCGCCGGGACACACCATGGCCCGAACTGCCGACACGGCGGCCTGGCGTGGCGAGTCTCATGTTAGTAGAGTCTAACCTAACTTCAGCGCATCGCGTAGGGGTGGCCGGCGACTCGCTTTCGCCGAACGGCCGAGCCGATGCGCCGATTCGACGCGCCGAGACACGGGTAATCACCCGCGTGGCACATCCGACCTGCACTAGATTGAGATTCGGCGCGTTACGGCGATGAGTCACCCCGCCCGTCGCGGCCGGCATGCGAGGTTCTTCACCCCAGAGGAGTGATCATGCAAGGCGACCCGGAGGTCCTCAAACTGCTCAACGAGCAGCTGACCAGTGAACTCACCGCGATCAACCAGTACTTCCTGCACGCGAAGATGCAGGAGAACTGGGGCTTCACCGAGCTGGCCGGCCACACCCGCGAAGAGTCGATGGAGGAGATGCGCCACGCCGAGACGGTCACCGACCGGATTCTGGTGCTCGGCGGCCTGCCGAACTATCAGCGCATCGGCTCGCTGCGCATCGGCCAGACGATCCGCGAACAGTTCGAGAGCGACCTGGCGCTGGAAAACGATGTGCTCAACCGGCTGCGACCGGGCATCGTCATGTGCCGCGAAAAGCAGGACAGCACGACTGCCAAGATTCTCGAGGCCATCCTCGTCGATGAGGAATCCCATATCGACCATCTGGAAACGCAACTGGAGCTGATGGACAAGCTGGGCGAGGCGCTGTACGCGGCACAGTGCGTCTCCCGCCCGCCGACCACGTGACGACGCCCCCGGTCGATGCGGGTAGCCGGTAGCGGGTATCCGCCACCGGTATGAGCAGTTCGGCGCCGGTTGCGGTTGACATGCGGCCTGCGCCGGTCAGCCCGCAGCGTCGCAACCTGATCTTCTTGGCGATCGTCTTCGGCATGCTGATGGCCGCGCTCGATCAGACCATCGTCGCTACGGCTTTGCCGACGATCGTGTCGGACCTGGGCAACGCCGGCCACCAGTCCTGGGTGGTCACCAGTTACCTGCTGACGTCGACTTTCGCGACGGTCCTGGCGGGCAAACTCGGCGACCTGTTCGGGCGCAAGCTGGTCTTCCAGAGCGCGGTGGTGTGCTTCGTGCTCGGCTCGGTGCTGTGCGGGCTGTCCACCTCGATGGTGATGCTGGTCGGCGCCCGCGCGTTGCAGGGTGTCGGGGGCGGTGGCGTCACGGTCACCGCGACCGCGCTGATCGGTGAGGTCATCCCGCTGCGCGACCGGGGCCGCTACCAGGGCATGCTGGGCGCGGTCTTCGGCGTCACGACCGTGATCGGCCCGCTGCTGGGCGGGTATTTCACCGACTACCTGACCTGGCGGTGGGCGTTCTGGATCAACGTGCCGATCTCGGTGGTCGTGATGGTGGTGGCCGGCGCGGCGATCCCGGCGCTGGCCGACCGGGCAAAGCCGGTGATCGACTACGCCGGGATCGTGCTGATCGGGTTGGGCGCAACCGGATTGACGCTGGCGACCAGTTGGGGCGGCACCCGCTACGGCTGGGGCTCGGTGACGATCATCGGGCTGTTCGCCGCGTCCGTGGCGGCGCTGGCGTTGTTCGCCCGGGTGGAAAGCCGGGTCGCGGCTCCCATCCTGCCGACCCGGCTCTTCGCCGACCCGGTGTTCGCGGTGTGCTGTGTGCTGGCGTTCGTGGTCGGCTTCGCGATGCTGGGCGCGCTGACCTTCCTGCCGACCTTCATGCAGTACGTCGACGGTGTCTCGGCGATCAGCTCCGGGCTGCGCACGCTGCCGATGGTGGTGGGCATGCTCGTGACCTCCACCGGCAGCGGCACCCTGGTCGGCCGAACCGGCCGCTACAAGATCTTCCCGGTGGTCGGCACGGCCCTGATGACGATCGCGTTCGCACTGATGTCGCAGATGGACGCCGCTACACCGGCGTGGCTGCAGTCGGCCTACCTGCTGCTGCTGGGTGCCGGCATCGGCCTGTCGATGCAGGTCCTGGTGCTGGTCGTGCAGAACACCTCGAGCTTCGCCGATCTCGGCGTGGCCACCTCCGGGGTCACCTTCTTCCGGACCATCGGCAGCTCCTTCGGCGCTGCGGTGTTCGGGTCGCTGTTCGTCAACTTCCTGGACCGCCGACTGGGTCCGGCGCTCAGCGCCGCCGGGTTGACGGCCGATGCGGCCGGTTCCCCCGAAGCGCTGCACCGACTGCCGCCGCAGCAGGCGGCGCCGATCGTGCAGGCCTACGCCGAGTCGCTGGGCCAGGTCTTCTTCTGGGCTGCCCCGGTCGCGCTGCTCGGGTTCGTGCTGGCGCTGTACCTGCGGGAGGTCCCGCTCAAGGAGTTGCATGACAGTGCGGTCGACCTCGGCGACGGGTTCGGCATGCCTACCACCGCATCCTCGGACGAACTGCTGGAGACCGCGATCGGCCGGTTGCTGCGCAACGAACCCGGTGTGCGACTGCGTAGCATCGCGATGCGACCGGACTGCGAGCTCGACGTGGCCGGGTTGTGGACGGTGCTGCGCATCTACCGCTACACCCAGGTGTTCCGCACCGCGCGGCTCAGCGACATCGGCAAGAACCTGCGGGTGCCCTACGAGATCCTCGAACCCACCGTCGACCGCCTGGTCGCTCAGGGTTATGCGCTGCGCGACGGCGACCACCTGGGACTCACCCGGGCCGGACTGCAGCAGGTGCGGTTCGTGACTTCGCTGATCGAGGACTGGCTGAGCGACAGGCTGTCCCGCTCGCCCGGCTTCGAGGGCCGCCCGGAGCGCGGCGAGATCGAAGCCGCGCTGCAGCGGATCGCCCACCGCACACTCGTCGACCGGAATTGGTCGGCAAGCGAGGCAGAGTTCGCCGGCACGGCCCATGGTGATGGCAAAGCCGATTAGCATCGGCGGGTATGAGCCGAATCGGAGATTTCCCCCCAGATGACCTGATGGCCTGGATGACCAAGTCGCCCGAACTCGCCGCGGGCATCGGTGGATTCAGCACCGCGGTCTATAACAACGGCCGGCTGCCGATGCGCACCCGGGAGCTGGCCCGGATGGTGATCGCCTTCGACAACGAGTGCGCGGTGTGCGTCAACACCCGCGACGCCGACGGTCCGGCGGCCGGCGTGAGCGAGGATCTTTACGAGCATGTGTCGGAATGGCGCACCTGGCCCGGCTACAGCGACGCCGAACGGCTCGCCGCCGAATTCGCCCACCGCTTCGCCACCGACCACACCGGGCTGCGGGACGACGAGGACTTCTGGTCGCGGTGCGCCGAGCACTTCAGCGACGAACTGCTCGCCGACCTCGCGCTGTCGTGCGCGCTGTGGTTGGGCATGGGCCGATTCCTGCGCACCATGGACATCGGTCAGGCTTGCGCGTTCACGCTGCCGAGCCGGGCATGACAACGCAGCGGTGACCCTCAGATCAGCCCGGTGGCGTCGAACACCCACGACATGTCGGCCTCGGCCAGATCCGCCAGCCAGGTCGGTGGGGCGTGGGCGGTCAGGCCGGCCAGGTCCCAGTAGTCCTTCCACAGCGTGATCTTGCCGTCGACCACCTTGTGCACGGTGACGAAGCGCAACAGTGCGGTTTCGCCGGTGGCCCAGGTCCAGGTCTCGGAGTGCTCGTAGACGACGTCGGGGCCCTCGGCGACCAACAACCCCGGGTGGTTGACGTATCCGGCCAGCGGCTGAAGACCGACCTTGAGGCGCTTGATGATGTCGTGTGGGCCGCGGGCGGCCGCGGCCGGGCCCACCGGCATGTCGACATAGATGCAGTCTTGCGCCAGAACGGCTTTCACCGCATCCCAGTCGCGACGCGACAGGGCCTGCCACATCCCGGTGACGATCTGCTTGACGTCAGGCGCCATGCCGACTGCGTGTTCCGGCGTACGACTCACACGCCGGAATATACGCGGGCACCGGTCAGGTGTCCGAGCGGCACCGATGCACCTTTAAAGTCTGGGGCGGGAGGTGGGCATGCCTGAACCGCGGACGGCGCGCAACGTCAAACTGGTGCTGGCGGCAGTAGCTGGGACGGGGGCCGCCGCGGTCGCGTTGCGGAAGTCACTGCTCGCGCGTCCCCGCAAGACCAGCGCATCGCCACTGACCCCGGAGTGGACCGCACCACCGGCACAGTACGGCGTCGGTGTACGGCGCAACGTCGCGGTGGAGATGAGCGACGGTGTCGTGCTGCGCGCCGACATCCATTACCCCACCGTGCGCGAGACCGGAAAGGCCGCGACGGGGCCGTTTCCGGTCCTGCTGGCGATGACCCCCTACGGCAAGCTGGCCCCACCACCGGCCGCGCAGATCGGCGGCGGCCCCACCCCGCACCTGATCCGGCGCGGCTACATCGAGGTGATGGTCGACGTCCGGGGCACCGGGGCATCCGGTGGATCGTTCGAGATGTTGAGCGCCGAGCAGGCCCGCGACGGCGCGGAGTTGCTCTCCTGGGCGTCGACGTTGCCCAACGCCAACGGCCGGGTCGGTATGTTCGGCATCTCCTACCTGGCGATCAATCAACTGTTCACCGCGGCCGCGGTCGGCCCGGACTCGCCGCTGAAGGCGATCTTCCCGGTGATGGCCGCCAACGACTTTTACCGGGATGTCGCCGCAATGGGCGGAACGCCTCACCTGCCTGCGGTGCGCGGCTACGGAGCGGTGTATTCGCTGCTCAATCTCGTCAACCCGACGTTGGAGTTCTTCACCCCGGGTGGACATGAGCGGCCCCGCTCCGGTGGGCTCGCGGCCGTGCGCCAGCGCGGCAGAGACCAGCGCAGCTACTTCGGGCCGCTGACCGCCGAAGTGCGCGCCGGCGGTGACGCCGCCTACGACGGGCCGTTGTGGGATGGCATGCGACCCGACCGGGTGCTGGCCGCGATCGCCGCCAACAACGTCGCCGTCTTCCTGGTGGGCGGCTGGCACGACGCCTTCCAGCGCGGAGCGCCGCTGAACTATGCCGGCCTACAGAACGCCAGTGTGGGCCGCCCGGCGACCGCCCCGATGCAGCCCGGGCAACCGGTGACCGACCGGATCCGGCTGATGATGGGCCCCTGGTACCACGTCTCGGACTTCGACGGCCTGCATCTGCAGAATCTGCAATTGCGCTGGTTCGACCACTGGCTCAAAGACGATGCGGACGCCGCGATCTCGAGTCCCCCGTTCACCTTCCAGGCGATCGGTGACCGCCGCTGGTACCACAGCCGCGAGTACCCGCTCCCCGAAGCGACTCCGACCCGGATGTATCTGGCCCCCGAGGGCCGGTTGGCTGCCGAGGCCCCGGCCGAACAGAGCGTGGCCGTGCTGTCCTACCGCTCGCGCGGCCCGATGTCGGGGCGCAGCCTGGAACAGTGGTCGTTGGGGCTCAACAGTTTCGTCACCACCCAGGTCGGTGGCCGCACCCGTCACGACCAGGACAACCGGCGTCTGCAACGAGGTGCGTTGACCTACACCACCGAGCCGTTCGGTGCGCCGACGCTGATCGCCGGACCGATCACGCTGCGCGTGGAGGCGACAGCCGACACCACCGAGACCTTGTGGGTCGCCCACCTCGACGACGTCGCCCCGGAGGGGGTCAGTCGCCCCCTGACGCAGGGGGCGCTGCTCGGGTCGCACCGCGCACTCGACCCCGACCGCACCTGGTACCTGCCGGACGGCACGGTGCTGCGCCCGCATCACGTCAGCACCCGATCGGCGGTGCGGCCCGTGGAACCGGGGGAGTTGACCGGCTACGACGTCGAGATATTTCCGACCGCCGCGATGATCGCGCCGGGACATCGACTGCGGCTGACGGTGACCAGCTACGATTTCCCGCACCTGGTGCCGACCGCGCCCGCGCGTCGAGCATTGGCCGGTGGCACCTACCGGTTGCATCAGGGCGGTCCCACCCCGTCGTTCTTGCTGTTGCCGCTGGCCGATCCCGACGCGCTGGCCTAGCCTTCAGCTACTGCTGCTCCGCCACGTCGCGGACGCGCTCCAGGGTGCGCCGCATGTCGCGGATGTTGTTGCGCTGCCGCAGAAATCCACCGAACAGGTAGTAGTACACAGTGGTCAGAAAGGAGTCGGCCAGCCGGAACGACTCGGTGACGTCGGTGCCGTCCGCGGTCGGAGCCAGCTCGTAGCGCCACCGGTTCACGGCTCGGTCACCAGCGAGCACTTCGAAGCCGAACACGCGATTCGGCTCGCACTCGGTGACCCGGCAAGTCGTCCAGTACACCGGCCCGATTCCGTTGCGCCGGACGTGGCCACGGAACCGGGCGCCCACTGCCGGACCGGTGGCGCCGTCGAGCCATTCGGCCTCGAAAGTCTCGGGCGAGAACCGCCCGATGTTGCGGACGTCGGCCACCAGATCCCAGATCCGCTCGGCCGGGGCTGCCATGTGAACTGTCGCGGAACCCTGCATGACCGCCATCCAATCATGTTCACGGCAGCGGGGTAAGCCTCTGGCGACAACGCGCGACAAAGCACTGAGCCCCATCCGGAATCGGATGGGGCTCAGTGGTCGGATTGAGCGTTTAGCCTTCGCCGCCACCGGCGCTGGCGCCCAGGTGGCTCTGCAGGTCCGGCTTCATCGCCTGCAGCTGAGCACCCCAGTACTCCCAGCTGTGGGTGCCGTAGTCCGGGAAGTTGAACACGGCGTTGCTGCCACCGGCCGCGGTGTAGGCCTCCTGGAACTTCTTGTTCTGGCCGATCATGAAGTTGCCTTCGAGGAAGGTGGCGGGGATGTTGTCGCCGCCCAGCTCATTGGGGCGACCGTTACCGCAGTAGACCCACAGCCGGGTGTTGTTGGCAACCAGCTTGCCGACGTTGAGGGTCGGGTCGTTGCGCACCCACGCCGGGTCGTCGTCGGGGCCCCACATGTCTTCCTTCTTGTAGCCGCCGGCGTCACCCATGGCCAGGCCGATCCAGCTCTTGCCGTCAGAGGGGTTGACGTAGCCCGACAGCGAACCCGCGTAGGTGAACACGTTCGGGTGGTAGATCGCAAAGTTCATCGCCGAGGAACCGGCCATCGACAGACCCACCGCAGCGTTGCGGCTCTGGCTCACGCCGTATTCGGACGCCAGGTAGGCCGGCAGTTCGTTGGCGATGAAGGTCTCCCACTTGTAGGTGGAGCAGCCCGCCTTGCCGCAGGCCGGCTTGTACCAGTCGCTGTAGAAGCTGGACTGGCCTCCGACGGGCATGATCACCGAGATGCCCGACTGGTAGTACCACTCGAACGCCGGGGTGTTGATGTCCCAGCCGTTGTAGTCGTCCTGCGCGCGCATGCCGTCGAGCAGATACAGGCCCGGGGAACCGGAACCGCCGCTCTGGAACTGGACCTTGATGTCCCGGCCCATACCCGCCGAAGGCACCTGCAGGTACTCGACCGGCAGACCCGGCCGGGAGAACGCCGATGCGGTCGCCTCATTGCCCGTCAGGCCGATCAGCCCGGGCAGCGCTGCTGCGGCCACCGCGCCGACCATTAATCGGCGCACCCAGCGCATCCCCTTGGTCACGTCTGTCATTCCTGCCCCTTGTCGTCTGCGGAAGGCTCTCGAAATGTTCTCAAAGTAGCTAATCTGTCGATCGCGACGCAAAGCACGCCACCACTCGTGTGCCGGCCCTCACATGCAACAACGGCCGCTGCTGGCTACTCGGCGGCCGCTCCGGGACCCGACTAGCGACATAGCATACCCGATTTCGGGCCGGGACCCGGTTAGGCACAATGGCGCGACACGCGTAGGCTCGCCTCCGGTAAGCCGACAAAACCACACTGTCCTGGGCTGTGCCGGTCCGTTCCGGTGCCCGCCGAGCCCTACCCCGGGCGAGGCGCAGGCTCTCCGCCGACGCGGTGACATCGCAGATCAGGACGATTGGGGTGCGCGATTTTGGACACGGTACTGGGGCTGGCGATGACGCCGACGACGATCGGCTGGGTCATGGCAGACGGCCGGGCCGACCACTGCCCGACGCTTTCCGGTGACGAGTTCGGTGTCACCCGCGGTGTTGCCGGGCTGGATGCGGTGAGCCTGGCGGCGTCGGCGACGGCTGTCGCTGCCAGAGTTCGCACCGTGCTGGCCGGCCGCGGTGACCGGCTGCACGGCGTCGGTGTGACCTGGAGCGATGACGCAGCGGTCGGGGCCGCGCTGCTGCTGGAGTCGCTGGCTGACGCGGGCTTCGAGAACGTGGTGCCGGTGCGATTCAGCCGGGCGGCGGCGTCGCTGACCACCGGTCTCGCACCGGCTGGCGGACTGACCGCGGTATGCGTCATCGAACCCGGATCGGCCACGCTGGTGCGGTTCGACGGCCCCGGTGACGAGTGTCCGATCGTCACCAGCTGTCCGATCGGCGGTACCGGTGACGTGGTCAAGTGGCTGGCCGACGCCTTCGGGTCGGGCGGCCGGCGGCCTGACCTGCTGACGGTGACCGGCTCCGGGCGCGGCATGGACCGGCTCGGGCGTCGGCTCGAGTCCGAGCTGTC
>NZ_QMEX01000042.1 GCF_003284925.1 Mycolicibacter senuensis
GCGCTGGGCTCGGTCGAGTCGCAGCAGCGGGTGACGACCACCAGCGGCGGTGGGATGGGCGGTATGCCGATCGGGCACGCCGCCGGCGCGGCCGGTCGAGGCCAGGGCGGGCGGCACTCCGATCGGGCCAACACGGTGCGAGTGGTTGATGACCGGCTGTGAGCTGGGCATTCGCCGCGCTCAGGGTGAATCGACACATCGAAAAAGAGCTTTTACACTACCGCCAGGTACATCCCGCCGAACCCGGGGGGTTGCTCTACAACCGAGGAGGAAACGATGGCAGCCATTGTCGTCACGCCCGAGTTGATGCGGAACACCGCATCGAAGCTGGCACAGCACATCGAACACGCCCAGGCGATCGCCAACCAGTACCTCGCTGACCACGAGAACATCTTGGGTGCCGGCACCTGGGACGGCGCGGGGTCCAAGGCGTCATTCGTCACGGCCGGCCAGATTCACGAAGACATGCAGAAAGTCCTCATCGGCGGCACCCGCCTGACCGAGGGCCTCAACCAGGCCGCTGCCTTGATGGAGTCCCACGAGTCCCACTCGGAGCATGCCTTCCATTCGCTCTTCGGCGGACAATCCGCCTAACCTCCCACCCCCGAACTCGAAAGGACACCGATCCCAATGGCTGACGGCATCACCTACAACCCCGGCCCTGTGGCCGATCAAGCCCACAGCGTGATCACCAGCGCCGGCACGCTCGACCAGATTCACGCCGACGCCCACCAGCTCACCCAGATGCTGACCGAGTACTTCGCCGGTCACGGTGCCAGCGGCTTCTTCGAAGCTCAGGCGCAGATGCTCTCCGGCCTGCAGGGCCTGATCGAGACCATCGGCCAGCACGGCTCGACCATCGGCTCCGTGCTGGAGGGGGCCATTCAGACCGACCAGACGATCAGCAGCCTTTTCTGACCACCACCGCGGGCGCCCACGACCCTGGCGCCCATCACGGGTGGTGACGAACTGCGATGACGAAGTGGGGTGTCTGCGCGACAGGCGCAGATGCCCCGCTTCCTGTCTGAGCTTGTTTCAGACTGAGGACTCACGGGTGAGGCGGCAGTGACATGTTGACGACAACCCTCGACGGGCTGTGGGTGCTGCAGGCGGTGACCGGTATCGAAACGCTCTGCCCCGAACTGGGTCTGCGGCCACTGCTTCCGCGGCTGGACACCGCCGAACGGGCCGTGCAGCATCCGATCGCCGAGGAACTGACCGAGATCGGTGCGCTCGACGGCCAGGGCGAGGCGGATCCGATGATCCGCGAATGGCTGACCGTGATCATGCGCCGCGACGTCGCGCTGCTGCTGCAGCTGAACTTTCCCGGACGACCATACGGCGACCCGCAACACATGACGCGAGTGTCGATCAACCGGTTCGCCTCCTGGTGGGTGGTGCTGGAACGGCACGACCAGGAAATCCGGCTCTATCCGGCCGGTACCGCCACCGACCAGGCAGCCGCCGCGGACTTGCTCGTCGGTCAGATCGAGCGGTTGTGCGGTGTCACCGAGGCCGCCGCACTGCGGCCGGTCACGCTGGACACCAAGGAACTGCTCGAACAGGTGCGGGACCGGGACGGCCTCCGCAACTACCTGGCGGCTCAGCGGCTCGACATCGACCAACAGCAGACGCTGCTGATGGCCTCCGACCCGGAGGTGTCAGGGCAGGCCAACATCGTGGCGCTCCAGCCCGGTGCCGGACCCGACGAGCTGGCCCGAATGGCCATCGGCGACACCTCGGTGATGATCTCCGATACCCCGGCCGGCCGTGTCTGCGTGGAGAACATCGACAACGGGGGCCGCCGCTACCAGATCGTCTCCCCCGGGTCACGCGCCGATGTCGCCAATGCGATCCTGCGGCTCATCCGTCGGCTACCTGCCGGTGCGGACTGGCATTCACATCGGCGGGTTGTGTAGTGGTGAATTCACCTGGACACCATTATCACCTATTAGCACCCGTCGTTAGAAACGCTGTAAACGAGGTATCTGCAACCGTGTTAACATCACGCACGTGACGAGCCCATGGAATAGCCCCAATATGCCTGACGAAGGCGCGTCCGGGCGGCGGGATCCGGCATCCGGTCACCGCTACCGGGATTCCGTGTCGGACTCGATGCGCATTTCCGACCTCGCGACACCGCGCAAGATTCCGCCCGGTTCGGGTTGGCGCAAACTGGTGTATTTAGTGTCGGCGAAGGTGATCAATCCGGGCGAATCCCCGCGTGAGCGTCATTACCGCGATCTGCGGAACAGAATCCGGCGACACATCCGCCGGCAATACGTGATCACACTGGTGTCCGGAAAAGGCGGCACCGGCGTGACCACGATGGCCGCGTCCATCGGCAGCGTCTTCCGGGAATGCCGGCCCGAAAATGTGATCGCCATTGACGCCGTTCCGGGCTTCGGGACGCTGTCGGATCGCATCGACGAGCACCCGCCCGGCGACTACTCGGCGGTGCTGAGTGACACCGATGTACAGGGATATTCCGACATCCGCGAACACCTCGGGCAAAACGCCGTCGGCTTGGACGTGCTGGCCGGTAACCGCACTTCGGACCAGCTCCGCCCGCTCGTCCCCGCCATGTTCAGTGGCGTGTTGTCGCGACTCCGCCGAACCCACAACGTGATCATTGTCGACACCGCGGCCGACTTGGAGCACCCGGTGATGAAGCCGGTGTTGGAGAACACCGACACGCTGGTCTTTGTCTCCGGCATCACCGCCGATAAGTCCCGGCCGGTGCTGCGGGCCGTCGACTACCTGGCCGCCCAGGGCTATCACGAGCTGGTGTCGCGAGCGACGGTCATCCTGAACCACTCCTCTCCGGTCGAGGACAGTGCCGCGGTCGCCTACCTGACCGAGCGGTTCAGCAAAACCGGCGCCACCGTGGAGGTAATGCCCTACGACGCCCACCTGGCCAAGGGCGGCATTATCGATGTCCACAATGAAGTCAAGAAAAAGACGCGGCTGCGGCTATTTGAAATAACTGCCGGTTTGGCCGATAAATACGTGCCGGACACTGAAAGGTAGTCGCGGTGACTACCCCGACGACACCGGCTAAAGTCGCGTTTCCGGCACGTTGTGCCGTCAGCCTCGCCTACGATAAACATCTCGTGTCGCAGGTCTTCCCGGCCGGAATTCCGGTCGAAGAATTCTTTGAGGGAATGGTCGAACTACTCGACGAGGATTTGAAGCACCACGGTTTCGACGGGGTCGCACTTCCGCCCGGCAGTTACGAACTCCATAAAGTCAACGGAGTGCGGTTGGACATCACCCGCAGCCTCGACGACCTCGGCGTGCAGGACGGCGACACCCTGGTGCTGGTGCCGGCGGTCGGTGGTGACTCGTTCGAACCGCAATACGAGTCGTTGTCGAGTGCGCTGGCCGCAACGGCCCGCCGACTCGGTACCCAACCCGAGATTCAGTGCTCCGAATGCGGGCACAAGGCCGACGAGCAGGCCGTCACCCGATTACTCAATGTGAAGGTTGATCGGATGTTCGCACCGGTCACGGCGGTGACCGCGGCGCACACCGCGATAGGCCTGCTGGCGATGGCCGTCTTGGTGATCTCCGCGCTGGCGATACGTGCCCGCACGTTCAGCGACAGTTGGCCGCCCGCAGTGGTTCTGGCCGGTCTCGGCGGGCTGCTGACGGTCGGCGCCGCGGTGACACGGCGCAACTGGCCCGCCCGTACCGACTTGTTCAGCGGATTCGGTTGGCTGGCGGTGATCGCGCTTTCCGGCGCGGCGCTGTGCGCGGCCCCCGGGGCGCTGGGCGCCCCGCACCTGCTGATCGGCGTGACGGTGTTCGCGATGGGCGCGATCGCGCTCAGTGTCCTGCTGCGGTCGCAGACTGCGGTCGCCACGGCGGTGGTCACCGCAAGCGGAATCGGCGGGACGGTGGCGGCAGTGCGGATGTGGCATCCGGTCTCTCCCCAGGTGATCGGCATCTGCCTGCTGCTCGGCCTGCTGATGCTGGTGCGCATGTCGCCGACGATCGCGCTGTGGGTGGCGCGGGTCCGGCCGCCGTACTTCGGGTCGATCACCGGGCGGGATCTGTTCGCCCGCCGCGCCAACATGCCGATCGACACCGTGTCGCCGGTAGCCCCCGACGATGGCGAGGACGACGAGGACGACCTGGTTGACATCTCGGCTCGGGGGGCGGCGATCGCGGCGTCGGCGCGGCTGATCAACGCGGTACAGGTCGGCATGTGCGTGGCGATCGCGGCGGCGCTGCCGATCGCGGTGTGGATGGTGCTGGCGCCGGGTTCGGCCCGCCAGCGCGGCGCGGTGGCATTGTGCGGGCTGGTGGCGGGACTGTTCATCACCCAGGGCCGCGGGTTCGCCGGCCGGGTGCAGGCGATCGCCCTGGTCGGCGGTGCGTGCGCCGCGGTGTTGGTCGGGATCACCAAGTACGCCTTGGCCGCGCCCGGCTACACCGCCGGCGGCTTCCTCTGGCCGGCCGCGGCGGTGGCGGTCTTCGCCGGACTCGGCCTGGCCGCCGGGCTGCTGGTCCCGGCGACGAAGTTCGTTCCCTGGATCCGGCTGGCCGTCGAATGGCTGGAGGTGCTGGCATTCATCGTGGTGGGGGTGCTCGGCGCCTGGCTGGGAGGACTGTTCGTGTGGGTGCGCAACTGAGGCGGCTGCGCACCCGGGCCGTCGCGCTGGCGGGCGTGGTGCTGCTGGCGGGCCTGGCGGACATCCCGCCGATGGCCCGGGCGATCGAACCGCCGTCGGTGGACCCCGGGTTGGCACCGGCCGACGGGCCGCCCGGTCCGGATCAGCCGATGCGCCGGTCGAACTCCTGCAGTGTCCCGATCACGGTCAGCAATCCCGACGTGGCGCAACTCGCACCCGGGTTCGACATGCTCGGCATCGCCGCCGCCTGGCAGTACTCCACCGGCAACGGGGTTCCGGTGGCGGTCATCGACACCGGGGTTACGCCGAATCCCCGGCTGCCGGCGATCGCCGGCGGCGACTACATCATGGGCGGAGCCGAGGGTCTGGGCGGGCTGCAGGACTGCGACGCTCACGGCACGATCGCCGCGTCGATCATCGCCGCGGCCCCGCTCGGCGTGCTGCCGATGCCCCGCCCGATGCCGGAAGTTCCCGCCTTCCCGCTACCGGCCGGCCCGCCGCCCAGCTTCGGTGCACCACCGCCGCCCGCTGACATTCCCGGGCCGCCAGCTCCTCCCCCGCCACCGGCACCGGTGACGATCACCCAGCCCGCGCCGCCCCCGCCGCCCCCGCCGCCACCCCCGCCGGAAGAGGGCGGTATGGCACCGGCGTCTGGCCCCCCGGATCCACAGTCCGAGGACGAACCGGCCGTCCCGCCGCCCCCGCCGGGCGCCCCGGACGGCGTCGTCGGCGTAGCCCCGCACGCCACGATCATCTCGATCCGCCAGTCGTCCCGGGCCTTCGAGCCGGTCAACCCGCAACGGTTCGGCTTCGACGACGAGCGGATCAAAGCCGGCACGCTGGCCACGCTGGCCCGCGCCGTCGTCCACGCCGCCGACATGGGCGCCAAGGTGATCAACATCTCGGTGACCTCGTGCGTTCAGGTGGCGGCCGCGCTCGATCAGCGGGCGCTGGGGGCGGCGCTGTGGTACGCATCGACCGTCAAGGACGCGGTGATCGTCACGGCCGCCGGCAACGTCGGCGAGGCCGGCTGCGCCAACAACCCGATGTATGACCCGCTCAACCCCAACGACCCGCGGGACTGGAACCAGGTCAAGGTGATCTCGAGCCCGTCGTGGTTCTCCGACTACGTCTTGTCCGTCGGCGGGGTGGACGCCACCGGTGCACCGATCGACAAGAGCATGTCCGGTCCCTGGGTGGGGGTCGCCGCACCGGCCACCCACGTCATGGGCTTGTCCCCGCAGGGCGGCGGGCCGGTCAACGCCTATCCCCCTGCCCGGGTCGGCGAGAAGAACATGCCGTTTTGGGGAACCAGTTTCTCGGCGGCCTACGTCAGTGGCGTCGCAGCCCTGGTTCGGGCGAAATATCCCCAGCTCACCGCACACCAGGTGATCAACCGGATCGTGCAGACAGCGCACAATCCGCCCGCCGGCGTGGACAACCGAGTGGGTTACGGGTTGGTCGACCCGGTCGCGGCGCTGACGTTCAACGTGCCCCCGGGCGAGCCGGTGGCGCCCGGGTCGCAGGCCCGCGTCATCACCCCGGCGGCGCCACCACCACCGCCTGACCATCGGGCTCGGACCGTCGCCCTCGGCTTCCTCGGCGCGATCGCCGCGGCGGTGCTGGTGGCCGGCATCACCGCGCGAATCCGGAGGTCGGTCAAGTGAGTTCGGTCCAGCTGACCGGGTTCAGCGCCGCCAGCAACCGACGGCTGTTGTCCGCGGTGGCGGTGGCGCTGGTCGGTCTGGCCGGCTGGGCGTTGGGCGGTCTGATCGGGCTCGTCGTGGCGTTATCGCTCGCGGTGCTGCTGGTGCTGGTGCCGTGGTGGGGCCAGCCGGCGTGGTCGTGGGCGCTGCTGCGATTGCGGCGACGCAAGGCAACCAACTGGGCCGAGCCGATCACGGTGGCCAACAACCGCGCCGGGGGCGGCGTGCGGATTCAGGACGGCGTGGCCGTGGTGGCGGTGCACCTGCTGGGCAGGGCGCATGCGGCCACCGTCGCCACCGGATCGGTCAATGTCGAGACCGACAACGTCATCGACGTCAGCGCCCTGCTGCCGATGCTGCGGCATGCACTCGGGCTGGTGCTGGAGTCGATGAGTGTGATCAGCATCGGCGCGCGCCGCGCCACCACCGGCGACTATCCCCGGGTCTATGACACCGAGATCGGCACTCCGCCCTACGCCGGCCAACGCGAGACCTGGCTGCTGCTGCGGCTGCGCGTCATCGACAACACCGCCGCGTTGCGCTGGCGCACCACGCTGGGCGCCACCGCGGTCGCCGTCGCCCAGCGCATCGCGGGCTTGCTGCGCTGCGAAGGGTTACGCGCCCGGGTCGCCACTGCCAGCGATCTGGTCGAACTGGACCGGCGACTCGGTGGCGCCCTGCTGCTGGCCGGCGCCGAACGCTGGAAGACGCTGCGAACCGAGGGCGGCTGGGTGACCACCTACGCCTATCCGGCCCGCGCCATCAACGCGCAACTGCTGGCCCAGGTGTGGACGCTGCCCGTCGACGAGGTGGTGCAGAACATCACCGTGTTCCCGGACGGGACGTGCACGGCCACCGTCACGCTGCAGACCCCCCAACCCGCGCCCACTCCGCCGGCGGTGGTCTTGCAACGGCTCAACGGGGAGCAGGCCGCAGCCGTAGCGGCCAACATGTGCGCTCCCCGGCCGCGACTGCGGGGGCTGCGGGCCGGGCCGCTGCCGGCGACCCTGCCCGTCGAGATCGGCCCATCGGGCGTGCTGATCGGAAAGCTGGCCAACGGCGACCGGCTGATGGTTCCGCTGACCGACTCCGGTGAGCTGAGCCGGGTGTTCATCGCCGCCGAAGACCTGATCGCGAAGCGGATCATCATCCGTGCCGCCGGGGCCGGGGAGCGGGTATGTGTGCACACCCGCGACAAGGCCCGCTGGGCCAGCGTCCGGATGCCGGAAGTCTCGATTGTCGGCGAGTCGAGGCCCACACCGCGCTCGACGGTCAGCGTGGTCGACGGCCCGATCGCCCCCTCGCCGCGGCCGGCCACCGTCATCACCGTGGCACCGCCCGGTACGCCTCCGCCGCCACCGGACACGGTCGAGGTGAGCATCTCCCAGATCGACCGGACCGCGGTGCGGGTCGCTGCCGGCGGAAAATCGTGGCTGGCTACCGTGGAGTTGTTCCGGGCGGAGAACCGGTACTGCAGCCCGGAGGCGCTGGCGCCGATGTCCACGCGATGACGCCGCTGCCGGATCGAGACGCAGCTGGACAACCCGTACCTGCGACAGAGGACGACGGACATTGAGTGACTTGCTGGCGGCCCGTCGGCACTTCGACCGGGCCATGGTGAGCATGGACGGCCAGTACGGCTCCCCGGAGGCGAGGGCCGAATTCCAGGCGGCGACCGAAGCCGACCCCTCCATGGCCGACGCCTGGCTGGGCCGTATCGCCTGCGGCGACACCGCCCTCGACACACTCAAGCGGCTCTACGCCAACAGCGACTGGCTGCACAAGGAGACCACCCGGTTGGGCCGGCAGCTGGCGGCCCAGATCCCGTTGGGCCCCTACCTGTCGATCACGGTCACCGACGCCTCTCACGTGGGGCTGGCGTTGGCGTCGGCGCTGACGGTGGCCGGTGAGTACGAGCGCGCCGACGCCCTGCTGGCCGACAAGGGCCTGTTGGACAGCTGGATCAACCACCAGTGGCACCAACTGGCACGTGCCTACCTGATGTTCGTCACTCAGCGGTGGCCGGATCTGCTGACCGTCGCCGCCGAGGAGCTGCCCGACCGGGCGATCGTCATGCCCGCGGTGACCGCTTCGGTCTGTGCGCTCGCCGCCTACGCGGCCGCGCACCTGGGCCAGGGCCGGGTGGCACTGGACTGGCTGGACCGCGTCGACATCGCCGGGCAGGCCCGGTCCTCGGAACGGTTTCAGGCCGGCGTGTTGACCGCGTCGATCAATCCGAGCGAGATCCCGCTGCTGGCCGCGGATCTGGCCTACGTGCGTGGCATGGTTCACCGCCAGCTTGGCGAGGAGGACAAGGCCCAGGTGTGGTTGTCCAAGGCGGCCATCAACGGCGTGCTGACCGAGCCGGCGAAAGCTGCACTGGCCGAACCGAATCTGCGTTTGGTGGTCACCGAGGAACAGATCATTGACAGCCGCACCGACCGCTGGGACGCCGGATCGGCGAAGAGCCGCGCCGAACTCGACGAGTACAACGCGGCCGACCGCCGCGCGGAGTTGCTGGAGCAGGGCCGCGCCGAGTTGGAGAGACAGGTCGGGCTGGCCGAAGTGAAACGTGCGGTCAAGGCCCTGGAGGATCAGCTCGAGATCCGGGCCATGCGGCTGGAGCACGGCCTGCCGGTCGAGGGACAGACCAACCACATGCTGCTGGTCGGTCCGCCCGGCACCGGTAAGACCACCACCGCCGAGGCGCTGGGAAAGATCTACGCGGGAATGGGCATCGTCCGTAATCCGGAGATCATCGAGGTGCGGCGTTCTGACTTCTGCGGTGAACACATCGGTTCCTCCGGTCCGAAAACCAATGAGCTGATCGAAAAGGCCTTGGGCGGAATCCTGTTCATGGACGAGTTCTACTCATTGGTGGAACGCCACCAGGACGGGACGCCCGACATGATCGGCATGGAAGCCGTCAACCAGCTGCTGATCGCGCTGGAGAAACACCGCTTCGACTTCTGTTTTCTCGCCGCCGGCTACGAGGACCAGGTCGACGAATTCCTCACCGTCAACCCCGGCCTGGCGAGCCGTTTCAACCGCAAGATCCGGTTCGAGTCCTACTCGCCGGAAGAGATCGTCGAGATCGGTGAGCGCTACGGCTCCAGCCGCGCCACTGTACTGAACCTTGAAGCGCGGCAACGCTTCCTGGAGATGGCGACTACCATCAGAAACTATTTCAGTCCGCGCGGGGAGCATGGCATCAATATCATGCACAACGGCCGGTTCGCGCGGAACGTGATCGAGGAAGCCGAATTGGCCCGCGACACCCGGGTCGCTGCCCAGAAGCGCGCCGGTCACCCGGTGACGATCGACGACCTCAAGACCATCACCGCCGTCGACATCGAGGCCGCGGTGCGTGCAGTGTGCGACACCAAGCGCGAGATGGCCGCCATCAGCTGGTAGGTCGCCTCAGAGGTGACTGCTGCCGTATCTGGCCTCGAAGTCGGACTCGGCCTCTTCGCGCAGCGCGGTGAAGACGACGTTGAGCCGCTCCGACAGTTCGCTGTAGGTGTAGTCGCTGACCACGCACGGATGCAATGTCAGCTCGAGCAGTCGGCCGTCCGAATTCGCGACGGCGCGGACGTCTCCGAGATCGACGCTGTAGGTGGTGTTCTCGGCCTCGGCGACCAGAGCTTCCCATTTCTCGGCAGCCTCACGCAGGTCCCGCAGGACGGACTCAACGAGGTCCTTGTCGCTGAGTTCCGCGCGGCTTTCCGGCCCCGACATTGGCTAAGTATGTCGAGCCGGTGTGAGCAGCGTCAATTCATCATCCCCGTTAGGCCTGCGGATCCCATTGGCCGGCCGCCGGCGCGCTGAGCGCCCGGAACCAGCTGTAGTGGTAGTTGGCCGCTACCGTGTCGCCGGTCGCGACGCCTTCGGTGGCAGCCAACAACATGCAGTTCAGCACCAACGTGAGGTCGGTGTCGGGGTACTGCGCCAGCAACTGGTAGCGCAGCGTGTCCAGATGAACCCGGAGCAGGTCTATTTCGGCGTCGAGCACGCCGGTTCCGGCGGATCCGGCCTTGGCCAGGGTGTTGGCCATCCGCGGCAGCCCGTCACGCCAGTGGGTGGCCTCGCTGAGCTGCCAGCCGAGGTCGTCGATGGGTTCCAACTCGCGAGGCTGTACCGAAGCGTCCGTCGCACCGAAGTCGCTGGCCCAGCCCAGTCGGTCGCCGGGGCTATAGGAGGCCGACTCCGCCGGAGCGCCCAGCATCGCGGTGGCGGTCCCGCTCCGGCGGCCCGGCTCCAGCAGGTGCACCCCGGCCGGTAGCTCGATCCCGGACGGGATCCAGCCGCCGGCGACATCGGTGACCAGGAGCGTTCTTCCGTCGGCAAGGGTGCCGATCGCCCAGCGCAGGCCGGGTTCTTGGCGGGCGACGAAGGCCAGCAGGCGCTGCAACCGCTGCTCGCTGGACTCGGTGATTGCCGGCGGAGCGGGTGTCGCCGGAATGGGTTCGGCGGGCACGGGTTCCGGAGACGGTGGCGCAGTGGCCGGTTCGGCGGCCGCGGGAACGGCGGCGGTCACGGCGTCCTGCGCCTCGGCCAGCGGTACGACGCCGCCGGGTTCAACCGGCGAGGCGACGACAGATTCAAGCGGGACAGCCGATTCCGGCTCCGGCGCGAACCCGGTGTCGCTCGACGATTCCTGTTCGCCACCGCCGACGCCCAGCGGCTCGACCAGGTCGAACACCGGAGCGGACTCGGGAACCGACGGCGAAGGTGGCGGTGGAGGTGGTGCGGGCGGCAGCACTTCCGGGGGCGGCGGGGTCACGTCGATCGGCGGCGGTATCGGCGCCGGTGGCGGCGGCGCCAGGTCGGTTGGCACCTCCACAACGACCGGTTCTGGCATTCGATGGCGTGCCCGTCCGCCACGCTTACCCGCCATCTCGCGGGGCGGCTCAGCGATCTCGCGGGGCGGCTCAGCGATGTCTCGGGGCGGCTCGGCGGAGCGGGGCGGCTCGGGCTTCGCCGGAATCCGTTCGGGCGCCTCAACGGCCACCGGGGCCGCGGTCAGGCTGACGTACTCGGTGCCGAACTCCAGGGCTTCCTTGTGGAGTTGCCGGACCGTCGACTCCACCCGAAGGACCGCGAACGCCCGGGCTACGTTGATGACCCTGGCCTCTGCGGTCTGTCGTGCCTGCCCGACAAGGTCGGACCGACTGATCGCGGCCAGTTTCTCGTTCGCCGAATTCGCGATGCGCTGCAGGTCCGCGCTCAGGTAATCGGCGAGCGGGGCCGTCTCCGGGGTGATCGTGGCCAATTCGGCCGGCCACAGCCCGCCGAGCACCCAAGCACTACAGTCGACCGGAGCGCTGAAGGCCGGGATCGCCAGTGCTTCCCGAGCCGCGTTCCGGAGGCGCTGGCGCGCCGACCGCCGACCGAAGATAGCCACCGCGCAAGCCTACCGTTGCCGCCCAACCACCCTGCCGGTATTCGGCGCGCATCGGACCGCCGCGCAACACCGCGCGGCGCTCATCAACAACCTCGTCGCGTCGTGAATTGTCAGCCCCACAGCAGGTCGGTACCGTGCAAACCATGGCCGATGCCGGGTCCCCCGCAACTGGGTGTGCAGCGCAGCTTCGCGAAGTTCTCGCGCTACTCGAGCGAGCGCGAAATCTCTTCGGCGACATGGTCGTTGATCCGCCAGCCGACATCGCGCCGCGGACCGACGCGGCCGGCCGCTGGGTGGTTTAACGTCCGGTGCCGCCCTCGGCCCGGTGGCCGGCGTGCAATCGGTGGTTCAGCAGCCGCTCGGTGGCCACCCGAAGATCCTCGGTGGTCGGCACCGCCGCCGACGGGGAGTGGCCGGTGATGACGATCTCGCCGCGGATCTCCAACGCCGCCTTGAGATACGACACGTCCGCGGCCAGGACGATGGCCTCCGCCAGCCGGTCGGCATCGGCTGTCATGGCCGCCTCGCTGAGCGCCACACTGTGCAGATAGCCGCCGCGGCAAGACCGGAACAGCACATCACCGCTGGGGTGGGTGGCGTCGAACGCGGGGTTCGGCTCAGTCATCAGCGCCCGTCGGTGAGACGCCGGAAGGACGTGGCGGCGTCGTCTTCATGCTGGTTCCACGTTGTCACGGCCCGGTTCAGATTGTCCGACATCTCGCCATGTTCGTTCGACTGGTCGTCGTAACAGCTCTTCCGGGCGTCGAGCAAGGCACCGGCCGCCTGACGGAAGTCGCCGTAGATCGGCCCGAGTGCACTCAGGGTGGTCCGGATCCCCTCGTGAGATGCCGGGACGGTGGCGAGGTAGTCCGACGCTTCCCGGTGGTTCCCGGCGGCGTTGGTCAGAACGCCCTGATCGACGTGGATGTTCTCTGGCATCTGGTACCTCCCTGGCTAGTCGACGATGACGGTTGGAACGCGGATTATCAAGCTCACGGGCCCCGAACCGACATCGCGGGCCTGGTGGGGGCCGGTTCGCCGACCGTGGTGGGCGCCGCGATGCGCACCGGCGGATGCTGCCAGCCCAGGAAGCCCGGCCCGCGCAGGTTGGCGGCGAGGTGGAGTTGCCCGTCGAGCAGCGCTTTGCCGTTCCCGACCGACAGGGCATGGCGGTCGGTGAGCACCCCGATGTCGCCGGGCCGCAGCTGTGCCTGGTCGACCGGTGACAGCACCGGTGTTCCGGGGGGCGGGATATCAATCCCCTGGCGGCGGAACGCCTCTGCCACGGGCGTTCCCTCAGCGGCCGCCTGCATTGCGGCGGCCAACCGGGGATCAGCGACGGTGGTGGTCGCACCGTCGGGCAGTGTCACGGTGACGGGACCGTCGGGCGGGGGTTTCGCTGCGGCGTCATCGCGGTCAGCGTCGCGGTCGTCCCCGGCCGGGTCGGTGTCGTCGTCGGCCGGTGACCCCATATCCGGAAGGCCGTCGTCGTCGACGGGTTCGGCGCCATCGCCGGGCACCGACAGCGCTCCGGGCGACGGCAGCCCGGCCGGCGTGGCGGAAGGCATCGCACCGAATCCGGGGCCCTCGCCCCCGAGACCTGGGAACGCCGGCATTGATGGTGCCGCTGACGGCCGCTGAGCGGAGATCCGGTAATCGTCCTCCGGTTCCTCGTCCGGCAGCGCATCGAGATAATCGTCCTCGGCAACGCTGGGGGCTGCCTGGGCAGGGTTCGGAGCAGCGGGTGTCGGGGACGGACCGCCGTCGGGTTCCGGATGCCGTTCGGCCGGTGGGGGATCCTCGCGCTGCGCTGGGGGTGCCGAATACAGCGCGGTCAACGCGGCGGTCAGTTCCTGCTTGGAGGCGTCGTCGTCGTTGGCCTCTTCGACGACGCCGATGATCTCGCCGAGTTTGATGATCAGGAATCGCTGGAACTCCCGCGCGCCGGCCGCGGAGCTCAGATCCCAGTGTTGTGCGGCGCCGACGATCTCGGTCTGCACGTTGTCGAGGCGCCGACGGCCCTCCAGGGTGGTCTTGTGCGCGTGCCGCAGTGCGGCGATGATCTGTCGGTCGAATTCCGCCGTCGCCGACAACTGTTGCGCCAGCGCCGATTCAGCGGTCCTCATGGCCTGCACGGCGCGGCCCTGCTCCGCGTCGGCCGGCGCCAGCCGGTGCAGCACCCGGTCATAGCCGTCCGGGGGCAGCGGAAGGGTCAGCGCCGCCTGCGCGGCGCGGGTCGCTTCGCCCCCACCACCGGTCTTTTCGATACGTCGGATCGCATCCAGCACCTCGTCGCGGGTCGCCATTCCTTCAGCCCAACATCGTTGCGCCGGTCCGGCGTTCGTCCGCTGACCGCTCCATGGCCGGTGACTGTACCGATGGCGCGCGGCGCCGACAATTCACCTGCCGGCCCGGTGGGGACAGCCCGGTCATGGCACCGGGCGCCGGATCGCGATGTTGGCGCCCAGCGGGCTGACCTGCACCGTTGCCCCGGCGTGTGGCGCCTCGACCACCATATTGTTGCCGATCGCCAGCTGGACGTGGCCGCTGCTGGGGAACACCAGATCGCCGGGCCGGACCTGGGAGCGCGGCACCGGGATCCCGTCGTGGATCTGGGTGTAGGTGGTGCGAGACAGTGGCACTCCGGCCTGGGTGTAGGCCCACTGCGTCAGCCCCGAACAGTCGAATCGGTCCGGGCCGGTGGCGCCCCAGACGTAGGGCTTACCGAGCCTGGACAACGCGGCACGGACCGCCGCTCCGGCGCGAGTGTTGGGAAGCCGCAACCGATCAAGACCGGCTGTCCGGCGGCGTGCGCCGCGATAGCGCAATCGCCGCAGCCGCCGCCGATGTGCCTGCGCGCGGTGCCGGGCCGTCATGACGTGGGCGCGCTGGGCCCGCAATCGCGCCGCTCGCCGGCGCATCGCCTCTCGCTCTGCCAGTGGGGTGTCGGGGACGACGGCCGCGTCGGTGCGGGCAGCCGCGACCACGCCGTTGGTCTGCTGCCCCGCCCGGGCGTGGTCGGCAACCGCGGCGGCGAGTACGGCGGTGACGGCGGCATCGGTACGGGCGTTCCGCGACAGCATCTCCCGTTGGGCGAGCACGGCCTGCCGGTAACGGCCGTGCCCGGGGCCGGTCGATAGGGCAGCGGTTTGTTCGAGCAAGGCGATATAGCGTTCCAGCCGGGCGTCCAGTGATACCGGCTGCGGGCGTCCCGCGAACAGCCGGTGGGCGCGGTTCAGCAGTTCCAGATCACCATCACTCACGGTTGTCTCCTTCGTCGGCTCGCTCGGGCCTAGCCGCGGCGCCGTCGGCGAATGCGCGGACCCGGGCCAGTGCGCCCGGCGGGATCACTCCCCGGTTGCGGATATCCCACATCTCCTCCGCGCTGACACCGAGCAACGCTGCGATCACCGGCTCGGGCAGCGCCGACCGTGCGCATGCATCGTCGAACCGGGCGGGAAGGCTGCTGGGCATGCGTTGCAGCAGGTCGCTCCGAATCGCCTCCAGGGACTGCAGATGCGCCATGAGGTTGGCGGCGTGCTCCGCGCCGGCGTTGACCGCCACCCGCCAGGAGTTGGCGGCCAGCATCTCCGCCGTCACGCACTGCGTGATCACGGAAAGAATATATGTCTCGTATTCGTCTGATGCTTCCGAGGGAAGCCGCGCGATCACCGAACGCAGCGCCTCGAGCTGCGCCTCGGCGTAGCCCTCCAAGACTTCGGTATCGCTGTGACGGTCGACGACGACGGCCCCGGCCGGCCGCGCGGGCGGCGTACGCGGCACGGCCAGCAACTGCGCCAGCTCGGCGTCGGGATCGTCGGCGACCAGCAGCCGGGAGTAGGTTCCCGGCGGGAGGCCGAGGCCGTTCTCCACCTTCTGAACTGTGCTTTTATGCGGTTTGCGGGCGCCTCGCTCCAAGTAGCTCAAGCCCATGATGCTTACTCCGGTGACTGCGGCCAGTTCCGCCAGCGACCAGTCTCGCGCCTCGCGCAGGGCCCTGATGGCCGCGCCCGCCGACTCGCGGCTCACCGTTGCGCCCCGACCATGACCGGATAGTACACAGCCTCGGCCTTCACGACTTACATATATGTTTTTATCCACTTCTCTTGCGTCCGCGCTATTCGTTCGTATACGTTTTCATCTACGTTATCTGATCCGCTTTCAAGAGGAGGTCCCGATGGCACCCCCCTGCTCCGCCAACCCCGAACTGTGGTTCGGTTACCCCGACGCCGACGGAACCGACGGTGCCGCCAAGGCTCGGGCCTATGAGCAGTCCGCCACTGAGGCGCGGCTGCTATGCCTGCGCCGCTGCCCGCTGGCGCAGCAGCGTCGCTGCGCCGCGCTGGCGGTGGAGCGCGGCGAGGAGTACGGCGTGTGGGCCGGGGTCAAGCTGCCCGGCGGTCAGTACCGCAAACGCGCCGAGCTCGCGCAAGCCCACGCCGTGCTGCGCGAGATCGCCGCCGGCAACATCAATTCCCGCGAGCTACCCGATAACCAGGTGTTGCTGGCCAACCACGAGCGGCAGCAGCTGCCGGTGGCCGTGACGGTTTTTCACCTGCCCAGCGACCGGGTCGGTTCCCCTTCAGCGGCGTGACCGGTAGTGTCACCGGCGCGGCTCGGCGCACGGCACGGAGGTGGGCGGTTGAGCAACCTGGAGACCACATCAGCTGAGTTCGCCTGTGCCGCAACACCAGCCGACGGTATCGAGATGCTACACCCGCGGGAGGTGCCGCTGGGCGGGCCGCGCGCCATGCTGGTTCGTCGCACGCTGCCGCAGCGGGCACGCTCGCTGATCGGCGCCTGGTGCTTCGTCGACCACTACGGGCCGCATGACATCGGCCGCGACGGGGGCATGGACGTCCCGCCACATCCGCACACCGGACTGCAGACCGCGACGTGGCTATTTCGCGGCCGCATCGAGCACCGCGACAGCGGCGGCGCGCATGCCCTGGTGCGCCCGGGCGAGTTGAACCTGATGACCGCGGGCGCGGGAATCTGCCACTCGGAGGTCTCGGTGGACGCCGCCGCCGCGCCGATGCTGCACGGCGTGCAGCTGTGGGTGGCGCTGCCGGACTCCGCCCGCCACACCGCCCGAGCCTTCCACCACTTCGCACCCGAGCCGACGGCGCTGCCCGGCGCCACCGCGCTGTTGTTCCTCGGGGAACTGGCCGGTCACCGCTCCCCCGTTCCGTCCTTCACTCCGCTGCTGGGCGCCCAAGTCGATCTGCACCCGCGAAGCGAACTTGCGCTGGAGGTCGATCCGGCGTTCGAGCACGGCGTGCTCTGTGATCGGGGCGCGGTCAGGCTGGACGGGACGGCGCTGGGGATCGGCGAGCTGGGCTACCAAGGCCCGGGCCGCATGGTATTGGCGCTGACCAACACCGGCGACTCCCCCGCCCGGGTGCTGGTGCTGGGCGGGGTGCCGTTCGGCGAAGAACTGGTGCTGTGGTGGAACTTCATCGGCCGTAGCCACGACGAAGTGGCCGAGTACCGGCGGCGGTGGCAGGACGGCGACGATCAGTTCGGTGCGGTCAGCGGCTACCGCGGCCGACTGGAGCGACTGCCCGCGCCGCCGCTGCCCCCGGTGCGGTTACGGTCCCGCCGGGCCGGCCGTGGCTAAGCCGGCCGCAGGACATCCGGGGGCATGACCACTACTCACATCCACGTCGACGAAACGAAAGAACGCGGATATGTCATCGTTGCCAGCTTTTGCACGCCGGAGGCCGCCGCCGCGATCCGCAAGATGCTCCGCGGCGACTATGTTCTGCCGGGACAAAGCAGGATACATATGGCAAAGGAAAGCGATCGCCGTCGCAGGAAGATCGCCGACCTGATCTGCCAGTCGAACGTTGCTGCCGTTGTTTACGACGCCGGAAGGCGCTATTCGGACGATCTAGATGCTCGCGCGGAATGCCTGCTGAGCATCGTCCGTGGCCTTCCGGCCAATCAGCAGGCCCTGCTCGTCATCGAGCAAGACGATTCCATCATTCGCTGGGATAAGAGGTTCCTCTACAACGTACTTCGGTCCGCCGGCCGCGAGCATACCGTGACCTACACGCATCGCCGGGCCAGCGCCGACCTCGTCCTCAGCATTCCTGACGCGATCGCTTGGTGCTGGGCACGCGGTGGCCTTTGGAGGGAGCGAATTAGACCGGCGGTCATCGATGTCGTCAGGGTCTGAATGCGCGAAACCCGGCCCGCCCACCGTCCGGAAGGCTGCCGGGTTCACTTCCTGAAGCTATTGCCGCAAGCAAGTCTTATGGTACCGGTAGATCGGCTACGGCGTGAGCAGCACTTTCACCACATCCCCGGATCGCGCGGCGACCGCGCGGTAGGCGTCGGGCGCGGCGTCCAACGGCATCTCGGTGGTGAAGATGCCGGCCACCGACAGCCGGCCGGATTGCAGCAACGGCACCAGTTGCGGCCAGGTCTGCTGTACCGGCGCGGTCGTCATGCGCAGCGTGATGCTGCGCACCAGGGCGGCCAGCGCGGGGAAGGGAAAGGGCTGCAGGTCATGCACGCCGACCACCGACACCGTGCCTCCGGCTCGCACCGCGGTCAGGGCGTCGGCCAGCGTGGTGTCCGAGCCGACGGCGTCGATCACCGCGTCGACGCCGCGCCCGCCGGTGTGTTCCATCGCCGCGACCGTCGCCGACGGCGGTGCGGGTGTCGCGCCCATCGCTGCCGCACGCTCTCGCCGCTGCGGAACCGGGTCGATGCCGAGAACCGTTGCCGCGCCGAGAAACAGCGCGCTTTGTGCCGCACACAGGCCCACCGCTCCCAGTCCGATCACGGCTACGGTGCCGCCCACCGGGATGTCGGCGCGCAACGCGGCCGCCCAGCCGGTGGCGAGGTTGTCGGTGAGCAGCAGGGCTTCCTCATCACAGAGCCCGTCGGGGATGGGGGCGAGCTGAAAGTCCGCGCCGGGCACGGCGAGCAGTTCCGACTGGGCCCCGCCCAGTGCGCCCGACCCGAAGATCAGCGGGCCCGAGTGGCATCGGATCGGGTCGCGGGTGGCGCAGCCGGCGCAACGCCCGCACCCGGCGACCGAGGACACCATCACCCGGTCGCCGGCCTTGACCGAGGTCACCTCGGGGCCGACCTCGACGACGGTGCCGATCGCCTCGTGTCCGACGGCCACCGGTTCGACGACGGGGAAGTCGCCCTCATAAATGTGCATATCCGAGCCGCAGATCGCGGCCGCCGTCACCGCGACCACGGCACCGTCGGCGCCGGGCAGGCCGGGATCGGGGCAGGTGTCGACACGGACCGATCCGGGGGCATCGATTACGACACTGCGCATCTGGTCATCCTTCTTGTAGGGCTTGGATCTTGCCGAGCAGGTCGGGGTAGCGCATCATGTGGGCGCCGCCGTTGATGTCGAAGGCGGACCCGGTGATCCACGAGGCGCGCTGCGAGGTCAAGAACTCCACGGCGTCGGCGATGTCGTTCGGGGTGCCGGCCCGGCCCAGCGGAGTGTTCTCGATGTATTCGTCGGTGAGGCCGGGCACCATGGTCAGCCCGGCCACCAGGGGCGTGTCGACCAGGCCGGGGGAGACGGCGTTGACCCGGATGCCGCGGGCGGCCAACTCCAAGGCGGCCACCTGGATCAGCATCAGCACACCGGCTTTGGCACTGCAGTAGGCGGCCATCGCGGTCCCGGGCTGGCGGCCGTTCAGCGACGACACCGCAACGATGCTGCCGCCGTCCTCAAGAGTGCGGGCCGCGTGCTTGATCACCAACATGGTGCCGGTCAGGCAGACGTCGATGGTGGTCTGCCAGCCGGCCAGGTCGATGTCGGGGATGGCGCCGATCACCGACAGCCCGGCGCAGCTGACCACGCTGCGCACCGGTCCGCGCTGTGCCGCGGTCGCGAATGCCGCGGCGATGCTGTCCTCATCGGTCACGTCGGCGGTCACCGCGCTGGCCCCGGCGCCGAGTTCGGCGGCCCGCTGCTGCGCCGCCTCGGTGTTGATATCGGCGATCACCACGTGGTCGCCGCGACCGGCCAGCACATGCGCGGTGGCCAGCCCGATACCGGAAGCACCGCCGACGATCAGCGCCACAGCTTGTGTCATCGGTGTGCTCCCGCCGTTGTGCCGTAGTGGTTTTCACGTTCCTGCCGCACCCACAACGGGTCCGCGCCGACATCGCAGCCCTCGGCCACCAGCACGCGTTTGAGGACCTTATTGGTGGCCGTCGCGGGCAGTTGCGCCATGATCCGGACGTAGCGCGGCCATGCCTTGGGCGACAAGTCCTCTTGGGCGGCGAGGAATTCGGTGAATTCGTCCCGGTTCAAATCGGTGTCATCGCGCAGCACCAGTGCGGCCATCACCTGGTCGCCGACGTTGCCGTCGGGCACCGCGTACACCGCAGCCTGGTTGATCTTGGGGTGGCGCATCAGGATGCGCTCGATCGGGGCGGCGGCCAGGTTCTCGCCGTCGACCCGCATCCAGTCGGCGGTGCGCCCCGCCAGGTAGATCCAGCCGTCGGCATCCTTGTAGGCCAAGTCGCCCGACCAGTAGATGCCGTCACGCAGCCGCTCGGAGGTGGCTTCGGCGTTGTTGTAGTAGCCGGTGAAGAACCCCGAACCGGCGGTGTTGACCAGCTCACCGATCGCCTCCTCGGCGTTGGTCAGCGCACCGTGCTCGTCGAACACCGCGGCCGGGCATTCGGTCACCGAATCGCTTTTGTAGATGGCCACGCCGGGAAAGCCGCGGCCCACCGACCCGGGCGGGGTGCCTTCGTCACGGGTGATGGTGACGGCGTTCTCGGTGGACCCGAACGCATCGACCACATGGGCGCCGAACCGGCGGGCGAATTCGGCGATGTCGCGTTCGGAGGCCTCGTTGCCGAACGCGACGCGCAGCGGGTTGTCGGCGTCATCGGACTGTTCGGGATGGGCCAGCAGATAGGCGAACGGCTTGCCGACGTAGTTCATATACGTGGCGCCGTAGCCGCGGATGTCGGCCAGGAACCGCGACGCTGAGAACTTCGCCGGTGCCATCGCCGCCCCGGCAGCGACCGCGGGCCCGAAGCCGGCGGCGATCGCGTTCGAGTGGAACAGCGGCATCGACAGGTAGACGACGTCGTCGGCGCCCAGGTCGAACTGTTCGGTCAGGCGCTGCCCGGCGACCAGCACCATGAAGTGGCTGACCAGAACGGCTTTCGGGTCGCCGCTGGTGCCGGAGGTGAAGATCAGCATGAACGGGTCCAACGGCTCGGCCTGCCGGTGCGGTTGCAGTTCACCGGCACCGGCGCACTGTTGCTCCCAGGCCGGATCGTCGACGTCGATGACGGTGACGCCGGTCAGGTCCACCCCGTTCAACAAGCCGCGGTGCGCGGCGTCGACGAGCAGGATCTGCACGTCGGCGGTGCGAAGGTCACCGGCCAGGGCCGATCCCCGCCGGGTGTCGTTGACACCGCAGAGCACGTAGCCGCCGAGCCCGGCGCCGGCGATCGCGGTGAGCATCGCGGGGGTGTTGCCCAATAGGGCGCCGACGTGCATCGGGCGGCCGGTGTCGGCGCGCGCGAGTACCGCGGCGCCATGGCGGGCCGCCCGATCCAGATACTGCCGCCAGCTCCAGCGGGTCTGCCGCCCATGGGCATCGTGGTAGAGCACTGCCGGCCCGTCGGCGTCCGCGCGTTCGGCAAGCAGTTGTTGCATCGTCTCGGCCATCCGCCCTCCTAATCCGTGACGGTAGCGGTCGGCGCGGTCAGGTGCCGGGTCAAGAACGCGATCTGGTGCTCGACAACGTGATCGAACCAGTTGCCGCCGGAGAAGACGTCGAAGTGGTCGCACGGGTAGTGGCGCACTTCGGCGCGTGCGGTGAACGCCGCCTTGGCCGCGGCCTGCGGGGGAGTGCCCCGGTCGAAGTCGGCTATCTGCACCAGCATCGGGCAGGTGATCGCCGCGGCGTGTTTGGCTGCCGGCCGGTAGCTGCCCAATTGGAGGCCGACCTGCGCGTCGACCTCGTTGCGCCAGGTCGGTCCCGCCATCGCGGTGTAGGCATCGTAGTAGCCGTCGGCGGTCAGCGTGGCCAGCTCTCCGGGCCGGCCCACCAGCGGGATCGTCGCGGGTTCGCGGCCCAGGCGCTGGGCCAGCGCACTGCGCCAGCCGGTCACCGTGGAGCGCAACAGCGTCGCCGGACGGTGGTGCGGCAACGCCGCCACCGCGGCCGCCGGTCCACTGACCAACGGGGTCAACGCGACGGCGGCGGCCACACCGGGCGTGGTGGCGGCCACCTCGAAGACATGGCCACCGGCCAGCGAGACGCCCCACACCACGACCCGCCGCGGATCGACGCCGGGTTGACGTGCCGCGGCCCGACACGCGGCGCGGAAGTCGGCCACCTGCTCCTTGACCGAAATCCGTTGCCGTGGTTGGCCACCGGACTCCCCGAAGTAACGGTAGTCGAAGGCTAGCGCGGCGAATCCGGCCGCACTCAACCGCTGCGCGAAGGGAACCAGACCGGAGTCGACGGTGCCGCCGAACCCGTGCCCGAGGACCACGACCGGTGCGCTGTCGTCGTCGCCGGCGGCGGGAAAAAACTGCCCGACGCAGCTGGTGCCGTCACTGTCGAACCGGATCCGGTTCACGCCGAGACCCCTTCCTCGCCCGCCGTCACCCCGGCCCAACGGGGGGCACCGAGTTCGGCGGCCCGCCTTGCGCCGCGCGGGATCTCGGCGGTGCGCAGGTCGTGCTCGTAGAGGAAGTAGTCGAGCTGCTGGGTGTGGCGCGGGGTGTCGAGCATATGGCCGGTGAACTTGCGCATGTCGGCGTCGATCACCCGGCGCATCTCGGCCACCGACGGCGGCCGGTAGCGCCCGACCGCATAGGCGCCGATCAGCCGGGCCTGCGCCTCGACGAACGGGAACAGCGTGGGGGTGGGCTGGGCGAAGCCGGCGAACACCAGGTCGTCGATGCCGGGATAGAACATCCGCTTGTACAGGTCGATCCGGTTGTCCGGTGCGCTGATGAACTCCGGATCGAAGAACGGGAATGTGATGTTGTAGCCGGTGGCGTAGATGATGATGTCGAAGTCGCTGCTGGTGCCGTCGGTGAAATGCACGGTGGCGCCGTCGAATCGGCTGATATTGGGCTTGGGGATGACGTCACCGGAGCCGAGTCGCAGCGGCAGTTCCACCGACTGGGTGGGGTGCGCCTCGAAGAACTTGTGGTTGGGCGTCGGCAGCCCGACATCCTCGGGCTGCCCGGCGATCAGCGGCTGGGTCCACTGCAGAAACTTGCGTTGCCAGGAGAACGGCAGATACGGGCTGGTCCGGTAGTACTTGTCGGCGGGCTTGCCGGCCAGGTACTTCGGCACGATCCAGGCGCCGGAGCGCGTCGACAACGTCAGCTCGTTGTCCAGGGCCTTCGACGACAGTTCGACGGCGATGTCGGCGGCGCTGTTGCCCAGGCCGACGACCAGGATGCGCTTGCCGCTGAACTCCAGCGGCGTCTTCGGGTCGATGTAGTGATGCGCGTGCAGCGTCTCGCCGCTGAACTCACCCGGAAAGTCCGGGTAGCGCGGGTCCCAATGATGGCCGTTGCCGACCACCAGCAGGTCGAAGCGGCGGCGCGCACCCCCGGCCAACTGCAACTCCCAGCCGCCGCCGGGCAGCCGCTGCGCGTGGACGACCTCGGTCTCGAACTCGATGTTGCGTCTGAGTTCGAAGGCGGCCACGTAGGCCTCCAGGTACTCCTTGACCAACGTGTGGTGCAAGAAGTCGGGGTAGTGGGCCGGCATCGGGAAGTCCTTGAAGGACAACTGATGTTTCGAGGTGTCGATGTGCAGCGACCGGTAGGCGCTGGAGTGCCCGTTGGGGTTGCCGAAGGCCCAGTTGCCGCCGATCCGGTCGGAGGATTCGAAGCAGGTGTAGTCGACCGCGTAGTCGGACAACATTTTTCCGGCCGTCAGCCCGCTGATGCCGGCCCCGATGATCGCGGTGCGGGGTGCGGGCATGGGTGAACCTCCGGCGTCGGGGGAGTAGACAGGTTTGGCGGGAGTGTCTACGCAATGAGTCGCAATAGTACACAGATCTTCGAATCTGTCTACCGTCTTGTTAGGCTTGCCGGCCAGGAGGTGGTCCGTGAACGCAAAGCCGGCAGTCGCGTCGTCGACAACCGACCGGCTGCTGGACGCGACCGAGCAGCTGCTGGCCGACAAGGGCATCCGCGCCACCACGATGATCGACGTCGCCGAGCGCGCCGGGGTGTCGCGGGCCTGGCTGTACCGGAATTTTCCGGACAAGCCGACGCTGGTGGGCACGGCGATCATCCGGCTGGTCGAGACCAGCTGGGCGCGAACCCGCGCCGAGCTGTCGACGCTGTCCAGCTTCGAAGACCAGCTGGTGGCCGGGGTGCAGATCGGCCGGCGGGCCTACGACGACCCGGGCACGCTGTTGATGCGGCTGCGTACCTCCGAACCCGACGAGTTCACCGCCTGCGCCGGGGCGGGCGTCCGCGGCCTGGTCCCGGACCTTGCGGCGTTCTGGCACCCCTTCGTCGAGGCCGCCGCCGCGGCCGGGGACATCCATCCCGACACCGACATCGGCGAGGCCAGCGAGTGGATCGCCCGGGTGATGATCAGCCTGGGCAGCGTGCCGGGCAGCCACATCGATCCCGATGACCCCGCCTCACTGCGGCGACATCTACGGCGCTACGTGCTGCCCGCACTGCAGCTGTCACCGAGCCGAAGCTGCGCGGTCGACTAATACGGATCGTGGGACGCGGGATTAATCTCCTCGCCGGGGCGTTGCACCGATGCATGGAACTACTCGATCAGGTCGCCGTGGTCACCGGCGGCACTGCCGGCATCGGTCTCGAATCAGCACGTCTGCTGGCGGCCGAAGGTGCCACGGTGGTGATCTCGGGTCGCGATGCCGAGCGCGGCGCGCAGGCGGTCGCCGAGATCGGCGGCAAGGCGACCTTCGTACAGGCCGATCTGAGCGATCTGGCCGCAGTGACGCGGTTGGTCGGGCAGGCCGGGGAAGTCGACATCTTGGTCAACAACGCCGCGGTGTTCCCGGTCGCGCCGACACTCGAGCAAGACCTCGGTTCGTTTCAGCAGATGTTCGACACGAATGTGCGCGGCAGCTATTTCCTGGTGGCGGAAGTGGCAAGGGGCATGGTCGAACGCGGTCGGGGCAGCATCATCAACATCACCTCCACCGCCGCCGACAAGGGATTCCCGGGCACGTCGGTCTACAGCGCCACCAAAGCTGCGCTGGCAGCGCTGACACGCACCTGGGCGGCGGAGTTCGGCGCCAACGGTGTCCGCGTCAACAGTGTTTCGCCCGGACCCACGCGAACACCGGGCACCGCGGCAATGGGGGAGTTCATCGATGACGTCGCGGCGGCCCTGCCGCTGCAGCGCACCGCCCACCCGGCCGAGATCGCCGAGGCGGTGTTGTTTCTGGCCTCGCCGCGCGCCAGTTATGTGACCGGATCGACGCTGTACGTCGACGGCGGGGGTTCAGCGGTCTAACGGACGCCGTGGTCAGCGGCCGGCCGGGCCGGCCTGGGGTGCCCGCTGGACGGGACAACCGGTAGGCGCCCCGGCCGCGCGGACGCTGAACTGCGAGGTAGCCGGGCTGCTGGCCGCCGTGAACGGCGCGCGCGACGCCGGTCTCGACGAACTCCGGCTCATTCCGACGACCGCCGACCCCGACGAGATCGATCGGGCGCGAGCCGTGCTCGGTATCTGAGCCGGCCAGGTCGGCCACAGCGCCGGTCAGCGCCTGCTGCAATCGCCGACCGGAATCCACTGAGATGTCAGCTGCGCCGTCTACCATTCCTGCGGCACCTCACCCGGCACTGATGGAGAACACGAGCAGTGAGCTACACCGCGGCCGACATCACCGAGCTCGACGATGTCCAGCACACCCGCTTGCGACCGGCGGTCAACCTCGGCCTGGACGTGCTCAACACCGCTATGCGGGAGCTGGTGGACAACGCCATCGAAGAGGTGGCTGATCCCAGCCACGGCGGCTCCTGCGTGACGATCACCTTGCACGCCGACGGGTCGGTCAGCGTCGCCGACGACGGCCGGGGCCTGCCCATCGACTCCGACCCGGTGAACGGCAAGAACGGCATCGTCAAAACCCTGGGCACCGCGCGGGCCGGCGGCAAATTCTCGGTCCACGCCGACGCTGCCAGCACCGGCGCCGGTCTGAACGGAATCGGCGCCGCCGCAGCGGTCTTCATCTCCGCACGTACCGATGTCACGGTGCGCCGAGCCGGCAAGACCTACCTGCAGAGTTTCGGCCGCGGCTACCCCGGGGTGTTCGAGGGCGACGATTTCGACCCGGACGCCCCGTTCACCCGCGCCGACACCCAGAAACTGCGCGGCACTGCCAACCGCAAGCCCAACGCACACGGCACCACCGTTCGCATCCTGTTCGACCCGGCCGTGGTGCCCGATTCGACCGTGGATATCGGCGAGGTGCTGCTGCGGGCCCACGCCTCGTCTCGGATGTCGCCCGGTGTGCACCTGGTCGTCGTCGACGAAGGCTGGCCCGGCGAGGAGATTCCCCCGGCATTGACCGCACCGTTCAGCGGCCCCTGGGGCACCGACACCCTGCTGGACCTGATGTGCACCGCCGCGGGCACTCCCAGCCCCGAGGTCCGCGCCGTCGTGGAGGGCCGCGGCGAGTACACCACCGGCCGGGGCCCGACCCCGTTCCGCTGGTCGTTGACCGCGGGCCCGGCCGAGCCGGCGACAGTGGCCGCGTTCTGCAATACCGTGCGCACCCCCGGCGGCGGATCGCACCTGACCGCCGCGGTCAAAGGGCTAACCGAAGCGCTGGCCGACCGCGCCTCCCGGATCCGCGACCTGGGGCTGGCCAAGGGCGAAGAAGGCCCGGAGCCACAGGATTTCGCCGCCGTCACGGCGCTGGCCGTCGACACCCGCGCGCCGGACGTGGCCTGGGACTCCCAAGCCAAGACCGCGGTGTCGTCGCGGTCGCTGAACCTGGCGATGGCCCCCGATGTGGCGCGCAGCGTCACCATCTGGGCGGCCAACCCCGCCAACGCCGACACCGTGACGCTGTGGACGAAGCTGGCACTGGAGTCGGCCCGGGCCCGGCGCAGCGCCGAGGGCGCCAAGGCCCGATCCCGGGCGGCGTCCAAGGCCAAAGGCCTGGGAACCAACCTGTCGCTGCCACCGAAACTGCTGCCCAGCAAAGAAACCGGCCGCGGATCGGGTGCCGAGCTGTTCCTGTGTGAAGGCGATTCGGCGCTCGGCACGATCAAAGCAGCCCGCGACGCCACGTTCCAGGCTGCCTTCCCGCTCAAGGGCAAGCCGCCCAACGTCTACGGCTTCGCCTTGAGCAAGGCGCGGGCCAAGGACGAGTTCGATTCGATCGAACGCATTCTGGGCTGCGGGGTGCGCGACCACTGTGACCCGGAACTGTGCCGCTACGACCGGATCCTGTTCGCCTCCGACGCCGACCCCGACGGCGGGAACATCAACTCCAGCCTGATCTCGATGTTCCTCGACTTCTATCGCCCGCTCGTCGAGGCCGGGATGGTCTACGTCACCCTGCCGCCGCTGTTCGTCGTCAAGGACGGCACGCAGCGGATCTACTGCCAGGACGAGTCCGAACGCGACGCCGCGGTGGCACAGCTCAAAGCCTCCTCGAAACGCAGGATCGAAGTGCAGCGCAACAAGGGCCTCGGCGAGATGGACGCCGACGACTTCTGGAACACCGTGCTGGATCCACAGCGGCGCACCGTCATTCGGGTACACCTCGATGACGGTGAGAGCCGGCTGCACCACACGCTGTTCGGCGGACCGCCCGAGGGCCGGCGCAGCTGGATGGCCGATGTCGCCGCCCGGGTCGACACCGCCGCGCTGGACCTGACGTAGCGGACCGCTAGGAGAGACACCGTGACCGCCACCCTCGATATTCCCGAGCAGAACCCCGACCTGGTACTCGACCAGAGTGCCGATGACTACTGGAACCACTACCAGCTGACGTTCGCGCTCTACAGTGTCAGCGACCGCGCCATCCCGTCCGCGTTCGACGGTCTCAAGCCCGGCCAGCGGCGGCTGCTCTATCAGATGCACGATTCGAAACTGCTGCCCGGCAATAAGCCGCAGAAGTCCTCGAAGGTCTGCTCGGCCGTCACCGGCAACCTGCACCCGCACGGTGGCGCCTCGATGTACGGGGCCGCGGCACTGCTGGCGGCGGACTTCCAGCGGGTGAAAGTCATTGACGGCCACGGTGCCTTCCCGCGCATTCAGGGCGACATCCCCGCCGCCGACCGCTACACCGAGATGCGGCTGTCGGCACCGGGCGCAGCGCTGACCGCCGAACTCGACGATCACGCGGTGCCGATGATGTCCACGTTCGACGGCGAGTGGACCGAACCCACGGTGCTGCCGGCACGGTGGCCGGTGCTGCTCTGCAACGGTGCTGTCGGCATCGCCGAAGGCTGGGCGACCAAGGTCCCCGCCCACAACCCGCGCGAGATCATGGCCGCCTGCCGGGCGCTGCTGGCCACGCCGAATATGACCGACGACAGGCTGGTCAAGCTCATCCCCGGGCCGGACTGGGGGTGCGGCGCCACGGTGGTCGGCACAGCCGGTCTCCGTGAATACCTGACCACCGGCCGCGGCGCGTTCACGGTGCGGGGCACGGTTTCGGTCGAGGGCAAGGACGTGATCGTCACCGAGTTGCCGCCCGGAGTGGCGAGTAACACTGTGCAGGAACGGATTCGGTCGTTGATCGAGTCCGGGGAGCTGTCCGGCGTCTCCGACATGTCGGATCTGACCGACCGGCGCAACGGGCTTCGGATCGTGGTCACCGCCAAACGCGGACACAGTGCCGAACAGATCCGCGACCAACTGTTGGCCCTGACCCCGCTGGAGTCGACGTTCGCCGCCAGCCTGGTGGCACTCGACGAGAACCGGGTGCCGCGCTGGTGGTCGGTGCGCGAGCTGATCCGCGCGTTCTTATCGCTGCGCGATTCAGTGGTGCTGCACCGCAGCGAGTACCGGCTGGAGAAGGTCGCCGCGCGCCGCCACCTGGTGGCCGGTCTGATGGTCATCCACCTGGACATCGACGCCGCGGTCGCGGTGATCCGCGGGTCCGACACCGTCGACGAGGCCCGCCAGGGGCTACAGCAGCGGTTCGAGATCGATGCCGAGCAGGCCGATTACGTCCTGGCGCTGCAGCTTCGCCGGCTGACCAAGCTCGACGTCATCGAACTGCGGGCCGAAGCCGAAAAGTTGGACGCCGAGTTCGCCGAGCTGACCGAGCTGGTGGCCAACCCCGAGGCCCGCCGCAAGGTGATCGACCGGGAGCTGGTCGAGACCGCGAAACTGTTCAAAGGCCCCGAGTTCGACCGTCGCACCGTGCTGGACCCCGAGGCCACACCCGTGACGCCCAGCGTCGACGAGGATGGGCCGCGCGAGCGGAAGGTCAACGCCGCCTGGCGCCTCGATGAGCGCGGCGTGTTCTCCGACAGCCACGGCGAACTGCTCACCGCCGGCCTGGGGTGGGCGGTGTGGACCGACGGGCGGATCAAATTCACCACCGGCGCCGGGCTGCCGTACAAGATCCGCGACATCCCCGTCGCGCCGGACATCACCGGGCTGCTGTGCTCGGGTGTGCTGGCTGACGGTCACCACCTGGCCTTGGTGACCCGCCTCGGAAAGGTGCTGCGCATCGACCCGGCCACGGTGAACCCGCAGGGCGCGGCGGGCAACGGCGTGGCCGGGGTCAAGCTCGCCGGCGACGGCGATGAAGTCATCGCCGCGCTGCCGCTCAGCTGCGGAAACGGCGAAGCCATCCTGTCGAGGTCCGAGAAGGGCTGGAAAGTGACCGAAGCCGCCGATATCCCGGTCAAGAAGCGCGGCGGCGCCGGTGTCGGGTTCCACCCGTTCGTCAAGGGCGAGGAGGCGCTGTTCTCCGCGTCGGTCTCGGCGACCGGGTTCGTGCGCGGCAAGCGGGCGGTGCGCGCCGAGCCGCGGGCGAAGGCCTCGATCAAGGGTTCGGGTGATGGCGTGACGCCGGCGTCGTAACCGGCGAATCGGACCCGCGCCCCTTCGGCGGCGGTCTCGACCGGCACGGCCGGGACGCTTCCGGCGCAGCCACACGTGTGGAGTACAGAAAAACCCCGGCCGAGGCCGGGGCAATCTGTAACCGATGACGCGACTCAAGTGTCACCTATGACGCGACTCATCAAC
>NZ_QMEX01000043.1 GCF_003284925.1 Mycolicibacter senuensis
GGCAATGCCGCGGTGATCGGTTCTGCGTCGACGGCCACGATCGCAGCTGGCTGCACGCCGGCGAGGCCGGCCAAGCCTGCTGCCCAGCCCAGATTCCCGATGACCAGGACGAGTGCCGGCTGGATCAACGCCGGCGCGAACTGACTGAGCGTCGAGGCGATCTGAGAGGCGTGGAAGGTCAGATCAGCCACGATCCATGACAGGTCGGTCATGAAGGCACCCGGATTGGTGAGCAGGTCATTCAGCAGCACTTCGCCGTAGTGGCCCAGCTCAGAGAAGAAGTCCGTCCACCACTCCGGGTCTGCTGGAGTCAGGCTGCCGTCGTGAATTCCGCCGCCCCCGTGGTCGTGGTCGTGGTCATGGTCATGGTCATGGTCGGACTCGTCGTGCAGCAGGATCGGTGGCGCAGCCGCGGGCTGCGGGGCCGAGGCCAGCGCCGCGCCGGAGACCGCTTCGTAGGTGGCCATGGTGGTGGCGGCTTGGACCCACATCCGTGCGTAGTCGGCTTCGTTGAGTGCGATCGGGATGGTGTTGATCCCGAAGAAATTGGTCGCCACCAAAACCCCGTGGATCGCGTGGTTGGCCGCCAACTCCGGCAACGTCGGCATGGCGGCCAACGCACTGACATAGGCCGTCGCCACTGTTTCATGCCGCGCCGCCAACGCGGCGCTGTCAGCGCTGGCCGCCGCCAACCATGCCAGATAGGGCAGATGTGCGGCGGCGTACCGGTCAGCGGTGGGTCCCTGCCACGCCGCTGCCTGAACGGCCCCGAGCTGCGATCGCAGCGCGTCGGCGATCGCGGTGTACTCCAGGCTCAACGACGACCATGCGCCGGCGGCCGACAACAGCGGTCCGGGTCCGGGCCCGCTGCTCAGCGCCGCTGAATGCACCTCGGGTGGCGAAGCCATCCACACCGGAGCCGTCACAGGGTCGCCTTCATTTCGTCGGTCCACGACGCAACCGGAGTGGATGCGTTTCGCGATTCCGATCGACCCTAGCGAAGATGACAATCGTTTTCAATAACGATCACGAAGAGCGGCAGAGCGGTCCGTGAGGCTAGTGCGGGAGGCGTCGTTTCCGGCGGATCGCGCGGGGGAAAGACGCGGAACGGCGTTGCTAGGCCGGAACCAGTTCCACGTCGCCCAGTACGGCGGCGTTGTCGCGGCCCGGGGCGACCACGTTGCCCGCCAACCGGCCGTCTGCTTTCCAGATGTGGGCCCGCAGTGTCTCGCCCGGGAAGACCACGCCGGCGAACCGGGCGCCGAAGGAACGCACCGCGCCGGCGTCGCCGTCCAGTGCGGTGTCCACCACCGCCTTGCAGGTCATGCCGTAGGTGCACAGGCCGTGCAGAATCGGCCGGTCGAAACCCGCCGCGGCCGCGAACTCCGGGTCAGAATGCAGCGGGTTGCGATCCCCGCAGAGCCGGTAGAGCAGTGCCTGCTGCGGCGCCGTCGGGATGTCGATTTCGAAGTCCGGTGCGCGGTCGGGCTGTTCGGCAGCGGTGGACGGTCCGCGCTCGCCGCCGAAGCCGCCCTCGCCACGGGCGAAGATGGACCGCTGCTGGGTCCACAGCGGGGTGCCGTCGGTACTGGTAACGCTCGTCTCGAGCACCACGACGGCGGCCTTGCCCTTGTCCCAGATGTCGACGATCCGGCTGACCGACCGTGCGCTGCCCGACGGCGGCAGTGGCGCCGGCACGATGACTTTCTCGGACGCGTGCAGGATCTTGGCCAGGTCGATCTCGACGCCCGGCCAGCTCACCTTGGGCGGGTCGACGTCGTTGAACGACGCAGCGACGCAGCCGAACGTCGGCAGCACCTGCGGGGTGCGGTCGACGACGTAGCTCAGCTCACGCGGGTCCATCGGGTCCGAACCAGCGCCCAGCCCCAGGTTGTAGAGCTGCACATTGGTTGCGCTCCACGAGAACTCAACCCGGCCGAACTCTGCACCGAGAGCGGCATCGAGATCGATTGCCATGTCTAAGCCTTTCCTGCGATGTCGAGAGCGGCCAGGTAACCGAATGTCATCGCGGGTCCGATGGTGCCACCGGGGCCCGGGTAGGTGTGGCCCATCACCGGGGCGCTCACGTTGCCCGCCGCGTAGAGCCCCTCGATGACGCTGTTGTCGTCGCGCAACGCCCGGCCCCGCACGTCGGTGCGGATCCCCCCCTTGGTGCCCAGGTCGCCGGGCACCATCTTGGCGGCGTAGAACGGGCCTTGGGCGATCTGGCCCAGGTTCGGGTTCGGCTTGTTGGTCGGGTCGCCGTAGTAGCGGTCGTAGGCGCTCTCGCCGCGGTGGAAGTCCTCGTCGACGCCGGTGCGCGCGAACTCGTTGAACCGTTCGACGGTCGCGGTCAAGGCCGCCGCCGGCACGCCGGTCTTCGTCGCCAGCTCTTCCAGGGTGTCGGCCGAGACGATCACCCCCGACTCCAGCCACTTCTTCGGGATCCGTTGTCCGGGCTGCAATCCGGCAAAGATGTAGTTGTTGCGGTAGCGCTGGTCGAACACCAGCCAGGCCGGAATGTTCTCGCCGGGACCCGGCCCCTGGCCGTATTGGCCGCCGTACATATGGTGGCAGGCTTCGACATAGGGCATCGACTCGTTCATGAACCGCTTGCCGGCCATGTTGACGATGATCGACCCGGGGGAGTTGCGCTCCGAGAGCGCGAACCACGGTGCGTTCGGCAGCGGCACCGTGGGGCCCCACCAGGAGTCCTCCATGATGTCCAGCGCGGCACCCAGTTTCTCGCCGGCCAGGATGCCCTCGCCGGTGTTGGCCTTAGCGCCCACGGTCCACTCGGTGGTGATCGGCGCGCGCTGATACTTCACCCGCATCTGCTCGTTGTGCTCGAACCCGCCGCTGGCCAGAATGACGCCGCGTCGTGCCCGGATCAACCGCGGCTCGCTTTCTTCGGAAGCGTTGCTGTCGCGCACATAGACGCCGCGCACCACGCCGTCGGAGACGTAGAGGTCGGTCAGTGCGGTGTTGAGCTCGACCGGGACGCCGGCGTCGCGCAGGGCGATGCGCAGCGGCGCGATCAGGGCGCGACCCATGCCCACCAGGTTCTTTCCGGTAGCCTGCGCCCACATGGTGCGGGCGCCCACCTTCAGGCTGCGCAGCACCCCGCGCGGGTGGCGCTTGAGCTGGTTGAGCCGGACGTAGTCCTGCTGCATGACAACGACGTTCAGCGGCACCTTGCCGTACGGCGGTTCCAGGCCGGCCATGTCGGCGCCGAGCTTGCGGGCGTTGAACGGCTTCGGCTCGATCGATCGGCCGGTCGGCTTGCCGCCGGGCTGCTCGGGGTAGTAGTCGGCGTAGCCGGGAACCCAGCACATCTTCAGCGGCGAGTTCTTCAGCACGAACGACAGCATCTCGGGACCGCGCTGCAGGTAGGTGTCGATCTTCTCGGCCGGAACCACGTCGCCGATGATCGTGTGCAGGTAGGTGCGGGCGGACTCGGCGTCGTCTTTGACGCCTGCGCGCTTGAGCACCTCATTGTTCGGGATCCACACGCCGCCGCCGGAGCGCGCGGTCGATCCGCCGTAATGGGCGGCTTTCTCGATGACTACCGTTGACAGTCCCTGGTGGGCCGCGGTGAGAGCGGCGACCATCCCGGCGCCGCCGCTTCCGACCACGACGACGTCGTACTCCTGTTCGGCCATGTAGAACACGTTATAGAATTGCCCCGCCCGCGCGCCAGTTGGCCGGTGGTATCGCCGGTCCGTCGCCCGGACGACCGTTCTCTTCCCTGCTGGTGGCCGACGGGACCGGCCAGTTCAGGTCGGTCGACCGCCCGGTAGAACGCGTTCCAGTTTGGTCGCCTGCTCGCCTTTCGTTCGCGGCTAGACCATGTTTTACTGGCGCGAGTAAGTATCGTGTTTTTTACACGTCGTATGAAGGAGTTGTCACCGTGGCCAGCCCCACCGCCCGCTCTGCCTCCAGCATCCCCGCCGGTTTCGACCCGACCGATCCGGAGATCTGGGCGGAGCGCATACCGAATGCGGAGTTGGCCGCGCTGCGTGAAAACGAGCCGATCAAGTGGATCGAGCAGCCCGACGGCGTCGGCGGCTTCAACGACGGCGGCTACTGGGCGGTCACCCGCCACGCGGACGTCAAAGAGATCTCCCGGCTCGACGACGTGTTCTCCAGCGAGATCAACACCGCCATCCCGCGGTTCAACGACGACATTCAGCGGGAGCAGATCGACCAGCAGCGGTTGATCATGCTCAACCAGGATGCGCCGCGGCATACCCGGTTGCGCCGGATCGTCTCGCGTGGCTTCACCCCGCGCCACATTCTGCCGCTGCATGACGAGCTGCAGGAGCGTGCGCAGGCGATCGCCAAGGAGGCCCTCGCCAAGGGCTCCGGTGACTTCGTGGTCGAGGTGGCCTCCGAACTGCCGCTGCAGGCGATCGCCGGTCTGATGGGCGTGCCGCAGTCCGACCGCGGCAAGCTGTTCAACTGGACCAACCAGATGACCGGCTATGACGACCCGGAGTACACCGAGAAGTATGACCCGGCGACCTCAGCGATGGAGATCATCGCTTACGGGCTGCAGTTGGCCGAGATGAAGCGGCAGAACCCCGGCAGCGATATCGTCACCACGCTGATCGAGGCCGATATCGACGGCGAGAAGCTCAACGACGACGAGCTCGGTTTCTTCATCATCCTGCTGGCGGTGGCTGGGTCCGAGACGACCCGCAACTCGATCACCCAGGGGATGATGGCCTTCGTCGACCACCCCGACCAATGGGAGCTGTTCAAAAAGGAACGCCCGGAGACCGCCGCGGATGAGATCGTGCGCTGGGCCAGCCCGGTGTCGTCGTTCCAGCGCACCGCAACTCGTGACTACAACCTCAACGGAACGCAGATCAAGGAAGGTCAGCGTGTGGTGATGTTCTACCGCGCCGCCAACTTCGATCCCGAGGTGTTCGACAACCCGCAGCAGTTCAACATCCTGCGCGACCCCAACCCGCACGTCGGCTTCGGCGGCACCGGAGCGCACTACTGCATCGGCACCCACCTGGCGCGGATGACCATCGGCCTGATGTTCAACGCCATCGCCGACCACATCCCGGACCTCAAGCCGCTGGACGCTCCCAGCCGGCTGCAGTCCGGCTGGCTGAACGCGATCAAGCGTTGGCCGGTCGATTACACCGGTAAGGCTTAGTTCACGGGCCTTCCCGGCTACCGGAACCGCGGCCGCCACCAGCGCCAGCGCCACCTAGACTGGCTGTTGGCGTGGTTTCACCCGTTCACCACCAGCACCCGAGGGGACCATCGAAGATGCTCAGCGCCCAGATCCGCGACGAACTCGCCGCCGAGTTGGCGCAAGCGGAGCGCAGCCGGGTCCCGATCTCCCCGTTGACGGCGGCGCACCCCGACATCGATGTCGTCGACGCCTACGAGATCCAGTTGATCAACATCCGGCAGCGGATCGCCGAGGGTGCCCGGGTCGTCGGGCACAAGGTCGGCCTGTCCAGCGAGGCGATGCAGCAGATGATGGGTGTCGATGAGCCGGACTACGGGCATCTGCTCAACGAGATGCAGGTGTTCGAGGACACGCCGGTCAAGGCGTCGAACTACCTCTACCCGCGGGTCGAGGTGGAGGTGGCCTTCATCCTGGGCGCGGATCTGCCCGGCGCGGACTGCACCGAGGAGCACGTGCTGGCCGCCACCGAGGCGTTCGCCCCGGCGATCGAGCTGATCGACAGCCGGATCACCGACTGGAAGATCAAGCTCTGCGACACCATCGCCGACAATGCCTCCTCGGCCGGCTTCGTCCTCGGCAAGCAGCGAGTCAAGCCCGGTGATATCGACATCAAAGGCATTGATGCGTCGTTGACCAAGAACGGCGAGGTGGTCGCCAAGGGCCGCAGCGACGCGGTGCTGGGCAACCCGGTCACCGCGGTGGCCTGGTTGGCTCGGAAGGTGGAGAGCTTCGGGGTGCGGTTGAAGGCCGGCGACATCGTGTTGCCGGGTACGGCGACCCGGGCCATCGATGTGCACGCCGGCGATGACTGCGTCGCCGATTTCTCCGGGCTGGGTTCGGTCCGGCTGGTTTTCGAATAGAGGAGCGTTCATGGCTGCCAAAGCCTCAGTCGCGATCGTCGGGTCGGGCAACATCAGCACCGACCTGCTGTACAAACTGCTGCGCTCGGAGTGGCTCGAGCCGCGCTGGATGATCGGTATCGACCCCGAATCCGAGGGCCTGGCCCGCGCCCGCAAACTCGGTCTGGAGACCTCGGCGGAGGGGGCGGACTGGCTGCTGGCCCAAGATGAGTTGCCGGACTTCGTCTTCGAGGCCACCAGCGCCTACGTTCACAAGGCGTACGCGCCCAGGTACGAGGCGGCCGGCATCCGGGCCATCGACCTGACCCCGGCCGCGGTCGGCCCGGCGGTGATCCCGCCGGCGAACCTGCACGAACACGTCGACGCGCCCAACGTCAACATGATCACCTGCGGCGGGCAGGCCACCATTCCGATCGTCTACGCGGTGACCCGCGCGGTCAAAGAGCAGGGCGGCGCGGTGCCCTATGCCGAGATCGTCGCCAGCGTCGCGAGCGTCTCGGCGGGGCCGGGCACCCGGGCCAACATCGATGAGTTCACCAAGACCACCTCGCGCGGAGTGGAGACCATCGGCGGTGCGCAACAGGGCAAGGCGATCATCATCTTGAACCCGGCCGACCCGCCGATGATCATGCGCGACACCATCTTCTGCCAGATTCCCGAGGACGTCGACCGCGACGCGATCACCAAGTCGATCCACAGCGTGGTCGAGCAGGTGCAGACCTACGTGCCCGGCTACCGGCTGCTCAACGAGCCACAGTTCGACGAGCCGTCGCTGAACTCCGGCGGTCGCGCGGTCGTCACCACCTTCGTCGAGGTCGAGGGCGCCGGTGATTACCTGCCGCCGTATGCGGGCAACCTGGACATCATGACCGCCGCGGCGACCAAGGTCGGCGAGGAGATCGCCCGCGAGCTGGCGACCGCGAAAGCCGGAGGGGCGTAACCATGTCTGATCACATCTTCGACGTGCGGATCACCGACACCTCGCTGCGGGACGGTTCGCACCACAAGCGCCACCAGTTCACCCCCGAGGAGGTGGCGGCGATCGTTGCCGCGATCGACGCCGCCGGGGTGCCGGTTATCGAGGTGACCCACGGCGACGGCCTCGGTGGATCCAGCTTCAACTACGGGTTCTCCAAGACCCCCGATCAGGAGCTGATCAGGCTCGCGGCGCAGACCGCCAAAGACGCCAAGATCGCCTTCCTGATGCTGCCCGGCGTGGCCACCAAGGAAGACATGAAAGAGGCGCAGGGCAACGGCGGTCAGATCTGCCGGATCGCCACCCACTGCACCGAGGCCGACGTCTCCATCCAGCACTTCGGGCTGGCCCGCGAGCTGGGTCTGGAGACCGTCGGGTTCTTGATGATGGCCCACACGATCCCGCCGGAGAAGCTGGCCGCCCAGGCCCGGATCATGGCCGACGCCGGCTGTCAGTGCGTCTACGTGGTGGACTCCGCCGGTGCGCTGGTGCTCGAAGGCGTGCGCGATCGGGTGGCTGCGCTGGTCGCCGAACTCGGTGGCGACGCGCAGGTTGGTTTTCATGGCCACGAGAACCTCGGTCTGGGTGTCGCCAACTCCCTGGAGGCGGTGCGCGCCGGTGCCAAGCAGATCGACGGCTCGGTGCGCCGGTTCGGCGCCGGTGCGGGCAACGCCCCGGTCGAGGCGCTGATCGGGGTGTTCGACAAGGTCGGCATCAAGACCGGTATCGACTTCTTCGACATCGCCGACGCCGCCGAGGACGTGGTGCGCCCGGCCATGCCCGCCGAGTGCGTGCTGGACCGCAACGCGCTCATCATGGGCTACTCCGGGGTGTACTCCAGCTTCCTCAAGCACGCGGTGCGCCAGGGCGAGCGCTACGGCGTGCCCGCCCACGAATTGCTGCACCGGGCCGGCCAGCGCAAGCTGATCGGCGGTCAGGAGGACCAGCTAATCGACATCGCGCTGGAGATCCAGCGGGAGCGGGCCGCGAAGTAATCGCGACATGACAGCACGGCCGCAAGCCCAGGCGATTCTGGAGCAGCTGGCCGGACCGCAGGCGCTCCTGCGCGACGACCAGTGGGCCGCGATCGAGGCGCTGGTGGTGCAGCGCCGGCGCGCGCTGGTGGTGCAGCGCACCGGGTGGGGTAAATCGGCGGTGTACTTCATCGCCGCGAAGCTGTTGCGTGCGGCCGGGCACGGGCCGACGGTGATCGTCTCGCCGCTGCTGGCCCTGATGCGCAATCAGGTCGCCGCCGCCGAGCGGGCCGGGGTGCATGCCGCCACCATCAACTCCTCGAATGTCACCGAGTGGGCCGACGTGCAACGCCGGGTGGCAGCCGGTGAGCTGGACGTGCTGCTGGTCAGCCCGGAGCGGCTCAATAACCCGGACTTCCGCGACGAGGTGCTGCCCGCGCTGGCGGCCCGGGCCGGGCTGGTGGTGGTCGACGAGGCGCACTGCGTCTCGGACTGGGGCCACGATTTCCGGCCGGACTATCGGCGCATCCGCACCTTGATCGCCGACCTCCCGGCGGGAGTCCCGGTGCTGGCGACCACGGCGACCGCCAACGATCGGGTGGTCGACGACGTCGCGCGCCAACTCGGGGTGGGCGGTGCCGACACCTTGGTGCTGCGCGGCGGCCTGGACCGGGAGTCGCTGCGGTTGTCGGTGGTGGCCGCCGGCGGCCCGGCGCAGCGCGCCGCCTGGATCGGCGAACACCTGAACGAGCTGCCAGGCTCTGGGATCGTCTACACGCTCACCGTGGCCCAGGCGCACGACGTGGCCGCCGATCTGCGTGCCCAGGGCTTCGCGGTGGCGGCCTATACCGGTTCGACCGACTCCGCCGACCGGGAGCAACTCGAGGCCGACCTGCTGGCCAACCGGGTCAAGGCGCTGATCGCCACTTCGGCGTTGGGTATGGGTTTCGACAAGCCGGACCTCGGATTCGTGGTGCACCTTGGCGCGCCGTCGTCGCCGATCGCCTACTACCAGCAGGTGGGGCGGGCCGGGCGTGCCACCGCCAGCGCCGAGGTCATCCTGCTGCCCGGTGCTGCCGACCAGGACATCTGGCGCTACTTCGCCTCGCTGGCGTTCCCGGCGGAGTCGTTGGTGCGCAAGGTGATCGGCGAGCTGTCGCTCGATCAGCCGCTGTCGACGCCGGCGCTGGAGGCCCGGGTCGACCTGAATCGGTCGCGATTGGAGATGGTGCTCAAGGTTCTCGACGTCGACGGCGCGGTCCGCCGGGTCAAGGGCGGCTGGCTGGGCACCGGTGCGGAGTGGACCTACGACGAACCGCGCTACCGCAAGCTCGACGAGCTGCGCCGGGGCGAGCAGCAGGCGATGCTGGACTACCAGAGCACCGATGGCTGCCGGATGAGTTTTCTGCGCGCGCAGCTCAACGACCCGCAGTTGCGGGAGGGCGAGCGTTGCGGGCGGTGCGACAACTGCGCCGGGCCGCGGTTCGACGCCGAGGTGGATCCCACCGTCGCCGCAGCCACCCGGGAGCGGCTGATGCGCCCCGGCGTGGAGCTCACCCCACGCCGGCAATGGCCGTCCGGACTGGCCCAGCTCGGTGTCAAGCTGTCCGGCCGGATCGGCGACGGGCCGGCGCCGGGCCGGGTGATCGGCCGGCTCACCGACCTGGGCTGGGGTGCTCGGCTGCGGCGGCTGCTCGACGAGCCGGACCGCGAGGTTCCCGACGACGTGGTGCGGGCGGCGGTGTCGGTGCTGGCGGGCTGGGACTGGCAGACCCGACCCACCGCGGTACTCGGGCTGGATTCGGCCACGCATCCGGTGCTGATCGGCTCACTGGCCGACCGGCTGGCGCAGCTCGGCCGCCTGGCCCGGCTGGATACGCTGCGCTACGCGGCGGGCCGGCGGCCGGTGACCGCGGCGAACTCGGCCTATCGGGTCGCGGCCCTGCAGGGTGCCTGGCAGCCGCCCACCGATCTGCCGGCCGATCTCGGCCCCGTGTTGCTGGTGGATGACGTGACCGACACGGGGTGGACCCTGACGATGGCCGCCCGGGTGCTGCGCGCCGCCGGTGCGCCGCAGGTGCTGCCGTTCGCGCTGGCCAGCGTCAGCTGAACCGGGCGCGGGTACCGTCGAAAGCATGAACGTGACCCGAGCAGTTATGGCTATCGCCGTCGGTGCGGTCGTGACGATCGCACCGGTCGCCAACGCCGCACCGTGCGAGCAGACCGTCGGCGAATCCATCGACGCCTACCTGAACCGGCACCCGGATGTCCGGGCCGAGCTGGACGCGAAGGGCCGGCAGGAAGACCCTGGTGCTCCGAATCCGGCGTTGTCCTATCTGGAACGGCACCCGAACGTGCGGCAGGCGCTGATCACGTTGTCGCAGCAATGCGTGTGAACGGCGACCGCAGCAGGTAGCGGCTGGTGGGCACCGTGTCGATGTTCTGGTGCGCGCCGAAGGAACTGACACTGGCCAGCAGTCGGTTGAGCCGGTCGGCCAGATCGGCCTCATCGGCCGCGCCGTAGAACGCGTATGGATCCGACACCGCGCCGTCGGGGAACAGTTCCTCGACGATGCCGTCGATCGCCGGCGCATCCTCGGTGAGCGCGCGGACCACGACGTTCTGGGTGTAACCGAAGGTCGCCTGGGTATCGATCGCCACCTGGGTGTGGTCGACGTGCCAGCGGTGCAGCCAGCTGCCGTGATCCAGGTCGGGGGGCCGGCGCAGTAGGGCCACGTTGGCCAATCCCGGAGTGCGTGTGCCGTCGCCCGTGTCCGGTGGCGGCATTGGCGTCGATTCGGTCACCAGATACGCTGCCGCCGAATCGGATTCGGATTCGAGCAGCGCGATGGCGGCCCGAGCCTGCGGGCCGTAATACTGCTCGGTCCACAGGCTGATGACTGCGGCGACCGGCGGATCCAGTGTTGTCAGGGTCATCATGGCGTCGCGCACCGGCTCGTCGCGCACGTTGACCGCCAGCCCCGGAAGTCCCAAATCCAGCAGCTCCGCGGCTACCGGCCCGCGCAGCTTGCGGCACCATTCCTCACTGAAATCGGCTGTCCGGGCGATGATCACGACCTTTTCCATCGGTGTCTCCTAGGTTGCGGCGGCGCGGAACGCTTCGACGAGTTCGCTCAGCAGCTTGGTGGCCCGCTCGGCGTCGCGCGGCAGTGAGCAGGTGACACGTACGTCGGTGACGCCGGCGGCCACCAGCGCCGGCGCCGATGCCACGGTGGCCGCGGCATCGAGGGAACCGTCAGCGCGTTTGACGGTCTTCGCGTGGCCCAGCACCTGCAGGCTGGTGGGATCGCCGCCGAGGCCGGCGATGCGGTTCTTCATCGCGGCGATGGCACCGGCGGGGTCCCGTATCGCCGGACCCCACGGGATCCAGCCGGTCCCGAACCGGGCCAGCCGGCGTGCCACCGCGTCGTTGACGGTGCCGCTGACCCAGATCGGAACACCGCCCGGCTGCACGGGCTTGGGCATCTGATGAATGTTGTCGAATGACAACTCCGGTGAGGCGTAGCTGCTGCGCTGCTGGGTCCAGAGGGCCTGGCACACCTCGAGGGTGTGATCCAGTAGCCGCCCGCGGCGCTCGAATTTCAGCCCGGCGGCCTCGTATTCCTCGCGTTGCCAGCCGACGCCGACGCCCAGATCCAGCCGCCCGCCCGAGAGTACATCCAGGGTGGCCAACTGCTTGGCCAACACCGCCGGTCGGCGCAGCGCCGCCAGCAGGACCGCGGTGCCGAGCCGGATCCGGGTGGTTGTCGCCGCCAGCGCGGTCAGCACGATCAGCGGGTCGAGCCATTGGCCGTCGGGCCCGGTCGGTTGTCGGCCACCGGCGATCCCGCCCAGCCGGGGATCGGCGTAGGCGTCTGGGTTCTCGCCGAACACCACATGGTCGGAGACGACGACCCGATCCACCCCGGCGGCGTCCATCGCGGCGCCCAGCGCCAGCGTGGCGTCCCAGTCATGGCTGGGATCATCGGTGAAAGTCTTCAGCTGCAACGAGATCTGGGGTGACATCACGTTCGCACCTTTCGGGCCGGCCGGGACTCGATCGCGTCGATCGACAGTGCGCGCACCGCGATCCGCCAGCCCTGCTCGCCGCGGCGGTAGACGTCGCTGTAGCGCAGGTACCAGACGTGGTCGGTCAGCTTGCCGTCGCTGTCGATCCAGTGATGCGCCACCCCGGCGATCTGTCCGGTCGCCGTGTCGCCGGCGGCGATATCGGAGGCGGTGTAGATCTCGCCGAGGATGCCGTGCTGGGTCCGGGTCACGCCGCCGAGCGCGGACAGCGCTTCCCGGACGCCGGCATGGCCGGTGTGACGCACGTGCGGCTCGAGGTGCTCCGGTGGTTGCGGCACGATCAGTTCGGCGTCGGCGGTGAACAATTCGGCCACTTCGTCGAATCGGCGCGCATCGACGTAGCCGGCGTAGCGATGCACAAGCCCCGACACGGCCAGCCGGTCGGCCATCGGCAAGCTCATGGCGCCGAACCCAACAGCGACGTCGGCTTGCTCCCACCGAGTTGCCCGGTGAGCGCGTCGGCGGTCCGGAGCAGCCCGCGCGCCCATCTGGTGATCTCGGTGTCGGTCAGCGCGCGCTGGGCGTGCAGCGAAACCACCATCGCCTGACGTTGATGATGGTCGTACACCGGCGCCGAGATGACGCTGATGTCGTGGCGGCCTCGGCCGCCGGCCTCGCTGCGCAGGTACACCCGCTCGCCGATGTCGGAGACCAGTTCGCCGAGCAGGGCGCGCAGTTCGTCGGGCAGGTCGCTGGACAGCCCCGCCATCATGGCGTAGAGCCGCTGGCCACCCGGGGTCAGCCGCTCGACCAGGTAACCGTCGGAACGGCATTCGGCGATGACCCGCCGCAGCCGTTCGCTCTCGGAGCGCAGCGGAATGGTGGGCTGCCGGGCCAACCAGTCCTGCAGGGCGGCGTCGTCCCAGAGCACGAACATCAGCCCCACCGGCGGGGCGAACGGATAGCTCTGGCCGGCTTGAACTCCCAGGTGTGCGTTCGGCGCCGCGACCAACTCCAGAACCGTGATCCGGTCGTCGAGCACCGCGCTCAGCGCGGCGGACGTGGCGAACTCCACCGAAAGGCGCCGCAGTTGCTCACGGGCCGCCGGGCCGGCCCGCAGCGACTGCTGGGCGGCGCGGCCGAGCGAGATCAGCCCCGGACCGAGCCGATAGGTCTTGTCCGGGTCATCGCGCGTCAGGTAGCCGGCCTCGGTCAGTGTGGTGGCGATGCCCAGGCAGGTGGGCTTGGACAGGCCGGTCCGGCGGGCGAGGTCGGAGAGCCCGAAGCGCTGGTCGGGGTGCTGGGCCAGAAAGTCCAGCAGCGCCACCACCCGTTCGGTCGGTGGCGACGACCGCGCCGATTGTCGGGGCGCCACTTGCCCAGACGCCGGTCGTCCAGACGGTTGTACGGGCACACCCATTGCCGCATGGTAGCGCGACCATCTAAAGTCGGTTCGAGATATCTACCATCTCGGTTCATTATTGAACCAACCGATGATCAGTGAGGTGCTGCCGCGATGTACTCCGAGCCACTGACGGCCGCGATCGCCGAGGCGGAGAAGCTGGTCGCCGCCGCCCCCCACATCGAGTCCGAGGCCGACCTGCTCGAAGGTCTGCAGTACCTCGCCGGCGGGATCGAAGCGTGCGTGCATGCCGCGTTCAACTCTGAACGCGACCACCCGTTCCTGCTGTCGGGCACCGGACCCTTCACCAAGATGGGCCTGGACAATCCCGACACGTTGTATTTCGGCACCGTGGTGCGTCCCGGCAACGACTATGTGGTGCGCGGTGTCCGGGGCACCACGACCGACCTGAGCTTCCAACTGCTCGGCGGCGAGTACACCGACGACAACGTCCCGGCCAGCGAGGCGGCGTTCGACGACCGCGAACTCGATATCTCGGCCGCCGACGGCAGCTTCGAATGGCGGTTCCGTCCGAAGACGCCGGCGCAACTGGTGATCCGCGAGGTCTACAACGACTGGAGCGCCCGGCGCGGCACACTCTCGATATCCCGGACCGACACCGCGGGCACCGCCCCGCCGCCCCTGACTCCCAAACTCATCGAGAAGCGTTATGCGGCAGCGGGAAAGCAACTGATCAATCGGATCAAGACCTGGCTGGCATTCCCGCAGTGGTTCTACCTCAATCTTCCGGTCAACACCATGGTGGCGCCGCGGCTCACGCCCGGCGGGCTGGCCACCCAGTACTCGTCGGCGGGGCACTACGAGTTGCGGCCGGAGGAGGCGCTGCTGATCACCCTGCCGGTGTCGGATGCGCCCTACCTGGGTTTCCAGCTGGGCAGCCTGTGGTACATCTCGCTGGACTACATCAACCACCAGACTTCGCTGAATGCGACTCAAGCGCAGGCAGACCCGGACGGCAAGATCCGGATCGTGGTCTCCGACACCAACCCCGGCATCACCAACTGGGTCGAGACCCTTGGTCACCGCCGCGGCTTCCTGCAGTTCCGCTGGCAGCGCGTGTCACGTCAGCTCACCGAGGCCGACGGGCCGACGGTCGAGCTCATTGACGTCGACGCGATTCCGGCGGCACTGCCCTTCTACGACCACAACAAGATCTCCGAAGACGGCTGGCGGGCGCGTATCGCGCTGCGGCAGCAGCAAATCGCCAACAGAATGCTGGGGTGAAGATGACCGGAATGCTGAGCGGAAAAGTCGTGGTGATCAGCGGGGTCGGGCCGGGGCTCGGCAGTACGCTGGCGCACCGATTCGCGGCCGAGGGCGCCGACCTGGTGCTGGCCGCCCGCAGCGCGGACCGCCTCGAAGAGGTCGCGCAGCAGGTCCGCGCCGCCGGGCGGCGCGCACTTGCGGTACCCGCCGACATCACCGAAGACGACCAGGTAGCCAACCTCGTCGAGGCGGCCACCGGCGAGTACGACCACATCGACGTGCTGATCAATAACGCCTTCCGGGTGCCGTCGATGAAGCCGCTGGCGCAGACCAGCTTTCAGCACATCCGGGATGCCATCGAGCTCAGCGGTCTCGGTGCGCTGCGGCTGACGCAGGGGTTCACTGCCGCGCTGGCCGAGGCCAACGGCGCGGTGGTCAACCTGAACTCCATGGTGATTCGGCACTCCCAGCCCAAGTACGGTGCCTACAAGATGGCCAAGGCGGCACTGCTGGCGATGTCACAGTCACTGGCATCCGAACTGGGCGAGCAGGGCATCCGGGTCAACTCCGTTGCGCCCGGCTACATCTGGGGCGACACGCTGCAGGGCTACTTCGCCCACCAGGCCGGCAAGTACGGCACCACCGTCGAGCAGATCTACGCCGCCACCGCCGCCAACTCCGACCTGAAGCGGCTGCCCACCGAGGATGAGGTGGCCTCGGCGGTGCTGTTCCTGGCCAGCGACCTGGCCAGCGGGATCACCGGCCAGGTGCTCGACGTCAACTGCGGGGAGTACCACAACTGATGACGCCACGTACCGATGTCGGAACCGTCGAGGATCTGCATGCCTCGGCCACCAAGATGGTCGGCCTCGACGACTTCGGTCCCGACGATGACAACTACCGTGAAGCCCTCGGCGTGCTGCTGGAGTCCTACCGCACCGAGGCCGATCTCACCGAGCTGGGCAGCAAGATGAACCGGTTCTTCCTGCGCGGTGCGCTGGTGGCCCGGCTGCTGGCCCAAGCAGGTTGGAAGCAGCATCCCGAGTACGCCGAGGTGGCCGTCGAACGGCCGATATTCGTCACCGGGCTGCCCCGCACCGGCACCACCGCGTTGCACCGGCTGCTGGGCGCCGACCCGGCGCACCAGGGCTTGGAGATGTGGCTGGCCGAATTCCCGCAGCCGCGCCCGCCGCGTGAAACCTGGGAAGACAACCCGGTGTTCGCGCAGATGCAGGCGCAGTTCGCCCGGCACCACGACGAGAACCCGGACTACACCGGGCTGCACTTCATGACCGCCGACGGTCTCGAGGAGTGCTGGCAGTTGCTGCGCCAGTCGCTGCATTCGGTGTCCTATGAGACGCTCGCGCACCTGCCTAGCTATTCGCGCTGGCTCTCCGAGCAGGATTGGATCCCGTCATACCGGCGGCATCGCCGCAACCTGCAGCTGATCGGGCTCAACGACCCGGGTAAACGGTGGGTGCTCAAGAATCCCAGTCACCTGTTCGCCCTCGACGCGATTATGGCTGTCTACCCGGACGCGCTCATCGTGCAGTGCCACCGGCCGGTCGAGACCATCCTGGCGTCGATGTGCTCGCTGGCCCAGCACACCACCGAAGGTCAGTCGAACACCTTCGTCGGCGCGCAGATCGGCATCGACGAGATGGAGACCTGGGCCCGCGGACTGGAGCTGTTCAACAGCCAGCGCCCCCGCTACGACCAGGCCCAGTTCTGCGATATCGACTATCGCGAGTTCGTCGCCGATCCGCTGGCGACCGCGGCGGGCATCTACGAACGCTTCGGCCTGCCGTTGTCGGATGAGGCACGTCAGGCGATGGCCGACGACTACGCCGCCAGCCAGACCGGACCGCGTGCGCCCAAACACGAGTACTCACTGGAGGATTACGGGCTGACCACCGAGCAGGTCCGGGAGCGTTTCGCCGGCCTGTGAGCCGAACCCCTTGCGCGAGTGTGCGCGTCCCCGGCCGACACGCCGGCCAAAACACCGGGTTTGCGCACACCCGCGAACGGCGAGACGGTCAGTCGATCCCGTCACCGGGCGGCGGCGCGCTGGAGGTCTCCTCCAGGTGGCCCTCGGCGACCGCGTGCCGGATGCTTTTCGCCAGGTTCGGGCAGCCTTTCGTGCGGCTACTGGAACGGCCGGCTTCGCGCTCGGCGGCGAAGTACGCACACTGCGCCAGCGACTCCGAACTCCACTGCACCGAGGTGTATCCCGGCCCCAGCTTCTTCACCTCGACGCTCGCCCGGCAGTGCCGGCACTCGACCGGCACCAGCCCGGAGTGCAGATAGCGCTCCGAATCCCGTTCCGTCGCAGCACGTATTGCCTCATACCGGGCCGGATCGACCGGGAACAACGGCTGCCTCGAGTAACGGGTGTCAGGACCGGAGTCGTCGGTGTCGGGCTCGTCGTGGTGGTCGTCATGCGGGCCGTACAGCGCCAGCATGGAGCGCGCCAGGTCTTCGACTGCCGGGACGCCGCGTTCCTCCTGGCCCATGACGGCTACTCGGCGCTAACGGTTTCGGTGGACTCCGTGCTCTTGTCGGACTCGGCCTGCTCCCGCAGGTTCTCGGCGACCTCAGCGTTCCACTTCTCGTTGGCGACCGTCGCGTCGATCTCGATCTCGAAGCGATCGGTCATCTCCGGGGTGACATCGGCGACGTCGACGTAGAACTGCGAGTACCAGCGCCGCAGTTGGTAGACCGCGCCGTCCTCCTCGACCAGCAGCGGGTTCTCGATGCGGCTCTTGTGCGTCCAGATCTCGACGTCTTGCAGGAAGCCCTTGCTGACGCCCTCGGTCATCACCTCGGCGAGCTTCTCGGTGGTCTCGTCGTCCAAGCCCTTGGGCTTCTGCACGATGACGCCCCACATCAGCCGGAACTGGTCATGGCTGATCGGGTAGTGGCAGTTGATCAGAATCGACTCGGACTTGAAACCGCTGTAGCTGTTGTGCAGCCAGTTGATCATGAACGACGGCCCGAAGTAGGACGCCTCGGAGTCCAGTTCCGCACCGGCGTAGCTGGTGCCCAGGCCGGGGACGTCGGGGCGTCCGACGTTGTGCAGGTACTGCGAGGCGATGTGGCCTTCGAAGACGTTCTTGAACGACGTGGGCAGGCCGTAGTGGATGTAGAAGAAGTGCGCGAAGTCGGTGACGTTGTCGATGATGTCGCGGCAGTTGGAGTCGATCACCATGGAGTTCCAGCGCCAGTCGGTCCACTCGCCGCTGGACCACTCCGGGATCTCCGGGATCCGCACCTCGTCCGGCGGCGGGTTGCCCTCCGGGTCGTGCCACATGAACAGCAGGCCGCCGCGCACGTCGGTCGGGAAGGAGCGAGTCCGGGCCATCCGCGGGGTCCGCTTGGAGTAGGGGACCAGTTTGCAGCGGCCGTCGCCGCCCCAGCGCCAGTCGTGGAACGGGCAGGCCACCTCGTCGCCCTTGATGGTGCCGCGACTGAGGTCGCCGCCCATGTGTCGGCAGTAGGCGTCGAGTACGTGCAGGTCACCGTGGGAATCGCCGAAGACCACCAGCTTGGCGCCGAACGCGTGGATCGAGTGCGGCTTGCCGTCCAGGAACTCTTTGACCGGCCCCAGGCAGTGCCAGCCCCTGGCGTAGCGATCCGGCAGTGTGCCGGTGTCGATTTCGCGGACGCCGACCTCGGCGCTGTCAGTGCTCACCTGTTGCCTCCAACCCGTTGCTTCTAACTAGAACACGTTACAGTTTTGCTGCCGGGTTATGCAATAAAGCCAGTTGGATAGGGGTCTTTCGGCCCTGGGGTATACCTGAACAATGCAGCTCTTCTCCTTCAACGGACGTTCCCCGCGCATCGACCCCACCGCCTTCGTCGCCCCGACCGCCACGCTGATCGGCGATGTCACCATTGAGGCCGGCGCCTCGGTGTGGTTCGGCGCTGTGCTGCGCGGTGACGACGCTCCCATCGTGGTGCGCGAAGGCGCCAACGTGCAGGACGGCTCGGTGCTGCATGTGCCGCCAGGGGTACCGGTCGACATCGGGCCCGGCGCGACGGTGGCGCACATGTGCCTGATTCACGGCGCGCATGTGGGAGCCGAGGCGCTGATCGGCAACCACGCCACCGTGCTCGACGGGGCGGTCATCGGCAGCCGCAGTCTGATCGCCGCCGGCGCCACGGTGCTCGCCGGTACCAAGATCCCCGACGGGATGCTGGTGGCCGGTTCGCCTGCCGTCATCAAGGGCCCGGTCGCGGGCACCGGCGCAGAGATGTGGATCAACGCGAACCCGCCGTACTACCGGGACCTCGCGCAGCGCTACCGCGACGGGCTTGAGCCGCTTGATCCGAACTAAGCCCGAGCTAAGCCCCGGCGGCCGCGAGTTCGGCCAGCAGCGGGGCGAACACGTCGCCGATATCGGATGCGTCGGCCCCGCCCGAAGCGTCGGTGAACGGGATCTCAAACAGGGCGAATCGCAGCCCGGGGAAGATGCTCACGATGTCCGTCATGCCGTCGTCGGTGAACAAGAAGGTGTTGGTGAACAACGGTGTGAAGCTGAATTGGCTGCCGAACCCGGCCTCGGGGTCGTTGATGACGGTGCTGGTGAACATGTTCATCATGCCGAAGCCGGGCAAGCTGAACGGGAACAGCTCGGTTGTGTCGAAAACCGTCCCTACGCTGGGATAACCGGCCGAATCGTCGAGCACGCTGAGGACCTCCATGTGCTCGTAGTGGTAGATCAGGGGGATGTTGAGTTTGTCGATGTGGGCCGTGTACCAGTCGGGCCCGCCGGAGCCGTCGGTGACAGTGAAGACGCCGTCCACGCCCCCTCTGGGATCCCAGAAACCGGGCGCCTCCATACCGCCGTAACCGATTCCGTAGGGCCAGGCGTCCTCGATCGGATCGGCGGTGGCGTGGCCGGCGAAGCCGATCGCGACGCCGACTGCGGCTCCCAAGAGTCCCACCGCAGTGCGGGTCGTGCCCATGACTGCCCCCTGAAAAGCGAAAAGCTATCTTGTTCTTTTCAGGAAATTATCAATTTTGAGCGAGTTGGTCAATGGCAGGTCGGAGCTTCACCACAGCTCCGTTGGGCCCGGCGCACCGCCGGAAGGCAGTTCGAACCGGGTGAAGTTGTTGACGATGGGACCGAAGGCGTCTTGCCCTTCGTTGTTGCCAGCGGGAGTCGATGAATCGAGCGAGATCAGAGTTTGCGAGCGGTCTTTGCCGCGCGCTCGACCTCCCAGAAGGCGCGCAGCGCGATGAGCTTGCCCTCGTCGTTCACCCGGTAGGTGAACACCCCGTCGGTGGTGATCTGGTGGCCCGCCATGGTCGTCACGATCGAGCCGACGTTGGCCTCCTCATTTCCGCAGGCGAAGCTGTCGACGAAGTTGAACTCGATCTTGTCGGTCGGGGCGATCGCCTTGTCCCAGAACGCCGAGATCGCATCCCGGCCGCGGTGGCCCTTGCCCTCGGGGTCGAACGGCGAGGGACCGATCGGGTCCTCGACGATGGCGTCGTCGGCGAAGACTGACAGCCAGGTCTCCTTGTCGCGTGCGGCCACCGCATCGCGGGAGCGTTGGCCTGCCAGGTGGGCGGGGTGTTCGGTGTTGGCCATAGGTCTACTCCTGCAAGCCGGAATGGATATGGGTGTTGGCGAAACGTTTCAGGGAGTTCCGGTTGGCGCAAGCAGCGCACGGATGAGGGTGTACTTCATCAGCCGGCGGGTTTGTCTGGCTTGTCGGTGCCGACCACCCACATCGAGTAGTACTGCGAACCGCCACCATAGGCGTGCCCCAGCGCCTTTCGGGCATTGGGCACCTGGTGATCACCGGCCTTGCCCATCACCTGGATCGCCGACTCGGCGAACCGGATCATTCCCGACGCCCCGATCGGGTTGGACGACAACACCCCGCCGGACGGGTTCACCGGCAGCTTGCCATCGATCGCGGTCTCGCCGGCCTGGGTGAGCTTCCAGCCTTCACCGGGCGCGGCGAAACCCAGGTTCTCCAGCCACATCGGCTCGAACCAGGAGAACGGCACGTAGATCTCCGCGGCGTCGATCTCGTCGATCGGGCTGGTGATGCCGGCGTCGCGCCACAGCGCGGCCGCGGCGTCCCGACCGGCCTGCGGGTTGACCTGGTCACGGCCGGCATAGGCCAGCGGTTCGGTGCGCAGCGCGGTGGCATGAATCCAGGCCACCGGATGGCCGGCGGCGACCCGGGCGTCGGCGGTGGCCTCGTCACCGATCACCATCGCGCACGCGCCGTCCGAGGACGGGCAGGTCTCATCGAAACGGATGGGATCCCACAGCATCTGTGACGACATCACCTTCTCGACGGTGATGTCGGGCTGGTGCAGGTGCGCGAGCGGGTTGCGTGCCCCGTTGAGCCGGTCTTTGACCACCACCTTGGCGCCGGTGTCCAGCGGTGCGTCGGACCGGCGGATGTAGGCGCGCACGTGTGGCGCGAAGTACCCGCCCGCACCGGCCCCGACCGGTTTGGTGAACGGCACCGGGATGGAAAGCCCCCACATGGCGTTGGACTCCGATTGCTTCTCCCAGGCCATCGCCAGCACGCGGCGATACTTGCCGGACTTGACCAGGCTGGCCGCGACGATTGCCGTCGATCCGCCCACCGAGCCCGCGGTGTGCACCCGGATCAGCGGCTTGCCGGTGGCGCCCACGGCATCTGCCATGAACAGCTCCGGCATCATCACGCCCTCGAAGAAGTCCGGCGCCTTGCCGACCACCACCGCGTCGATGTCGGCGAACGTCGAGCCGGAGTCGGCCAGCGCGCGGTCGATTGCCTCGCGCACCAGCCCGTTCATCGATACGTCGTGACGCTTGGAGACGTACTTGGTCTGTCCGGTACCGAGCACCGCGGCAAGTTGGGTGGCCATCAGTTACGTCCCTCCATCACCGCGACCAGGTTCTGCTGCAGCGCCGGCCCGCTGGTGGCGTGTGCGAGCACCCGGCCTGCCGAGCCGTTGAAGATGTGCTGGGCGGCGAAACCGATCCGCTCCAACCCGGCGACGAACATCGGATTGGCCGCCAGCGCACCGCCCGACGGATTGACCTTCGCCCGCGACGGCAACCGCATCGCCTCGGTCAGGATCAGGTGCTGATGGGTGAACGGCGCGTGGATCTCGGCGACTTCCACCGCGGGCATGTCGTCGCCGCTGGCCGCGCGTGCCGATGCGGTGGTCGACGGCGAGCGGGTCAGATCGCGGCTGCCGAGCACCGGGGAGTCGATGCGGTGCTCGAAACCGGTTATCCAGGCCGGGTTTTCGCGCAGTTCACGCGCCTTGTCGCCGGCGGCCAGGACGATCGCGGCGGCGCCGTCGGTGATCGGTGCGATGTCGTGCCGGCGCAGCGGGTCGGCGAAGAACGGACGCGCCAGCAGTTCGTCGAGGCTGTCGGAGGACTCCACCGAATCCACCCGTTCGGCTGCCGCGAAGGACTCCAGCGCCACCCGGGCCATCTGCTCTGGGGTCCACTGCCCGCCGTCGAGGCCGAGCCGGGCCTGCAGTCCGGCGATCGAGATCGAGTCCGGCCACAGCGGGGCGACGGTGTAGGGATCGGTCTGCAGCGCCAGAATCCGGCGCAGCTGGCCGGCCGAGGACTTGCCGAAGCCGTAGGCCAGCGCGGTGTCGACCTCGCCGGTCAGCACCTTGATGTAGGCCTCATACAGCGCCCACGCGCCGTCCATCTCCACATGCGACTCATTGATCGGCGGCACCGCGCCGATCGAGTCGATCGCCGAGATGAACGAGAAAGCCCGCCCGGCAAGGTAATCCGAGGAACCGGAACACCAGAATCCGATGTCGGCGCGTTCGATTCCCAGTTCACGGTAAAGCTGCTCGAAGCACGGCATCAGCATTTCGACGCCGTTGGTGGTGCCGTCGGTGCGGCGGACGTGCGGGGCGTGGGCGAAGCCCACCACCGCGACATCGCGAGTGCTCATCTGGCGGGTTCCCCTTACAGGTGGTGCTTGTAGGTGTCGTAGTCGGCGTCCGGCTCCCCGGTTGGCCGGAAGTACTCGATGTTCTCCATGCCGTAGGTCCATTCCTCGCGGGGCTTCCACACCGCCTGCACCCGCATGCCCATCCGCACGTCGGCGGCGTCGACGTCGGAAACCAGTGTCAGGAACGGGATGTCGGCGCCGTCGAGCAGCACGTAGGCCGCCACGTAGGGCGGTTTGATCTTCTGGCCCTGGAACGGGATGTTGATGATCGCGAACGTGGTGATGGTGCCGGTGTCCGGCAATTCGACGTAATCGGTGAGCTGTCGGCCGGTGGCCGGGTCGGCCTCTCGGGCGGGGAAGTAGACCTTTCCGTCTGCGCCGGTACGCGCGCCCAGCAGCTTGCCCTCCTTGAGCGCACGAAGGTAGGCGCTCTCCGGGTGCGAGGCGCTGTGCTGGATCTCCAGCGCGATCGGGGTGATCACCATCGACACCGGGTCCCGCTCGTCGGAGCCTTGCTCGACCGGTTCGGGGTCCTCGCCGATCGCGAAGTAGGCGATGTCGGTGATCGCGCCGACCGTTTCCTCGGCCCAGTGCACGTGCACCCGGGTCCCGGCGCTGATCGCCTTGGGGCTTTCGGCGGCCACCGCGTGCAGCAATGGCACGTCGGCGCCGTCGAGCTTGATCAGCGCCCAGGCGAACGGGGTGTCCAGCGGCTGGCCCTCCAGGGGCTCCGGCTGCCAGGACCATGACACTACGGTGCCGACACTGGCCACCGGTACGATCTCGGTGAGCTGTTCGTATGTGACCGGGTCGTACTCGGCGGGCGGTACGTACACCCGCCCGTCGGAGCCGCGGACACCGACGATGCGGCGCTCACGCAGAGCGGTGAAGAATTGGCCCAGAACCGGACCCGTCGAACGGGTGTAGTCGAAGGACAACCCCAATGGGGCGGACAGCGGCGGTTCCGACGGTTCTGTCAGGGCGGAGCGGGGTTCGCTGACGGTCACGGCATCGAGTAGAACAGGTTCTAGGAATCTGAGCAAGAAGACGAGAAGGAATTCAGGCGATGAAGCTGGGACTGCAACTGGGATATTGGGGCGCGCAGCCGCCGACCAACCACGCCGAATTGGTGGCCGCGGCCGAGGATGTCGGTTTCGACGCCGTCTTCACCGCCGAAGCCTGGGGTTCGGATGCCTACACACCGCTGGCGTGGTGGGGGTCCTCGACGTCGCGGCTGCGGCTGGGCACCTCGGTGGTGCAGCTGTCGGCGCGCACGCCGACCGCGTGTGCGATGGCCGCGCTGACGCTGGACCACCTCTCGGGCGGCCGGCACATTCTCGGACTTGGTGTCTCGGGCCCGCAGGTGGTGGAGGGCTGGTACGGCCAGCGATTCGGCAAGCCGCTGGCCCGCACCCGCGAATACATCGACATCCTGCGCCAGGTGTGGGCCCGTGAGGCCCCGGTGACCAGCGCCGGACCGCATTACCCGCTGCCGTTGTCCGGTGAGGGCACCACCGGGCTGGGTAAAGCTTTGAAGCCGATCACCCACCCGCGCCGTGCCGACATTCCGGTGATGCTTGGTGCGGAAGGGCCAAAGAACGTCGCGTTGGCCGCCGAGATCGCCGACGGCTGGCTGCCGATCTTCTACGCGCCGCGACTGGCCGACATGTACAACGAGTGGCTCGACGAGGGTTTCGCGCGGCCCGGGGCGCGCCGCACCCGTGAGGACTTCGAGATCTGCGCGACCGCCAACATCGTCATCACCGACGACCGCGCCGCGGCATTCGCGGCGATGAAGCCCTACCTGGCGCTCTACATGGGTGGCATGGGCTCGGAGGACACCAATTTCCACGCCGAGGTCTACCGTCGGATGGGCTACGCGGAGGTCGTCGACGACGTGACCAAATTGTTCCGCAGCGGGCAAAAGGACAAAGCCGGCGAGATCATCCCCGACGAGCTGGTGGACGACGCCGCGATCGTCGGCGACGTCGACTACGTCCGTAAGCAAATCGCGGTCTGGGAGGCCGCCGGAGTCACCATGATGGTGGTCACCGGACGCAGCACCGAGCAGATCCAGCAGCTGGCGTCGCTGATCTGAGTCTGGCGCTGCGGGGGCTTGCGGCGACTAGAAAACAAGCGGAAGCTGCGGGACCCGTACCGGGAGGGGCGGGAAGCGCAGATCTAGGGCGAATCACCGTTGTCCTGCTTCCAGTGGCGGGGATGTATCCGGTACTCCATGGATCTCTTGGGACGTCGCGGCCAGCGCTTTCCGGCGTGGAATCCCGGGAAATAGAGCGCTGCGAAGATTCCCGCCGTCATGATAGTCAAGGTAGCTAATTGCGCTAGCTGTCCGCGGGCTATCGGGTAGTCCCAACTCGCATCCCAGTAGCCAAAGTAGAGTGGCACATATATAAAAATGATGGCCGCCGGAATTCCGGCAAAGTGAATGTTATGCGCGACGAAGTCGTCGTAGATCACGAACATGCATATCGCATAAGCTCCGATCGTCATCCACCAGGTTTGATTGGCGGTAGACGAGCCAGTGTATGAGTCGGGAATCGGATCGTGGCCCGGTTCCTCGTTTTGCTCATCGGATTCCGCCAGGCGGTCAGATCTCCACCATGCGTATACTTTTCCGCGGACCTTAATGTAAGGCGTATCCCGGAACGCAAGGAGGAAGAACAGAGCGCCGACCGCGAACGCTGCTTCGAGGCTATATCTCCAGTCGGGCAGCAGGCCGAGGAATGCGAATACCATTGCTGTGCCAGTGGCTCCCCAGAAGATCCGTCTATTTCGGCTTAGATTTTCGCGGTCAGACGAGTCCGGAATAAAGGCTATTATTGCGCAGACAAGGGCGCCCACGAACGCAACCAGCTGATCCATGCTGGCAAAGCCCGCGACCGGGTTCACGATTTGAACGCTAAACGTCGCACCGCTCGCACGTCAATTCCTCGCCAGCTCGAGGAGGTTTTCCATGACCTTCTCTCCAGACACCGAACCGACAACCCCGAAGGCCAGTGCGCCAACGAAAGCGCCCACTGGCCCGGCGAGGGCACCAACGGAGGCTCCCAATTCTGCACCTGCGATTCCGCCTCCGAAACCCCCCGCGCTTGTGGCCGCGGTGTCCACGAACGGCTTGTGGTCGACGAACACGTCGTAGATTCCGACGGCGGACCCGAGCACGTTGCCGGCGAAGCCCATGCGCTTCGACAGATTCGTGATCGCGGCGATGTCTTCCGCGCTGTAAGCAACCCCCGGTGCCCAATGCTTTCCGGTGGGAACCTTGTCGGCAAACGCGTTGAGGGCCGCCTTGCCGGCACTGGCAGAGATCCCCGCGGCGTCGCCGCCATTCCGCAGGATGTGGCCAACTCGGCCTCGCGCGATGTCGCCGATGAGTTGCGTCGCGCCTTGGTGCGACATTCCGCCGTTTCGGACGAGGGCGTCGATTGCCTGCCGGGTCACGATGACTCGGGCATTCTGTTCCGCGGTGTCGAGTAGGTGGGTGGCCTGATCCGGGGTGAAAGCTCGGCCGTCGGCCATCCCCTGTTCGAGATCCTTCTGCAGCTCCAGCCGTGTTTGGGCGCGGGTTCGAGCCTCTCCACCCAGGACCGGGTCCATCGGCAGCGGGCCGATGAAATTGGCCATTCGGTAGTCGTCGAGGCGCTCGCCGGCCAGGCGCCGGGCCTGCGGATCGGCGGCCGGGTCGGTAGCGGTGGCGTAGTCCCGCAGCCGCGCGGCGGCCGCCGCCTTCTCAGGCGTCATCTCGCCGGGGCTGTCCGCCAACTCCTGGTCGCAATCACGCTGAGTGGTGCCGTACGTATCGGCGGTGTGATCAGCCTGCTGGTGGTCCTGGGTCGGTTGGCCGTCGCCGTGCAGTGGCGCCTGATCGTAGCCATCGGAGAGCAGTTTGCTGGTGGCGTCTTGTAGGACCGCGACGTAGTTGTCACCGAGCTTTTCGATCTGATGCAGGATGCCGGCGGTGTCGTCGATCGCCACCTGCTCCAGCTCGGAGGTGTCGAGGTGCGCCTGCTGGTACATGCCGATGCGGTTGTCGATGTCTTGAAGCTGGATCTCGAGCGCGTTGATCTTTGCGGCCGCTGATTTCTGTGCCTGGGCCAGCGCGGCGGCGATGGTTTCCAGGTCGGTGCCGATCGCAGTGAGCTGGGTTTGTTGCAGATGCAAGGTGGTGGTGGCGCGCTGCACTTCGGCGGAATCGTTGATGGGATGCTCGCCGTTCTCCCGGTTCCAGGCGGCCTGGAACCGTTGGCGTGCTTGGGCGAACGCGGCACTGGATTCGGCGGTGCAGGCGCCGGCGTCATGGAAGGCCTGCGCCAACTCGTCGATGACGGCTGGTCTCCCGCACTGCAGCGTGTTGTTGATCTGCCACGGGTCGCCGCCGGCTGCTTCGATCAGCAGCGCCAGGTTTATGTGCTGGAGTTGCACCGCACCGCACGAAGCTGGGCCGCGTTGCGCTGATCCATGCTTGTGAACTCGCGCGCGGCATGGTGGGCTTTGTCGCCGAGGCCGGCCAGGGTCCGGCGGTGGTTTGTGAGGGTGGTGATGTGTTCGGTGTGGGCTGTGGAGATCGCGTTGTGGAGGACGTCCGCGGCGCCGATGGCCCCGAAAATGCCGGCCGTCACGGTTGTTTGGTTCAGCCGGGCTGCCCCGGCGTGGGCGTGTTCGCTGGCGCCACGCATATCCACCGCCCCGGATCGCAGCATCGCCGGATCGACAAACATCCCGAGCCCCTCTCAGATCGGACGTTAAAACCCTGACGGGACGGCCCTTCGGCGTCAATTCAGCTTGCGCGGTGGTCTATGAGCGAGTTTGTCGCTGGCCTCAACTGCGGGTTTCCACGCCAGTCGCAGTGCGGTGACCCATAGTCCGACTCTGTGGCCGCATTGGGGAAATGATGATGTAAGCGAAGAATCGGCACCCGGGGATACCATCCGTGACGTGACCATGACACAGCCCTGGCCCGCACCGCCCGCACCAGTCCGATCCCGCAACTGGCTGACAGTGACATTGGCCGCCGTGGCCATAGTCTTGGCCGCAGCGGCGTTGATCGTGGCGCTTACCCGGTCGGGGTCGGGGTCCACTCCGACCTACACGACTGCGCAGAAGGCGGAGGCGAAGACGCAGTTGTGCGATCAATACCTTCTGGCAGCACATGCGATGAGCATCGAGACTTTGCCCGATGGCGATATTGCGCTCGCGCGGATCTCTATGACTAATGGCGCGTTAATCCTGGATACGGCCGCGGCAGATCCAGCACTCGAAAGCAAATATCGCGATGCTGCCCGCGCACTAGCGCGTTCCTACCAGACGATGGCGGCGAAGGGAACACATGGCATGTCTACGCCGGATCAGTGGCAGGCGGCAGTTGACGACACGAATGCGAAGGACCGCGCAATGAAGGATTTATGCGGTGACTGATCTCCCTGACTCCAGACCGTTCACGCAGATGTTGATCGGTGCGTGGTGGCCTGCGCCGCCCACAGGACCGACCGACGCAGTTGCGTTTTGGTCTGGCCACATGGATATTAAACAGCGCGAGGCTAACGAGCTTAATAAGGCCGCCCTGTGGTTGGGGGAACACAACAGTGGCAACACCTTGGAGGACATGCTGAGCCGCTTGCGGCTTGGAAAGAAGCGGTTGCTCGACGTCGCTCACCATTGCCGTTCCAAAAAGGAAGCCAATGAAAGCGTTGTCACCGCGGTCAGCCACCTACGTGAGACGTTGACAGGCATTGCGAAATCAGGCAATGACGAAATTGACAAAATTCAGAAGAGCAATGAACCGCCCGAAGTGAAGGTCGCTAAAATTGGCGGCGTGGTATTTGAGGCGAATCGGCAAGCCGGCGCCGCAGCGATAACCGCAAACAGTGCGATAGTCGATGCCACCCAGCGCATGTTCGATGAAACCGGGGGCCACGTCAATGCTGACGAATGGATGCGAGGTCACGGCGCCAATCTCGATGTCCCGCCCCCACGAAAACCGACCCCGGACGAGGTCACCAGGGCACAGAGCTATGACGGCGGCCAGGGCGGCCTCGGTACCAATGGCACTCAACCCACCGACGGCGGCCGAGGTAACGGCGGCGATGGTGGCGCCGGCGGGCAACGCGGAACGGGTGCGGGAACGCCAGCAACCACGAACGGAACCGGCGGCGACGACGGCGCAGGGGGGACTGGCAACACAGGCGGTACGACCGGCCCCGCAACGACCAATGGTTCCGGCAGTGATGGCACAGCTGCCGGTAAGGGTGGAAACGCTGGGGCCGGTGGCAACTTCGGCAGCACGGGCGGCGGTGGCAGGGCAGGAGGCGCCAACTCGGGTGGTACGGCAGGCGGCACCAACGGCGGCTCGAGCGGTGGTAGTGGCGGTACTACTGGAGCCAACGGTGGCGGTACCGGGGGTAGCGGCGCTACGACTGCGGCCAACGGTGGAGGCAGCGGAGGTAGCGGCGCCGCGAATGGGGGCGGGAGCGGTGCCGCTGGTACGGGTGCCAACGGCGGGGGCGGTAGTACGGCGGCTAACGGCGGTGGGGGCGGCGGTAGTACTGGTGCCAACGGTGGTGGTAATGCGGCCGGCGCCAATTGGGGCGGTGGTGGCCAGCAGGTAGGCGGGGGCTCCGTGGGCGGTACCGGTGGGTTCTCGGGAGGCGGCGGTGGCGGCGCAGGTATACCCGGCGCCGGCGGATCGGGTGGCGGACTTGGCGGTACATCACCCCTGACCGCCTCCGCGGCGGGCTTCGGAGGTGGCGGCAGCGCAAGCGGCGCCTCTGGACCCGCTGGCCTCCAGGGCGGCGGATTGAGCCAAGCATTTGCATCGGGTACACCCGGGGGGCCGGCTGGCGCAGGAGGACCGGGCGGCACACCGGCATGGGCGCAAGGGGGCCCTGGCTCCTCTGGATTCGGTCAATCGTCAGGTCCGCAGGTGCCCCCCTCACCATCGGTGACACCGATGGCGGGCGGGATGCTCGGCAATCTGGGAAGTCTCGGGGCCTCCAGCCCAGAGGTTGCTCCGACAGCTTCGACCACGGGAGTGACGACGCCGACACCGGCAGCGGCTCCTCCCATGACCGCTGGGCCGACATCGGTGCCGTCCGCGCCGATCAGCGCCGGCCCGGCAGCCCCGTCGGGTCCGCTGCCAGGCTACGGGGCGGACCTGCGCCCAGCCGGGGCTGCAGCACCAGCCGCACCCACGCCGACGGCTGGTCCACCTCCTGTGTCTCCCTCAGCGCCTGGCGGCCCCACCACACCCACCTCCGGTGGTACCACCGTCGCGTCCTCGGGTGATCGTCCCG
>NZ_QMEX01000044.1 GCF_003284925.1 Mycolicibacter senuensis
GGGCGCTGCGCGACAAGCGCGGGCGTACCTTCGCGGATATCCTGGCCCGCACCGAGGTTCGCCAGGCCACCAATCGCCGGCCGCCGGAGGGAGTCCGGGCCAGGACCGGCGCGGCGTTCGTGGCCGCCGCCGTCCTCAGCGTCATCGCCGCGGTGGCCGGCTACCTGCTGGTCTTCCAGCGCGAACACTCCTCGGAGGTGGCGCGAGGCGAACTGTCCCGGCAGGGACCAAAGATCGTCGCGGACATGCTGTCGTACGACCCGCAGACCCTGCAGGACGATTTCGCCCGGGCACAGTCGTTGGCGACCGAGAAATACCGCGAACAGTTGGTGCCGCAACAGGATGCGATCCGCAACGGGGCACCGGTTCCCAACTACTTTCGCGTCGCCGACGCCGCGGTGCTCAACGCGACTCCGCACCGCGGGGCGATGCTGCTGTTCCTACAGGGGCAGCGCGGTACGGCCGGAAAGGAGCGCCTGATCAGCGCCACCGTGCGGGTCACTTTCGCCAAGGCGGCGGGGGACTGGCGGGTCGATGACCTCACCGTCGTCAGCAAGCCGCTGCCGGCCGAGGGAGAGAAATGAGCCCGCGGCGGCTGATCGGCGCCGATGACCGGCCGCTGTTCGTCGAGCGGGACGTGCCGCCCGGCCGGGGGCTGGCCGCCGTGCTCACGGCCGCACTGCTGCTGGCGGCCGCGGCGATCACGGTGTGCACGTTGGTGTTCGTCTCGCATGTGTCCAACCATCGGGCGGCGATGCGGGACGTCGAGGTCCTCGGCGACGTGGAGGCCTTCATGACGATGTTCTCCTCGCCGGACCCGTTCAACGCCAACGACTACGTCGCAGACGTGATGGCTCATGCCACCGGCGAATTCGAGAAGGAGTGCCAGGACAAGGCGAATCAGATCCTGCTCGCGGTCGCGCGAAGCGAGCCGACCACCGGAACGGTGGTCGGGGCCGGGGTCGAGCGGTGGAACGACGATGGCAGCGTCAACGTGCTGGTGGCCGTCGAGAACAGCGGTAAATCGCCCGACGGCAAGCAGGACATCAGCGCAGCATCCCGCTGGCTGCTGACGGCGCAGAAGGAAGGGGACCAGTGGAAGATCAGCAATCTGAACCAGGTGCTGTGACCGAGACGTCCTCCGACGGTGACGACGCTCTGACCGAGGACATCGAGACCACCGCCGGCGACGACGGTGACGACGAGCCCGAAGCCGGCGACGACGGTGACGGCGAACCCGAAGCCGGCGACGATGGTGACGGCGAACCCGAAGCCGGCGACGATGGTGACGGCGAGCCCGAAACCGGGGCCGCCGCAACGAAACCCCGCGTCCGCCGGCGGATCAGCCTGCGGCTGGCCGGTGCGCTGGCCGCTGCGCTCTTCGTCGCGTCGGCCGCATTCGCGGCCGGTGCCGCCCAGCCCTACCTCGTCGATCGGGCCGAAGTGGCCACCAAGCTCGACATCGCCCGGACCGCCGCCAGGGCGATCCACACGTTGTGGAACTACACGCCCGAGAACATGGATACGCTGCCGGATCGGGCCGCGGTCTACCTCAGCGGCGACCTCGAGGCCCAGTACCGCAAGTTCATCGCCGCGATCGCGGAGAGCAACAAGCAGGCGAAGGTCACCGACACCACCGAGATCGTCGGTGCCGCGGTGGAATCGCTGCAGGGGCCGGAAGCCACCGTCATCGTGTACACCAACACCTCGGCCACCAGTGAACTGAACCGGGCCGTGCCGTCGATCAAGTACCTGGCCTACCGGCTGTACATGAAGCGCGAGCAGAACCGCTGGGTGGTCACCAGGATGCCCACCATCACCTCACTGGACCTGACTCCGCGCTTGCAGGGCTGACCCCTATGCCGATCGCGTCGCCGTTGTCGCAACGGCGCACCGTGCTGGCCCTGCTGCTGCTGACCTTCGCCACCGGCCTGGTCGACGCGATCAGCGTCCTGGTGCTCGGGCGCGTCTTCGTCGCGAACATGACCGGCAACGCGATCTTCCTGGGGTTCCTGTTCGTCCCGGGGGCCGGATTCGACCTGACCGCGGTGTTGCTGGCGTTCGGCGGGTTCCTGCTCGGGGCGATGCTCGGCGGCCGGCTGGTGCGACGGCTGGGGCACCGGCCGCGGTCATGGGTGACCGCCGCGCTGAGCATCGAGGCGGCACTGTTGCTGGTGCTGGCCGCGATGACCGGCGCCGGCGTGCTGCGATACGCCGACGCGACCAGGCTGATCCTGACCGCCGGCCTGGCGGTGGCGTTCGGCGTGCAGAACTCGACCGCGCGCCAGTTCGGCATCCAGGAGCTCTACACCACCGTCCTCACGTCGACGATCGTGGGCCTCGGGGTGGACAGCCGGTTGGCCGGCGGCAGCGGAGAGCGCCAGAAGCTGCGGCTGGGGGTGGTGCTGACGATGATCGGCGGCGCCGTCGTCGGAGCGACACTGGCCCGCGTCGTCGTGGCGCCGGTGATCGCGCTGGCCGCGGCGGTGGTCACGGTGAGCATGCTGGTGTTCCGCTACGGCTGAGACACCGGCGGGTCGAGGCTCGCTGAACCGCGCTATTGTTGCGGCGGTCTCAGCGTCCCCTCTCCTTCGTCGAGGCTCGCTGAACCGCTCTATTGTTGCGGCGGTCCCAGCGTCCCCTCTCCTTCGTCGAGGCTCGCTGAACCGCTCTATTGTTGCGGCGGTCCCAGCGTCCCCTCTCCTTCGTCGAGGCTCGCTGAACCGCCGTACTCCGGGCGCAGGATCGAACTGAGCGCCGACAGCGGGATGTGTGCTTGGACGTTGCCGCCGTCCATGTACCACTGCATCTGGTTGTACTGGATCGGGGAGTCGTGGCTGACCGGGTAATCGGGCATGTACAGGATCAACTCGTCGGGCGTCAACGCCCACGACCGGTAACCCCCGGAGAACACCTTGTCAGGGGTGAATCGTTCGGGGACGAACGGATAGTCACCGGGGCGGTGCTCCCAGAACGCCCGGTCCAATGCCGCGACGATGTAGGGCTCGCCGAGCTGCGGGATCGTCGCGAACGGGTCCACCCCCGGTTTGGTGATGTCGGCCAACTGCAGTTGCCGTCCACGGGCCATGTCGAAGGTGAAGGTGCGGTAGGCGTTGTTGATGTACGGCCCGTCGGAGTGGTAGTCCTCGTGGAATACCACGCTCAGCGCGTCACCGTGCTGGAAGATCTCGAAATTCTCGTTGCCCCAGCTGTCGGCGACCATCGAGGCGCCCTTGGCGCGCCAGTTGCCGAACAACTTCGACAGGTAGTCACGGATCGGCGGCCCGGCGACCGGGTGGTCGATCAGGTCCCCGGGCACCGCCATCCGGATGTAGCGGGTCGCCTGTCGCTCGGAGCGCACCTCGGTGCTGCAGTAGTGGCCGTCCCAGGCGCCGCCCAGCCCGCTGCAGAACGACGGCGCCGAGGCGCCCGCGTGCGGTGCCGTGGACACCAACAACGCCGCGGCCGCTACGCCCGCCAGTAGCCGGGTCGCCCGCATAGCTTCCCTCCTAGGGCAATTCGACTTTGCCGGCCAGCCATCGGCCGTCGACCTTCTGCATCGTCATCTTCATCCGGCTGCGGTCGACCCGCGGGTCGGGGCGCGCGGTGTTGCTGACCGTCTGATCGACCATCACCAGCACCACCACCTTGTCGGTGGACTCCGACTGGACCGCCGAGTCCACCACCGTGCCGCGCGCCGATGCCTTGTTGTCGATCAGCAGCTGGCGCAGCTCAACGCTGGCCTTGGTGTAGGTGTCCTTGAAATCACCGGTCGCGCCGTTGAGGACCGTGGCGAAGTCGTCGTCGACCTTGCTGGAGTCGATGCTGGTCAACACCTGGGCGTAGTCCACGGCGGCGCGCTGCCCGGCCGCGCCGGCGGCGGCGACCCGGTGTTGCTGCCACAGTTGCCAGCCCAGCCCCGCGACCAAGCCGAACACCGTCAGGTAGACGGCGGCGATGCCGGCGATCGCCCAACGATTCGGCGGCGGCGGGCCGGCCATCTCCGGCGCGGCGGCCGGTTTCTCGGTGACCGTCGATTCCGGTTTGCCCTCAGCGGTTTCCGTCTGCTCGGGGGTGTCTTCGGCGGCCGGTTCGTCAGCGGTGCTCACCGCGGCGTCTCCTCGCGTGTCATTCTGGCGGCTCGATCAACATCGGCGGCCCGCCGTACTCGGTGGGAACGGTGTAGCGCCCCTTGGGGGTCGGGTCGGTGGTCGCGGCCAGGTCGGCGCCCGGCGGCGGGCCGGCGGTGTCGTCCCCGGGCGGGCGCGGCGCGTTGTGGGCACCGCGCACCAACACCGACTGGTCGGTGTCACGGCAATAGCCGTACAAGAACGGCTCGGGGTAGTCCGCCGCCGACGGCGGACGCCGCGGCGTGCCGTAATCGCAGGTGTAGCGCGGGTAGATGTCCACCGTCGCCCACATCCCATCCTCGTGGATCGCCGAGTCGAGCGCCTCCACCGTCGACCGGCGGTAATCGGGGAACAGCGCGTTGAGCGCCGGAACCCGGATGTAGAGCAGCTGCGCGGTGGTGGCCAGATTGGCCAGCAGCCCGACCATGGTGTCGGAGTTGTCGTCGAAGAGTCCGTCGACCGCCGAAAGCATCCCGGGCGCCTGGTCGACGAATCGGCGGTAGCCGCCCATCATCGGGCTGATTCCCTTGAACACCTTGTCGAGGTTCGCCGAGGTCACGGCCATGCCGTTGTTGACGTCGCTGAGCATGGTGAGCACCACCCGGCTCGACTTCAGCAGGCTCACCGTCTCCGGCAGCACCGAGTCCAGGGTGGACAACAAGAAGGTGCCGCCGTCGACGATGTCGGTGAGCTTCTGGGGGCCCTCGTCGGACAGGCTGAGTTCCTTCTTGATCAGGTCGAGTTTGCGCGAGTCGGTCTGTGCCAGCATGCCATCGGCGTCGGCGAGCAACTGCGACATCGGGATCGGGGTCGTCACACGGTCCTGCGAGACGACGCTGCCGCCGGACAGGAACGGTCCGGCGCTGGACGGGGGCTCGAAGTCGATGTACTGCTCACCGGCGGCCGACAGACCCGACACCCGCACCTTGCTGGCGGCCGGAATCTTCACCGTCGACTTGATGTTGGCGACCGCGTCGACACCGGTGCCGCTGACCCGCAGCGATTCGATCCGGCCCACCGGAACCCCCCGAACCGACACGTCCTGGTCGGTGAGCAGCCCGCCGGAATCCGGCAGCGCGATGGTGATCTGGTAGGTCGAGCGCGTCGGGTTCACCCGCAGTGCGCCCACCAGCAGGTAGGCGGTCCCCACCACCAGGGTCATCGCCAACGCGACCCCCGACAGCAGGTTCTTGCGCCGGTAACCGGCGCGGACCAGGGCCACCAGGCGCCGGCTGAATGCGTCGATCATGGCCTCGGTCCCGGTCCCGGCGGCCCCGGTCCCGGCGGGCCCGGCTCGACGGGGCCCCACTCGGCTTCGGCCGGGGTCGGCGGTATCGGCGGACCGACCGCCGTCCACGGTGCCTGCCCCATGTCGGAGTCCGGACCGCGTCCCACCACGCGTTCTTGTAGGCGCCACAGCGCGTACTTGATCGAGCCGGCCATCTTGGCCCAGTCGTAGCGCTTCGGGCCGTGGAACGCCGGGTCGCCCTTGAACCCGGCGTCGGGCATCGAGCCCCACACCAGACGGTCGATGCTGGCGTGCACCGAAACACCCGACCCGGAAGTCATCTTGATGAACGGCGCCACCAGCCGGTTCAGGGCGTACAGGCTGGTGTTGGGGTCGGTCGCCACGTCGTTCCACGCGCCGGCGAGCAGGTTGGCGTCCTTGATGAAGCTGTGCCCGGAATCGTCGGTCCCGGCAATCGACGGGAACCGGGTCAGCTGCCGGCTGGTCGCGCCCAGTTCCTCGACCAGGTCGGCGAGCTGGCTGGTGTTGTCCACCAGTGTGTCGGTCGCCGGACCGGCCGCGTCGAGGACGTCGGTGAGCGCGGCGCTGCGGGCATCGAGCCGGTCGGCCAGTTGGCTGGTTTCGCGCAGCGCCGTCTCGATCTCGCCGGAGCGGGCGTTGAGTTTCGCCAGTAGCTCGTTGGACTGGTTGATCAGCTTTCCGAATGCCTTGCCCTGGTCGCCGGTCGCCTTCCCGGCGCCGTTGACGAGATTGGTGAAGTTCTGCACCGCGCCACCGTTGACCAGCAGCGCCGCCGAGCTCAACACCGATTCCACGGTGGCCGCTGACGCGGTGGACTCCAGCCCGATGGCGTCGCCGCCCTTGAGCAGCGGCGCCGACGGGTCGAGGTGAACCGGCGGCTTGATCGCCACGAACACGTCACCGAGCGGGGTCGCCGACCGCAACTCGGCGGTGCTGCCCACCGGGATCCGGACGCCGTCCATGATGCGCAACGTGGTGACCGCGGTGTAGTTGCGCGCGACCATCGACTCCATCTGGCCGATGTCGGCACCGGAGAGCTTCACCTTGGCGTGCCCGGGCAAATTCAGCGCGTTGGCGAACACCGCGGTGATCAGATAGCCCCCGCTGCCGATACCCGGAGCCGGCAGCGGCAGGCTGTCCAGGCCGCTGGTGCCGCAGCCGGCCGCCGACGACGCGATGGTCGCGCTGCACAGCAGCGCCATCGCGGCCTTGGCTGTCCGCCTGTTGCGCGCCGCCACGTCTACTGCCCCATCATCGAGAGGCCGTCGAGGACATACGTCAGACCGAAGTCGGGGCCGTAATCGGCCAGAGTTCCTGTGCCACAACCCAACTGTCGAAGGTGCATCATGTTGCACAGCTCCTTGGTGCTTTGGCTGTCGACGAGGATCTTGTCCACCAGGGCGTGCAGCCGGACCGCCCCGTTGTTGGTGTCGACGGCGTTATAGAGGTTTTCCATTGTCATCGGCAGCAGGTTGAGGAGTTCTGCCAGGTCGCGCTGCTTGTCCACCAGGGTGGTCACGGCGGTGTCGCCGTTGAGAATGGCATGCTTGAGGTTGTCCCGGTTGGCCTGCAGCAGCGACGTCGCCTGGGTGACGATCTCGTTGATCTTGCGGCCGGTGCGCCCGGTCCCGAAATCCTCGTTGGCGAGCATCTGACTCAACTGGCGTGTGGTGGAGCCGAATTGACGCAACTTCGCGTCGTTGCGGGCCGCCGCGTCCATCAGCGAGCTGAGGTTGGTGATGATCGTGGTCAGCTGATCGCCGGTCGTCTCGCCGCGGTCGGAGCTGAGTTGCAGGGCCCGTGACAACTCGCTCAGCGTTGATTTGATCCTCTCGCCGTTGCCGTCGGCGATGTCGGCGCCGGCGTTGATCACGTCGGCCACCGGCCCGTTGCCCTTGCCGTCGCCGCCGAGCGATTTGGAGACCTTGTCGAGCATGTCCAGCACCCGATCGAACGCGACCGGCGTCCGGGTGCGGTTCAGCCCGATGGTGGTGCGGTCGGCCAGCACCGGACCGCCCGCATACGCCGGGGTCAGCTCGATCTGCCGTGCGGTCAGGATCGAGGTGTTGATGGTCACGGCGCGCACGTCGGCGGGGATCTTCACGCCGCGGTCGACGGTGAATTCGGCCTCGACGTACTCGCCCTTCGGAGTGACCTTGCGGATCTTGCCCACCGGCATCCCGAGCACCGCGACCACATTGCCTTCGTAAAGCCCTGCGGCGCTGTCGAATTGGGTGGTGACAGTGATATGACCGCCGAACGGGTTGAAGTAGTAGGCGGCCGCGGCGGAGACGATCAGTGCCCCGGCGATCAGCGCAGAGATCAGCGCCGTGACGCGGCGCCGGCCGGTGGGGGTGACTGTCGGCGCCGAACGGCGCGGCACCGCGACGGTGTCTGTCGGCTCCTCGATCGGATCGTCGGCGGCGACGGTCGGTGGCGCGCTCATTTGCAGTCCTTGAAGTACTCGATCATGCCGAACTGCTTGGCGCGGCCGCTGATGGCGCACATCCACGAGTCGATCGCGATCCCGTTGCCGGCGAAGAACTCGATACCGGGGCCGTAGCCGGTGGCGTTGGTGATACCCCGCAATGGTGGCGGCGCGGACTGGATCAGGCTGCGCAACAGGTCGTCGTGCTGGCCGAGCATGTCCGACAGCGCCCGCACGTTGATCAGCATCTCGTCGAGCATCGACCGGTCGGTGACCACGACGTTGTTCAGATTGCCGGTGAGGTTGGTCAGCGCAGCCAGCATGGCGTGGAAGGTGTTCTGCCGTGCCACCAGTTCCCCGATGAAGTCCTGGCCCTGATCAACCAGGTTTCCCAGGTGCGTCTGCTGGTTGCGCAGCGTGTTGGCCACCCGCTGGGTGCTGGCGAGCAGGGTGCCGAGCTGATCGCGCCGATCGGCGGTGAGCTTGGCCAGCGAGTGCAGATTGGCCATCGCTTGCGGAATCACCGGGGGGAAGTCCGCTCAGTTGTTGGCCGAGCACGGCCAGGGACTGCCCGAACTGGTCGGAATCGACCTGGTCGAACGTGGTGGTGGCGTCCTCCAGCAGCGACTCCAGCGAGTAGGGGACCTCGGTGTGGGCGAGGTTGATCCGCTTGCCGGGCAGTGCGCCGGAACCGGCGGGCTCCAGTTTCAGATACCGCGACCCGAGGATCGTCATCACCTGGATCTTCGCCCGGGTGTCCTTGCCCAGCCCGATGTCGTTGCGCACGGTCAGGCCGGCTTCGACGTGGTCACCGGCGAGCCGCATGCTCGCTACCCGGCCCACCTCGATGCCCGCGACCACGATCGGGTTGCCGGGGGCCAGCGCGGCGGCTTGGGCGAACTCCGCGGTGTAGCGGGTATAGCCGACGCCGAGCACCTTGACGAACAGCGCCGCGGCCACCACGACAGCCACCACGGCCAGTGCCCCGAACCCCAGCCAGGTGGTGTTGTAGGACTCCAGCGGCCGCGCCCGCCGCTGGCGGAAGAAGGTGCCGGGCCGTGACGTCATCGCGTTACCCATCGACGGTGTTCCTGCACTTCGGCGTGTGCCAGGCCAGGTTCTTCTGGGTTATCGGGCGAGCATTGCCGGGGGTCGCCGCGTTGACGATGATCGTGGTGATGTCGTTGAGGCCCGGGAAGAATCCGGCGACGTTCAGGTCGCAGAGGTAGGCGTTGCCGTAGGCGCCGTCCCCGAACGCCCGGCCCAGGCCCTTGAGCAGCAGCGGCAGGTTGGCCCCGGTGAACGCCAGCTGCGGTTCGATGCCGGCCATGTGCTTGGTGAAACCGGGCTCGCGGTTGATCATCTCCTCCAGGGACGGGAAGACCTCGTCGGCGATCCGCGAGAGCTGCCGCGTCACCTGGGCCAGCGACCCGACCGAGGACTGCAACGCCGGGCGGCGCGAGTCCAGGTCTGCTACCGCGATGCGGGCCTGGGTCAGCGCATGGTCGAGCTGGTCGTTTTGTCCGGCGATGGTGCCGGTCAGTCTGTTCAGGCTGGTGATGAGACCACCCAGCATCTCGTCGCGCCCGGCCAGTGTCGCGGTCAACGTCGACGACTGGTCCACCAGCGCGGTGATCGACGCCTGGTCACCCTGCAGCGACTGCAGCACACCGCGGGTCAGATCGTCGGCCTGCTTGGGATTGAGCAGCGACATCAGTGGTTTGAAGCCGTTGAGCAGGGCGCCGACGTCGAAGGACGGTTCGGTGTGCTCGACGCCGATCACGCTCCCGCGGGGCAGCAGTTCGGTGCTGCCGTGGGAACCCAGCGACAATCCGAGATACCGCTGGCCGATGATGTTCTGATACGTCACCGACGCGACCGTGTTGCCGTACAGCTTCTGGTCGCTTTGGACGATGAACGAGACTTTTGCTTTCGGGGGGCCGGCCGGCTCCCCGTCCAGTTCGACCTTCTCCACCCGGCCCACCCGCACCCCGGCCATCCGGACGTCGTCGCCCTCGCGCAGTCCGTAGACGTCGGTGAACACCGCCGCATACGGCGTGGTCGCGCCGGCCACATCGCGGCGCAGTGTGGCGTAGACCAGCCAGGTCAGCACCATCGCCACCACCATGAAGACGGACAGGCCGATCAGGGGTCTGCGGAAGCTCACTTGTGGGCTCCCCCTTCGGCCGGGGCCCACGACACAGAGGTTCCGCGCGCGACGGGGCCGAGCAACAGCTGGGTGGCCACCGACGCCGGCTGCCCGCGGCCGGCGCCCAGCCCGGTGATCAGCCCGAGCTGTTCGCGTTCGGCCTGACTGCCGACGGGACCTACGTTGCCGCCGTAGGCGGCGGGTGCGACCGGTGCCGGCGGCTGCCACTCCGGGGCGTGCGGTTGGGCCGGGATGGGAGGGCTCGGCGGTGGTGGCGGCGCGGGGTCGAGCGGGTCGGCGGTGCCCGGGACCCGCGGGAAGGGCCCGGTCCACCAGGGCAGTGGCGGGTTGGTGTCCGCCAGGCTGCGATCGGGGTTGATCAGCGGCGGCCCGACGGCACGCAGGTTCCCGTCGGGGCCGATCTCGGTACCCGCCGGTGGTTCCAGGCCGGCCGGGAAGTGGTAGTTCTGCGGCAGCATCGTCTCGGGGAGTTCGGGCCGTACCGAGATCATCGGTGCGGTGAAGCAGCTCGGTCCCTTCAGTTCGCCGTACTGCGGGCAGTCCGCGCGGGTGTAGGTGTGCAGCGGGGTGAAGGACAGGTTGGCGCGCAGGGTCCCGGTGATCAACCGCGGATCGTAGAGCTGGTCGAAGAACTTGTCGGACAGCCGGTTGACCCGGGTGAAGATCGGGACGTACTTTTCGGCGTGGTTGGCCAGCACCCCCACCACCGGCGTGAGGTCGTGGGTGATCCGGATCAGCTGGTCGATGTGGTTGTCGAACGCCTCGCGCGCGACGCCCACGGTGTGCTGGCCGCCGCCGACCAGCGAGGCCAACTCGGCGCGCTTTTGGGCGAACGCCCGCATCGGCTCGACCGCCTGGTGCAGTGCGTCGACCAGGTCCGGGGCGGTCGCCTGCAGACCGTGGGTGGCGTCGAGCAACGCCGAGACCGTCGAGGGCCCGGGCTCGGTGGCGACGATGCCGTTGAGCTGATCCAGCAGCCGGGACATGTGTGCGCCGGCATTGAGCAGCTTGACGCGCCGATTGTCGGTGGCCGCACCGACGGCAGCCAGGATGCCCAGGCTGTGGTCCTCGCGGCCGCGGCCGGTGGCGGCCAGGATGTCGCGCAGTTTGGAGACCGTGGTCTGGAAGATCACCGTCGACAATTCACCGTTCTCGGCGATGTGCGTGCCGTCGCGGATCGCGGAGCCGGCGCCGGCGCCGGCGTCGACCAGCTGAATCGACGACACCGCGAAGACGTTCGACGGCACCACCCGGGCGGTCACCGAAGTCCGGATGTCCTTGGCGTGGTCGGGTTTGAGGTTGATGTGCACGTAGTTGGGTTTGCCGTAGGCAGCCGGGATCACGTCGGTGACGCTGCCGACCAGCAGACCGTGGTACTTGACGTCGGACTGGGCGGGCAGCCCGTCGCCCACGTTCATCAGGTCGGCCACCACCCGCACGTAGCTGTTGAGCGCGCCGGTGGACTTGGCCAGTAGGCCCGCGGTGGCCAGCGCGATCACCAGCAGGACGGCGATCCCGGCACCCAGCAGCTGGGGTTCGGAGGGGCCGCGCCCGTCGGTGTCGAGGGAATTGCCCATTCAACCGCCGAACCTTGCGCCGGCGTCGATGCTCCACAACGCCATCGTCATCAGCATGTTGACCATGATCACGATCGTGATGCTGGCCCGCATGGCGCGGCCGGCGGCCACACCGACGCCTTCCGGTCCGCCGGACGCGTAGAACCCGTAGTAGCACTGCACGGTGGAGGCCAGCCACACGAACACCACGCACTTGAGCACCGAATAGACGATGTCCTTGCCGCTCAACATCATCGTGAAGTAGTGCAGGTACGGACCGATCGAGCCGCCGCTGATGATGCCGGTGACCAGCTGACAGGTCAGGTAGGTGATGGCCAGGCACGCCACGTACAGCGGGATCACCGCGAGGGTCGCGGCCAACAACCGGGTGGTGACCAGGAACGGGATCGGCCGGATCGCGATCGAATCCAGCGCGTCGATCTCCTCGGCGATCCGCATCGCGCCGAGCTGCGCGGTGAACCGGCAGCCGGCCTGCATGGCGAACGCCATCGACGCCATGATCGGCGCCAGCTCCCGGGTGTTGACCAGCGAGGAGATGATGCCGGTGGCCGGGCCGAGGCCGAGCAGGTTCAAGAAGTTGTAGCCTTCGATCGCCACCAGCGCGCCGGCGGTGAAGCCGAGCACCACGGCCACCCCGGCGGTGCCCCCGCCGACCACGATGGAGCCGTTGCCCCATGCGATATCGGAGAGCAGCCGCAGGAACTCCTTGCGGTAGTGCCGCAGCACGGTCGGGACGCCGGCGGCGGCGCGGCCGAAAAAGACCAGCATGTGGCCCAGCCGGGTAATCGGTGCCGACACCATGCGGTAAGCCCGCAGCACAGGGCGTGCGATCGCCGGGATATAGGGGGACGCCGTCATAGCTAGAGCCCCGTCCGGGGGTAGAGCACGTTGTAGAGCTCGCTGATGCCGACGTTGACGATCATCAGCACCAGGATCGCCTCGACGACCGACGCGTTCACCGAATTGGCGACGCCGGCCGGCCCGCCCCGGGTGGACAGCCCCTTCTGGCAGGACACCACCGCGACGATCGCGCCGTAGATCACGGCTTTGATCAGCGCCACGATCATGTCGCCGGTGGTGGCGAACGACGAGAACGTCGCCACGAAGCTGCCGGGCGCGCCCTTCTGGAAGTAGACGTTGAACAGATAACTGGCCAGAAAGCCGACGAAGCAGGTGATGCCGGTCAGGGCGACGCCGATCATGATGGCCGCGGCGAATCGTGGCACCACCAGCCGGCGGATCACCGAGACTCCCATCACCTCCATGGCGTCGGTCTCCTCGCGCATGGTGCGTGAGCCCAGGTCGGCGGTGATGGCCGAACCGACCGCGGCGGCCATCAGCATGGCCGCCACCAGGGATGCGGCCTGCCGGATCACGGCCAGTCCGGCGGCCGCGCCCGCCAGTGACGTCGCGCCGACCTGGTTGGCCAGTAAGGCGAACTGGATGGACAGTGTCACCCCGATCGGCAACGCCACCAGGACCGTCGGCAGCACCGCGGTGTTGGCCATGAACGCGCTCTGCCGGACGAACTCGCCCCACTGGAACCGGCCGCTGAACAGGTCGATGAAGAAGTACTGCACGGTGCGCACCGCCAGCACGCACTGCTCGCCGACCGTCGTCAGTGACGCCAGCGGGTGGCGGTTGACGTAGCCGACGGTCCAGTCCCCGATCGCCGCGACACCATCGAGGGGAACTTGATCAGCGGCTTCCCGCTCATCCTGGGCCGTCATCGCTTGCCGATCATGAACTTGGGATCACCCGGCGCCGCCGATTCCCCGTTGGGCCGATGATCCATGGCGGACATGGTAGCCACCGTCCTTACTCCAAGGTAGGGTTCGGCGATTCTCGGAACGGCCGGTGGGTAGCGCGGGTGGATACCGGTCGCGGCGGCGCGGACAGAGCTCATCGGGCCTCGCCGTGACCGTGCATCCGGACATGATGTCGGACACCATGCCCGCCGAGAGGCACTTCGGGCAACATGACTGGAGTTATGGGCCAGTTACTCAGCGGCATCACCGATTTCGCGGATTCAGTGTCCCGAAGATGGCTCGGATGGCGATACTCGAGCCGGATGAATCCCGGCGCGGAGAGGGTGTCGATGCAGCGATGGTGGATGCGGTCCGCGGTCGGTATGGTCGCCGGTCTCGCGGCGACGGCGACCCTGCTGGCACCGGGGCCGGCCCTCGCGGACCCGGAGCATCCACCGGTGCTTCCGGTGTTCACTCCGGCACCAAGCGACTGGTCTCCGCATATGGATTTCTGGCCGTATGACACCTTCACGTATCAAGTCACGCCGGAGATGATCGGCGGCATGTCGGACTCGTGCCAGTGGTTCGACGCGCAGTTCGATCCGCTGATGGGCCAGATCAACGCCTTCAACCGCAACCTCGCCGAGCGCGGCGACGTCTACGCCGGTGTGCAGCCGCAGGCGGACGCAGTGGTGGCCAACATCGACCGGTCGACGGGTTTTCTGGCGCCGCGGCTGAAACCGCTGACGATCCGCAACACCCCCGACAACTACGGCCCGTACTCACCGATCTACGGCGGCGAACAGCTGACCGGGGTGCTGTTCCAGCTTTCTCGCATCGCCGACAGCATGCGCAAGAAACAGCCGGCGGGCTTCACCCGGGCCCATATCGATTCCGCGGCCGGGTGGGGCGCCGCATTGCGGAATTCCGGGGCCTGCACCTGACCGCCCCGCCGCTGCGGGTTCGGGTAGGTTTCGTGGTGCGTTGCGGCCGAACGGCTCGGTCCGGGGGGAGACCAGGGAGGGGTGGTGCGGGTGCCGGACCCTGAGGACATGGCAGCAGCGGCCGGTGCGGAAACGGCAGTCGAGGCCACCGGTGAGCCCGAGGCCACCGACGAGCCCGAGGCCACCGACGAGGATCTGGACGACGAGGCCGCTGACGACGCCCCCGAGCAGACCCCTGACGAGGCCGGCGACCAGACCGACGCGGCGTCGCGACGAGCGCGGCTGCGCTGGATCGCCGCCGCGGTGTTGGCGGTGGGCCTGATCGTCGCCGGCTACGAGGGCTGGCTACTGTTCGCCCACCATCAGCGTGCGGCGGCCGCAGCGCAGGCACTGGAGACGGCCGAGAAATACGCCCTGGTGCTGACCGGGGTGGACCCGGCCGCGATCGACAAGAACTTCGCCGACGTCCTCGACGGGGCGACCGGCGAGTTCAAGGACATGTACGCCGCGTCCAGCGAGCAACTCCGCCAACTGCTGATCGAGAACAAGGCCGCCGCACACGGCACCGTCATCGATGCGGCGGTCAAGTCCGCCACCAAGAACAAGGTCGAAGTGATGCTGTTCATCGATCAGTCGGTGAGCAACAAGGCCGCCCCCCAACCGAAGATCGATCGCAGTCGCATCGTGATGACCATGGAGAAGGTGAAGGGCCGCTGGCTGGCCGCCAAGGTTGATATGCCCTGAGCGATGTCGCGGCCCGGCGCTAATTGAAGGCCAACCAGCTGGGCAGCGCCCGTTCGTGGGCGTCGCACAGCACCTGGGCGGTGTCGCACGAACCGCGCGGCACCCCGGCGCCGGTCCACATGCCGCCGGCGTCGCGGCGCAGCACGACCGCCGATGACGAACCGCCGTCGAGCAGGACGGCGTGATCGCTGCCCAGGCCGCGGAACAGATCTTGCATATTGTCCGGGGTGTAGTGGCCGCCCTGAAAGATGTACATCTCGTCCTTGGCCCGGGAATAGCCCAGGGCGGTGCGCGCCGCGCTCGGCCCGCCGTCGTTGAGTTGCCCGGTGACGCCGGGCGCGAGCAACCCCAGCCCGCTCACCGCGACGAACCGCTCCCCGCGTTCCACCAGGGCGGTGATCGTCGGCCCGGCCGCGTCGTAGTCCCCGCCGTCGCGGCCGCCGCGCGGCCACAGCACATACGGTGTGCCACGCGTCGGCAGGATCATCGTGGTCAGCGTCGACCAGTGCTCGTTGCCGCCGGACAGTCCCTGCTTGCCGGCGTAGGGGATGGTGCCGGTGACCGCGACGTTGGCGCGCCCCTTGCCGCGGGTGTTGTCGACGTAGGCGCCCAGCGGTGAACTGCAGTTGGTGGTCCGCCAGGAACCGCCACGCTGGCCGCGGATGTCGAAGAAGTTGGCGTTGACGGCCACCATCGGCCGCCCCAGCGCCTGCCAGGCCTGCAGCGGGGTGTACAGCTCGGAGGCCTGCATCAGCCCCTCACTGGTGCGGGCCCGCGGATCGCGTTCACAGCGGCTCTGCACACCGCGGTGACTGTCGACCAGCAGGTGCGGCTCGATGCGCTGCGAAGCCGCCTTGAGCACGACCAGGTGACCGCCGCCGGACATCTCGTACCACTCGCCGGCGGCGTTGAGCATCGGGGCGGGATGCCCGCCGCCGAAGTTGTACACCAGGTAGGAGCCCGGGGTGCGGGCGATCGCGGCGGCCAACTGATCTTGGGCGGCGGCGCGCGCGGCCGGCAGGCCCGGGCCGATCGCCAGGGTGGCGCAGAGCAGCACCGCGCTGCAGCCGGCCGCCAGCCGGCGCACGAAAGCCATTGGAGTCAACGCTGTTTGCCCCTTCGGCTCCGGACCGACAGACACCAAGTTCCCAGGCTAGCCACAGAAACCGCCGAGGGCAGCGTGCCGTGATCGGACTGTGCCGCGTCGGTGGCGAATCGGTTACCCGGTGATCAGCCGCCGAGGCGTGCGTGCATCTCCCAGATCAGGATCTCCGCCGGCGCTTCCGCGCGCACCCGTTGACCGCCGCCACCGGTGACGCGGACCGCGTCACCGGCAGCCAACTCGCCGGCGCCCTCGACATCGACCCGGCCGATCGAGACGAACAGGTGAACGTAGGGAGCGTCGGGCAGTTCCACGCTGCGGCCCGGCTGCAGCCGGCCGGCGTACAGCGTGGCCTCGGTGTTGCCGATGGCGATCGCGGCGTCCGGGTCGCTGCCCGAGGCGACGGCCACCAGCTCGCCGCCCGCCAGGGCGTCGCCGATCTCCTGCTGCTGATAGCCCGGGGTGCGGCCGGGAGTGTCCGGCATGAGCCACATCTGGATGAAATGCACCGGCTCGGTGGTGGATTCGTTCTGCTCCGAATGCAGGACGCCGGTGCCCGCCGACATCCGCTGGGCCAGCCCGGGACGGATCACCCCGGAGTTGCCGATCGAATCCCGGTGGGTCAGCTCACCGGACAGCACCCAGGTGACGATCTCGGCGTCACGATGCGGGTGAGTATCAAACCCGGCAGCCGGTCCGACCACGTCGTCGTTGTTGACCAGCAGCAGCCCGTGGTGGGTGTTGGCCGGGTCGTAGTAGTCGTTGAACGAGAACGAATGGCGCGAATTGAGCCAGGGCGCGCGGGTGACAGCCCGGTCGGCGGCCCGCCGCACGTCGAGCAGTCCCGTCATGATGCCCAAGGCTAACGTGCGAAACGGCCGCTGCCGGTAGTCTCACTGCAACCGCCGAGCTGATCGGGAGGGGGCGGGCGATGTTCGTCGAGACCGGCGCGCACGATGACGCCGGTGCCGGCGCGTGAGCCGCCCCACCCTGCAGCACCTGCAGCTCGCCGAGCTCATCGCCCACGCGGGGGGTGACCCGTGGGCGGTCGATGACAGCCTGCAGGCCGGCAGCCCCACCCAGATCGACTTCCTAGCCCAGGCGTTCCACCAGGCCGCCGGATCGGCGACCGCCGCCGAGGAGACCTTCCGCACCGCCCAGCAGCACTTCGAGCAGTACCACCGCGAGAGCGGTGAGCAGCCGATCAACCACGGCGCCGAAGTGCAACGCGTCAAAGACGGCCTGCACGCCAGCACCGAGCAACTGGGCCGCATCGCCGCAGATCTGGAGACCATCGCCGGCGCCCTGGCCCAGGCCCGCGCGGCGTCGCAGGCGAATATCACCGCGCTCAACGCCAACCTGGTGGGCCTCGACAACCTCGTCGGCCACTACCTCGACCTGGAAAACGAGGGCCACGACTGCAGCACCGAGATCAACCAGTGCCTCCAGCAAGCCAAGGACGACACCGCCACCGCCCTGCACAACGGCACGGTGATCCGCAACACCTACGCCAAGACCCTGCAGCAGGCTTTGACCAACCTGCGAGTCAGGGACGGCTACGACCCCGACGCAGCGGTGAGCAGGTTCGACGCGGATGCGCCATCGCCGCCACCGGGACCGGTGCCGGATGACCCGAAGGCCTTCAACGACTACTGGAACAGCCTGACCCCCGGGCAGAAGGACTGGCTCTACGATCACGACCACAACATCGGTAACCATCCGGGCATGCCGTGCGACCCGCCCGACCATCTGGGCTATGACCATTACAACCGGCTGCATCTCGCCGACGAACTGCGGCAGGCGCAGACGGCGGCCGCACAGGCTGACGCGCTGCGCAACCAGCACCCGGACTGGGCGGCCGGCAACAACGTTCCCCGGCCCAATGAACCGGGGGCGATCTTCACCGACCGCGTCGCCTACGAGGACTGGCAGCGCCAATACGACGCCGCCCGTGACGGCGCCAAATATCTTCCCGACCTGCAGGCCGTCGACGCGGCGCTGCGGGTCAGCCCGGATCGCAAACTGATGCTGCTGGACACCGAAAGCGGCAAGCAGGCCCGCGCCGCCATCGCCGTCGGCGACCCGGACAAGGCCACCCACGTGTCGGTCACCGCTCCGGGACTCAACACCACGGTGCACGGCGCCATCGAGGGGATGGCCAACGAGGCAACCCAACTGCGGGGCGAGGCGCTGCGCCAACTGCGATTGGACCCCGGGCACGAGGCAGACACCGTCTCGGCGATCGCCTGGATCGGCTATGACCCGCCGCAGGTGCCCGGCTTCGACGACCGCGGCGCATCCCTGGCAGGGCTGTGGGGAGTCAGCCATGACGACGTCGCCAGGGCGGGCGCCCACGACCTGGCCCGCTTCTACGACGGGATCCAGGCCTCGCATCTGGGTGGGGCCGCTGATCTGACCGCGATCGGGCATTCCTACGGCTCGCTGACCACCGGGCTGGCGCTGCAGGAACCCGGCGATCACGGGGTGTCGCGGGCGCTGTTCTACGGGTCGCCCGGTATCGAAGCGTCCACGCCGGAGCAGTTGCACCTGCAGCCCGGTCAGGTGTTCGCCATGGAAGCGCCCGACGACCCCATCCAATGGGTGTATGACGCGAGGACGTTCGGTCAGGGCATTCCGATCCTGGGTTCCTACCTCAATGACGAATTCGGTGACTTCGGCCCGAACCCGGCAACGAATCCCAACTTCACCCACCTGGAAACCGGGGCGGCCACCGTGCCCGACGGTCATGGCGGCGTGATCAGCCTGCAAGAAGCCCACGGCCACAGCGACTACCCGCGCTTCCCCGACGGCGGGGGGCTGCGGACGACCAACTACAACATCGCCGCCGTGCTTGCCGGCCTCGGTGACAAGGCAGTTGTAGAAAAATGACGATGCACCGAGAATCCGTTCCGAAGCTGCGACTACGCGGGCGCTTGTTCGCCGTCGTGGCTGCCACCGCCCTAGCCGCAGGATGTCACGTGCCACAGCCGTATGAACCCACGCCGCCCGCCGCTGCCGCCGAGGCATTGGAAGTGGTCAAGGCGTTGCCGTCGTTCGAGGACACCAAAGCCCAGGTGCAGGCGGCGATGAACGAGATCACCACCGCCGCAGCCCGACTGGTGCCCGGCATCCACTGGGAGACGTTCGATGAGGGGTCGGGCTCGGGTTGCCTGCGGCCCTACGAGCAGACCGGTGGGCAAGGGTATCTGCTTCCGGATCAGGTGGCGGTGCGGGCGCCGCTGTCCGAACCGCAGTGGGAGCAGCTTCAGGCGACCGCGAAAGCGGCGGCCGCCAAGCTCGAGGCCACCGAGGTTCAAGTGATGCAGGACCAGCCGGGCAACCACGACGTCGGGTTCTACGGTCCCACCGGACTGTTCATCAAGATCGGCTACCGGGGCAACCTGGTGGTCTCCGGCTTCACCGGGTGCCGGCTTCCACGCGACAAGAAGTGAGCGCCTACCAGTCCGACTCGTCGAAGGTGATGACGCCGCGGATGTTCTTGCCGTCGACCATGTCGGCGTAGCCGTCGTTGATGTCCTCAAGCTTGTAGGTCGTGGTGATCATCTCGTCGACCTTGAGCAGGCCGGACTTGTACAGGCCCACCAGCCGCGGCGTCTCGATGTGCGAGCTGCCGCCACCGAAGATGTTGCCCTTCAACGTCTTCTGCAGCATGGTGAACAGGAAGAGGTTCAGTTTGACGTCGGCGTCGGCCATTGCCCCCATCCCGGTGACCACGCAGGTGCCGGTCTTGGCGGTCAGCGTCAGCGCTTCTTCGATGTACTCGCCGCGCATGTCGCCGACGGCGATGATCACCTTGTCGGCCATCAGGCCCCAGGTCTCCTCCATGACCGGCATGATCGCCTCGGCCATCGACGGGTAGACGTGCGTGGCGCCGAACTTGACCGCCTGGTCGCGCTTGAAGGCAACCGGGTCGATCGCGATGACGCGCCGCGCGCCGGAGAGCACCGCACCCTGCAGGGCGCTCATACCGATACCGCCGACGCCCACGACGATGACGGTCTCGCCGGGCTTGACCTCGGCGACGTTGGTGGCCGAACCGAACCCGGTGGGCACCGCACAGCCCATGATGGCCGCGGTCTGAAACGGCACGTCGGAGTCGATTTTGACCACCGAATCGGCGTGCACGGTCGCATACGGCGCGAACGTGCCCAGCAGGTTCATCGCGGAGACCTCGTGCGACCCGGCGTGGATCCGGTTGGTGCCGTCGGCGATCGCCTTGCCTCCCAGCAGTACCGCCCCTCGGTCACACAGCGAGCGGAAGCCCTTCATACACGGCGGGCAGGAGCCGCACGCCGGGATGAAGGCCATCACGACGTGGTCACCCTCCGCCAGGCCGGTCACTCCCTTGCCGACCTTGGTGATGACTCCGGCGCCCTCGTGGCCGCCGAGCGCCGGCAGGCCGATCGGGGTGGCTCCGGTGGTGACGTGGTAATCCGAGTGGCACATCCCGGCGGCGTGCAGCCGCACCTGGACCTCACCGGCAACGGGATCGCCCACGTCGATCTCGTCGACCCGCCATGGCGAGTTCAGCTCCCACAACAGTGCGCCCTTGGTCTTCATGCGGGCGATCTTAGCCAGGTGACCAGAACGTGTTACAACTCTGGTGCCCAGCACTCGGTGTGAACTGCGAAAACAGCGCCTTATTAGCTCTTGTGCGGGATGCCTACGGACAGGCCGCCGTCGATGACCAGGTCGGCCCCGGTCATGTAGGCCGACTCGTCGGACGCCAAGAAGACCACCGCGGTGGACACCTCCGCCGAACTGGCGCCGCGACCCAGCGGGATCTGCAGGGAGTCGTCGGGGATGGCGATGGTCATCCGGGTGCGGACCAGGCCGGGCAACACGCTGTTGATCCGGATGTTGTGCGGGGCCAGCTCTACGGCGGCCGCCTTGGCCAGGCCGCGCACCGCCCACTTCGAGGCGACGTAACCGTGCAGTCCGGCGGTGCCGCGGATGCCCTCCACCGAAGAGATGTTGACGATGGATCCGCCGCCGGCCGATTTCATCGGTGCGACGGCGGCGTGCATGCCCAGCATCGTCCCGGTCAGGTTCACGTCGAGGACCTGCTGCCAGACGGCGACGTCGAAGTTCTCCAGGGTGTTGTATTTGGCGATCCCGGCGTTGTTCACCACCACGTTGAGGCGGCCGAACTCCTCGACGGCGCACTGCACGGCGGTCTGCCAGTCCTGGCTCTGGGTGACGTCGAGGTGGACGAACCGGGCGGTGTCGCAGCCCAGCTCCTCGGCGAGCTTGGCGCCCTCCTCGTCGAGGATGTCGCCGATGACGATCTTCGCGCCCTCGGCGGCCAATGCCCGGGCATGCGCGGCACCCATGCCCCGCCCACCGCCGCTGATCAGCGCAACCTTGCCGTCGACTCGTCCCATGGCGCCTCAGGTTACCGGGGCGTGGTGTTTGCCCGTTACGCTGCCCTGATGGCTGTCACCCGCGCCGAGCGAACCTTCCAAGGTGTCCACGGAGTGCGGATCGTCTACGACATCTGGACACCGGATACGGCGCCGCGTGCCGTGGTGGTGCTCTCGCACGGCTTCGGTGAACATGCCCGCCGTTACGACCACGTCGCGGCGCGGTTCGGCGAAGCCGGGCTGGTGACCTACGCGCTGGATCACCGCGGGCACGGTCGATCGGGGGGTAAGCGGGTGCGGTGCCGGGACATCTCGGAATACACCGGCGACTTTCACACCCTCGCCGGTATCGGCTCCCGGGAGCACCCCGGGCTGCCGCGCGTGGTGCTCGGGCACAGCATGGGCGGCGCGATCGTGTTCAGCTACGCCGTCGACCGCCCCGACGACTACCAGTTGATGGTGCTGTCCGGGCCGGCGGTGGACATGGCAGGCACGGTCTCGCCGTTGCTGGCGTTCGTCGCCAAAGCGCTCGGCGCACTGAGCCCCGGCCTGCCGGTCGAGAAACTCGACTCCCACCTGGTCTCGCGCGATCCGGCGGTGGTGGCGGCGTACGACGAGGATCCCCTGGTGCACCACGGCCGGGTTCCCGCCGGTGTGGCGCGGGCGCTGATCAAGGTCGGCGAGACCATGCCGTCGCGGGCGCAGGCGCTGACGGCGCCGCTGCTGGTGGTGCATGGCGCCGACGACGGTCTGGTGCCTGCCGAGGGCAGCAAGCGCCTGGTGGGCTGCGTCGGATCCGCCGATGTGCGGCTGACCGTATATCCGGGCCTCTACCACGAGGTGTTCAACGAACCGGAACGCCAACAGGTGCTCGACGACGTGGTGGGCTGGATCGACGCGCGGCTGTGAATCGCCGTCGGCGCGATGTCGCCGGTGTCGGTTAGCGTGGCCGCCATGAGTAGCGCGCTATCCGACGACAAGATGCTGGCGCGTATCGCCGCTCTGCTGCGCCAGGCCGAAGGCACCGACAACGCGCACGAAGCCGACGCGTTCATGGCGGCAGCACAGCGGTTGGCCACCGCCACCTCCATCGATCTGGCGGTCGCCCGGGCGCATGCCACTAAACGCACACCGGCCACCGCCCCGGTGCAGCGCACCATCACCATCGGATCGCCCGGCACCAAGGGCCTACGTACCTACGTGCAACTGTTCGTCGGAATCGCCGCGGCCAACGACGTGCGTTGCGACGTGGCGTCGAACTCCACCTTCGTCTATGCCTACGGATTCGCCGAGGACATCGACGCCACACATGCGCTCTACGCCAGCCTGGTCGTCCAGATGGTCCGGGCCGCCGACGCCTACCTCGCCACCGGCGCGCATCGGCCTACGCCGACGATCACTGCCCGGTTGAACTTCCATCTGGCGTTCGGCGCCCGGGTGGGCCAGCGGCTGGCCGAGGCCCGCGATGAAACCCGCAGGGCGGCCGAGAAAGATCGCAATCGACCGCCGGGGACTGCGATCGCGTTGCGCAACAAGGAGCTCGAACTGACCGACTTCTACCGCGGTGCTTCGCAGGCGCGAGGTACCTGGCGCGCGACCAGGGCCTCGGCCGGGTATTCGTCGGCGGCGCGGCGAGCCGGGGACCGGGCCGGCCGGCGGGCGCGCCTGGGTGATGACACCGAGTTGTCGGTGGCGCGGTCCGCGCTGGAGCGGTGAGCGGGCAGTTTGAGCGCGACACGCAACGCGCCAAGGTTTACGCCGCGGAGGTGTTTGTGCGGACCCTCTTCGACCGGGCGGCTGAAACCGGGGCCGGCAGTGTGGAGTTCTTCGGTACCGGCATGACACTGCCGCCGGAGGGCCGCTTCGGCTCGGTGGCGGCGGTCAGTCGCTATCTCGACGACGTGCTGGCGCTGCCGGCGGTATGCGCTCGGTGGCCGGACGCCGCGATGCTGACGGTGCGCGCCCGCCGCGGCGTCACGGCGGCGCACTACGAAAAGGTCGGTGAGGCAGGCGTTATCGCCGTACCGGACCAGCGCGGCGCGGACTGGGCGTTGCGGGAACTGGTGGTGCTGCACGAGGTCGCGCACCATCTGTGTGATGTCCGGCCGCCGCACGGCCCGGCGTTCGTCGCGACGTTCTGCGAGCTGGCCGAGTTGGTGATGGGCCCGGAGGTGGGTTATGTGCTGCGGGTGGTGTTCGCCAAGGAGGGCGTCCGGTGACGCCTAACGGTCACCGTTGGGCGTCACCGGCGCCGCGGCTCCTCAGCTGCTGACCGGGACCAGCTCGTCACCGCAGGTGCAGCGGTAGGCCTCGCCGGCTCCCTGACAGTGACACGGGGACTCGATGCGGACGCGGCATCCGCACCCTTCGTGGCCGCATGTCAAGAGCGTTCCCGCTTCGTAATTGGTCATGTGTCGCACCTTTCTCTTGCAACCGGCTGGGCGCCGGTCTGCCGACTATATACCCCATAGGGGTATGGGGTAAAGATATGGGTAGGCGGAAATCATGGTGGCGGTCTAGCCTCAGTGGACGTGACCGAAACACCCACGCCCCGCGACGTCGATACCCTGCTGGACCGCATCTTCGCCGGCGACGACCCCGACCTGCAGGCGGCGCTGGCCGCCAGCGACGCGGCCGGGCTGCCGTCGATCGCGGTCTCCGCGCAGCAGGGCAAGTTCTTGAACCTGCTCGCGACGGCGACCGGAGCCGCCCGCGTCCTCGAGATCGGCACCCTGGGCGGCTACAGCACGATCTGGCTGGCGCGGGCCGTCGGGCCCGGCGGCGCGGTGGTGACGCTGGAGTACGAGCCGGCGCACGCCGACGTCGCCCGGGCCAATCTGGACCGCGCCGGTGTCGGCGATCGGGCGAAGGTGATCGTCGGCCCGGCGCTGGAGACCCTGCCGACACTGACCGGCGATCCGTTCGATCTGGTGTTCATCGACGCCGACAAGGAGAACAACGTCGGCTATCTGGACTGGGCGGTGCGGCTGTGCCGTCCCGGGTCGGTCATCGTGGTGGACAACGTGATCCGCGAGGGGACGATCCTGCAGCCGGCATCCGGCGATGCGACGGCACGTGGTAGCCGGGATGTCTTGGAGTTGATGGGCGAGCACCCGCGACTGCAGGCCGCCGCTATTCAGACGGTCGGGGCCAAGGGCTGGGACGGCTTCGCCATCGCCGTGGTGGCGTAGCCGGGCCGCGGCGGCCGTCGGTCACCCCAGCGCTGCGCTGCGTTATCCGCAGACCGCGCCGATGGCCGCCGAACCGACCAGCTTGCGGTACTTGGCCAGCACGCCGGTGGTGTAGCGCGGTGGCGGGGGAGTGAAACCCTCGGCGCGCGCGGCGAATTCATCCGCGTCGGCCACCACGTCCAAAGTCGCATTGGCCACGTCGAGGCGGATCTTGTCGCCGTCGCGCAGGAACGCCACCGGCCCGCCGTCCACCGCCTCGGGGGCGATGTGGCCGACGCATAACCCCGTCGTCCCGCCGGAGAATCGGCCGTCGGTCAGCAGCAGGACGTCCTTGCCGAGGCCGGCGCCCTTGATCGCACCCGTGATCGCCAGCATCTCGCGCATTCCCGGTCCGCCCTTGGGGCCCTCGTAGCGGATCACCACGGCGTCACCCGCGCTGATCGTGCCGTCCTCGAGGGCATCCAGTGCCGCCCGCTCACCATCGAAAACCCTTGCCGTGCCTTCGAACACATCGGTGTCGAAGCCCGCCGACTTGACCACCGCGCCCTCCGGCGCCAATGACCCGCGCAGGATGGTGATGCCGCCGGTCGGGTGGATGGGGTTGGTCAGCGCGTGCAACACCTTGCCGTCGACGACCGGCGGGTTGAGCTCGGCGATGTTCTCCGCCATCGTCTTTCCGGTGACGGTCAGGCAGTCGCCGTGCAGCAGGCCGGCTTCCAGCAGGGTCTTCAGCATGACCGGCACCCCGCCGATCTTGTCGATGTCGAACATGACGTGCTGGCCGAACGGCTTCACGTCGGCCAGGTGGGGGACCTTAGCGCCCACCCGGGAGAAGTCGGCCAGGGTCAGCTCGACTTCGGCCTCACGGGCGATCGCCAGCAGGTGCAGCACCGCGTTGGTGGAGCCGCCGAACGCCATCACCACCGCGATGGCGTTCTCGAACGCCTCCTTGGTCAGGATGTCGCGGGCGGTGATGCCGCGCCGCAGCAACTCCACCACGGCCGACCCGCTGCGCCGCGCGTAGCCGTCGCGGCGCCGGTCGGCCGACGGCGGGGAGGCGCTGCCCGGCAACGACATACCGAGCGCCTCGGCCGCACTTGCCATGGTGTTGGCGGTGTACATGCCGCCGCAGGCGCCCTCGCCCGGGCAGATGGACCGCTCGATCTCGTCGACGTCCTCACGCGACATCAGTCCGCGCGAACAGGCGCCGACCGCCTCGAAGGCGTCGATGATCGTCACCTCGCGCTCGGTTCCGTCGGAGAGTTGGGCGTAGCCGGGCATGGTGGAGCCCGCGTAGAGGAACACCGCGGCCAGATCCAGCCGAGCGGCGGCCATCAGCATCCCGGGCAGCGACTTGTCGCAGCCGGCCAGCAACACCGAGCCGTCGAGGCGCTCAGCGCACATCACGGTCTCGACGCTGTCGGCGATCACCTCGCGGCTCACCAGCGAAAAATGCATACCCTCGTGGCCCATCGAAATGCCATCGGAAACCGAGATGGTGCCGAACTCCAGCGGGTAGCCGCCCGCTTCGAAGACGCCTTCCTTGGCGGCCTTGGCCAACCGGTCCAGCGACAGGTTGCACGGGGTGATCTCGTTCCAGGACGACGCCACCCCGATCTGGGACTTGGCGAAGTCATCGTCACCCATCCCCACCGCCCGCAGCATCCCGCGGGCGGCCGTCTTCTCCAGGCCGTCGGTGACGTCGCGGCTGCGGGGCTTGATGTCGGCGGAGTCAGGCATCCGCTCAGTATGCCGGTCGGCAGTGGGCGGACAAAACGAATAAATACCCCGCGGGGGTATCGGCTAGCATGGCCACATGAGATCAGCCCTCGCCGTCGTCGTCGCGCTCGTCGTCAGCGTCTCCGTGGGCGCCTGTCACCGCTCAGCGCCGGAGCCCGAGCAACAGGAATCGAGCAGTTCGGCGGTGGCCAATACCGGCAGCCCGGGCGACATCGCCTTCCTGGAGGACATGGTCGTCCACCATCAGCAGGCGCTGGAGTTGACGGCCATGGTGCCCGGCCAGAGCGCCGATCCGGCGGTGGTGGCGCTCGCCGATCACATCGCCGCCCAGCAGCGTGTCGAACTGCAGGGTTGCCAGGCGCAGCTGCTGCAATGGGAAGCGCCCGACAGCGCGCCCGGCGAGCCCGACACGGCCACCGACAAGCACGACATCCCCGGCATGGTCGATGAGGCCACCATGGACAAACTGCGCAGCCTGCGGGGCCCGGAGTTCGACAAGCTCTGGCTGCAGTCGATGATCTCCCACCACCGTGGCGCGATCGAGATGGCGCACAACGAGATTGAACACGGTCAGAGTCCGGAGGCGATCAGCATCGCCCAGTCGTTGGCGGCGCGGCAACAGGCCGAGATAGACCAGATGAACCGACAGTTGGGGACGCTATGACCACCGATGCCCCCGGGTACTCTCCGCGGAAGGACAACTACGCCAAACGGCTGCGCCGCATCGAGGGGCAGGTGCGCGGAATCGCCAAGATGATCGACGAGGACAAGTACTGCATCGATGTCCTGACCCAGATCAGCGCGGTCAACAGTGCGCTGCGCTCGGTCGCGCTCAACCTGCTCGACGAACATCTGGCGCACTGCGTCAGCGGGGCCGTCGCCGCCGGTGGGGACGAGGCCGACGCGAAACTGACCGAAGCCTCGGCCGCGATCGCGCGGTTGGTCCGTTCCTGACCGGCGCGCCGCTACCATGTGACGCGGCAGTTCCGGGGAGGGCGATGCGCCGCACACCGCTGGACGCTGCCCCCAGGAACATGACTGTCGAAACTGGTAAAACCCGAACCGGTCCGTGGACCCCGCGGACCACGGCGCAGTTGGCGATCCTGGCCGCTGCCGCGTTCATCTACGCCACCGCCGAGATCCTGCCCGTCGGCGCGCTACCGGCGATCTCGGCGGGCTTGGGTGTCAGCGAAGCGCTGGTCGGAACGCTGCTGGCCTGGTATGCGGTGGTTGCTGCGGCGACGACGATTCCGCTGGTGCGCTGGACGGCTCACTGGCCGCGCCGTCGGGTACTGCTGGTCACCCTGGTCTGCCTGACCACCTCGCAGGTGATCTCGGCGATGGCCCCGAGCTTCGCGGTGTTGGCCGGCGGACGAGCGCTGTGCGCGGTCACCCACGGGTTGATGTGGTCGGTGCTGGCGCCGATCGCCACCCGGTTGGTGCCGCCCAGCCATTCCGGCCGGGCGACGACCGCGATCTATGTGGGCACCAGCCTGGCGCTGGTGGTCGGTATTCCGCTGACATCGGCGATGAGCCTGCTGTGGGGCTGGCGGCTGGCCGTCGTGGTGATCACCGTGGCCGCGGCGGCCATCACCGTGGCGGCGCGCTTCGCGTTGCCGGCCCTGGTGCTCAGCACCGACCAGCTGGCGCTGGTGGGGCGCCATCACTATCGCAACCGCCGGTTGTTGGGCGTAAGCACGCTGATGCTGATCGCCGTCACGGGCCACTTCGTCTCCTACACGTTCATCGCGGTGATCATCGAGGACGTGGTCGGTGTACCCGGGGCCCGGTTGGCCTGGCTGTTGGCCGCCTTCGGGGCCGCCGGTCTGGTCGCGATGTCGATGCTGGCCCGGCTGCTGGACCACCATCCCAAGGCCGTCACCGGTGGCTGCATGGCCGCGCTGTCCGCGGCGTTCGTGGTATTGGCCGCGCTCTCGATCGGCGGCGAGCACACCACCGGGACCGCTGCGGTCGGCGCCGCGGCGATCGTGCTGTGGGGCGCCATGGCGATGGCGGTGTCGCCGATGCTGCAGTCCGCGGCGATGCGCACCGCGCCCGACGACCCCGACGGGGCCTCGGGGTTGTATGTCACGGCGTTCCAGGTCGGCATCACCGGGGGCTCGCTGGCCGGGGGTCTGTTGTTCGAATGGGCCGGAACGTCGGCGATGCTGAGCGCGTCAGCGCTGCTGGTGGGTGTCACTGCGGTGGGGGTGGCGGCGAGCAAACGCCTCTTCGTTGTTCCCTGACGCGCCGGGCGCGGTAACGTGCGCCACTATACGCACGCCTGAAACCGCAGGTCATTTGTGCGCAGGCCGGTGTTTCGGGGCGTTTTCCACTCGCTGTACGAGTTAGCTGACAGTGGGCCTGTGCCACACTTGAAACCAAGATTTGTGACCGGAGGTACACACATGTCGGGATGGAAGCTCGCGGGTCTCGGAGCCTGGCTGTCCACCGCGGGAATGGCCGCGGTGCTCACCCTGGGCTGCGGAGCGGC
>NZ_QMEX01000045.1 GCF_003284925.1 Mycolicibacter senuensis
CCAGCACCGACTTGATGAAGCCGACCATGCCCGCGGCCGCCCCGGAATCGGCCGCCGTGCAACGCCCGGCATCCGGCGGGGGCGGCACCGCGTTGTCACCGGCAGACTTCTACACGGCGTTGCGCCGTACCGGGCTGCAGCACGGGCCGGCATTCGCCGCGCTGACCCGCATCGTCCGCAAGCCCGGCGGCGGCTCGGAGGCCGAGATCGTGCTGCCCGACGAGGCGACCGCGCACCGGGGCTACCGAATCCATCCGGTGATGCTCGACGCGGCGCTGCAGTGCCTGGCCGCCGCGCTGCCCGATGAGGCGCTGAGCGGATCAGGCTCCGGGGCGCAGGAAGCCACCTATCTTCCGGTGGCGGTGGAGACCATTCGGGTGTTCGGCGAGGTGGGCCGGCGGGCCCGCGGCCACGCCGAGCTGGTGAGCCACGACGACGACGGCATCCTGGGCCGGGTCACCTTGACCGACGACACCGGGACGGTCACCGCCGAGCTGTCCGGGATCTATCTGCAGCGCGTGCAGCGCCGCACGGTGCCGTTGCCGCTGAGCCAGAAGATCTTCGACACCGAGTGGATCGACGCCGGCGTGCCCCCGCAAGTCCCGGCGGCCGCGGACGGCAGCTGGCTGGTGCTGGCCGAGGGCGACGAAAGCCGGGCTTTCGCAGCCGATTTCGCCGACCGGTTCGCCTCGGATAGCCGCCGGGTGATCACCGCGGACCTGACCAGTGAGCCGGCCGTGCGGGAGGCCTTCGCCCAGACCGCCGACGACCCGGACCGGCCACCGGCCGGCGTGCTGGTTTTCGCCGACAACGGTTCCTTCGATCCAACCGCTGCCGCCGACCGCGGCCGCGAGTTGGCCTGGTCGGTTGCCGCCACGGTGCGCACCATCGTCTCCGGCTGGCACGGCACCGCGCCCCGGTTGTGGCTCGTCGGCCGCAACGGCTTGAGTGTGAACGCCGGCGGGCCCGGCGGCCTTGAGCACGGCGACCCGTCGATCTGTGCCCTCAAGGGGCTGGTGCGGGTGCTGGCCTACGAGCACCCGGACCTGCGGGCCGGGGTCGTCGACCTGGATGCGGCGGCGGACCCGGCGGCGACGCTGATCACCGAACTGGGCCTGGTGGGCACCGACGACGTGGTGGCCTGGCGTGGCGGCACGCGCTACGCAGAGCGTCTCAAGCGGGCCACCCTGACCGCGAGCGGCGCCCCGGCTGTCCGGGCCGACGGCGCCTACGTTCTGACCGGCGGGCTGGGCGGCATCGGCCTGGTCGTGGCCCGGTGGCTGATCGACCACGGCGCCGCGCGCATCGTGCTCAACAGCCGCTCGCAGCCTTCCGACCAGCAGCGCGCGGTGCTCGACGAGCTCGCCGGGCGGGCCCAGATCGCGGTCGTCTCCGGCGACCTGGCCGCACCGGGTGTGGCCGAGAGCCTGGTCGCCGCCGCACGAGAGACCGGGCTGAGCCTGCGCGGTGTCGTCCACGGCGCCGCGGTCATCGACGACCAGATCGTGGTCGGCATCGATCACGACACCCTGGAGCGGGTCTGGGCGCCCAAGGCGACCGGGGCGCTGCGCCTGCACGAGGCCACGCTGGGCGACCCCGGCAAAGAGCTGGACTGGTGGGTCGGGTTCTCCTCGACGTCGTCGCTGCTCGGGGCACCCGGACAGGCCTCCTACGCGGCGGCCAGCGCCTGGCTCGACGGCCTGGTGGCGTGGCGGCGGGCCGCCGGGCTGCCGGCGATCACGATCAACTGGGGCCAGTGGTCCGGCGTCGGAGTCGCCCAGGAGCTCAAGTTCAGTGCGCTGGACCCGATCGACCCGGCCGAGGGCATGGAGGCGCTGGAGGCGATTCTGGGCGGCGACCTCGCCCGGGTCGGGGTGGCGCGGTTGCGGCTGGACCGGGTCGCCGCGGCGTTCCCGGAACTGCAGCAACTCGGCTACTTCGCGACGCTGGCCGCCGAACTCGACCTCGACAGCGAGGACGACGACTGGCCCGGCCCGGAAGGCCTCAAGCAGCTCGAGCCCGCCGAGGCCGCCAAGGCGGTCGTGGCCCGACTGGGCTCGCGGATCATGGCCATCATGGGCTACCCCAAAGACAGCGCGATCGATCCCGGGCGGCCGCTGACCGAGCTCGGCATGGATTCGCTGATGGCGGTGCGCATCCGCAACACCGTCCGCGGCGACTTCGGGGCGGAGCCCCCGGTTGCGCTGCTGTTGCAGGGCGCCTCACTGACCGACCTGGCCGCTGACCTGACCCGTCAACTGGGCCTGGCTTCGCAGGACAGTGCCGGCGACGGCGCCAGCGAAGTCCGTAGCCGCGCCCAGCAGCGTGCCGCGGCACGGCAGCGGGCGGCGTCGCGGCGAAAAGTAGGAGACCGAACGTGAGCACCAACAACGAACTGCCGGCAGGCGCGATCGCGGTCGTCGGCATGGCCGGGCGGTTTCCCGGCGCCCGCAACCTGACGGAGTTCTGGCACAACCTGCGCAACGGCACCGAATCCATCGTCACGCTGTCCGAGGACGAGCTGCGCGCCAACGGCGTGAGCGACAAGGCGCTGGCGAACCACAACTACGTGCGGCGAGCCGCGTTGCTGGACGGCATCGAGGAGTTCGATGCCGGCTTCTTCGGTTTCACGCCGCTGGTCGCACGCACCATGGACCCGCAGCACCGGCTCTTCCTGCAGACCGCCTGGCATGCCCTGGAAGACGCCGGCTACCGGCCGGGGGAGCTCGAGGGGTCGGTCGGCGTCTACGGGACCAGCACCACCAGCGGCTATCTGTTGCACAACCTGATGTCGCATTACGACCCGAACCTCATCATCGGTCAGGGCGTCAGCTTCGAGATGGTCAACCTGTCGTTGCAGAACGACAAGGACTATCTGGCCACCCGGGTGGCCCACCAGCTCAACCTGCGCGGGCCGGCGCTGTCAGTGCAGACGGCGTGCTCCTCGGCGCTGGTCGCGGTGCACCTGGCCTGCCAGAGCATCCTGGGCGGCGAATGCGACATGGCGCTGGCCGGCGGCTCGTCGCTGCGGATTCCGCACCACGTCGGGTACTGGCACGAGCCCGGCTCGATGGTGTCGGGGACCGGGCACTGCCGGCCGTTCGACGTGCGGGCCGACGGCACGATCTTCGCCAGCGGCGTCGGTGTGGTGGTGCTCAAGGCGCTGGAGGCCGCCGTCGACGACGGTGACCACATCCACGCGGTGATCCGGGGCTCGGCGCTCAACAACGACGGCGCCACCAAGATGACCTACGCGGCGCCCACCGCCGCCGGGCAGGCCGATGTGATCGCCGAGGCGCACGCGGTGGCCGATGTGGACGCCGCCACCATCAGCTACGTCGAATCGCACGGCACCGGCACCCCGTTGGGCGACCCGATCGAGATCGAGGGCCTGCGACAAGCCTTCGCGGTGTCCGAGGAGCCGCGCTCGGGGCCCTGCTACGTGGGATCGGTCAAGTCCAACATCGGGCACCTGGAATCGGCGGCGGGCATCGCCAGCCTGATCAAGACCATCCTGTGCCTGCAGCACCGGGCGATCCCGGCCACCCTGCACTACACCAGCCCGAACCCCGAACTGCACCTCGACGACGGCCCGTTCCGGATCCGGAGCGAATACGGACCCTGGGAAGCCGACGGCATTCGCCGTGCCGGGGTCAGCTCGTTCGGCGTGGGCGGCACCAACGCCCATGTCATCGTGGAGGAATGGCCGGCAGACCAACCGGCCGGCGCCGCCCCGCGCCCCGGACCCGAGGTGCTGCTGCTGTCGGCGCGCACCGCCGAGGCGCTGCAACAGGGACGCAAGGAGCTGGCCTCGGCACTGACCGCCGACGACAGCGAGGCGCCGGCACTGCCCGACGTCGCCCACACCCTGGCCGCCCGGCATGCGTACCACCTGCGCCTGGCGGCGGTCGTCGCCGACCGTGCCGATGCCGCCGCCGTGCTGACCGCCGAGGAGAGCGAGAACGTCTTCATCGGTGAGGGCGTGAGCGATGACGCGGCCGCCACCGCCGACCGGGTGGTGTTCCTGTTCCCGGGCCAGGGCGCACAGCACATCGGTATGGCGCGCGGCCTGTATGACACCGAGCCGGTGTTCGCCGAGTACTTCGACCGCTGCGTGGCCGGCTTCGACGCCGAGCTGGGCTTCGACCTGCGGGCGGTGATCTTCGACGGCACCTCACGTGACCTCGAGCGCACCGACCGCACTCAGCCGGCATTGTTCACCGTGGAGTATGCGCTGGCGAAACTGATCGAAAGCTACGGGGTGCGGCCGTCCGCGGTGGTCGGCCACAGCATCGGCGAATACGCCGCGGCCACCATCGCCGGTGTCTTCGACCTCGACACCGCGATCAAGGTGGTGGCGATGCGGGCGCGGCTGATGCACGCCGCGCCCCGCGGCGTCATGGTGGCGGTACCGATCAGCGCCGACGCGGTCGGCGCCTACCTGACCGCCGACGTCGACCTCGCCGCGGTCAACGACCCGGACGGCTGCGTGGTGGCCGGCGCCGAAGACGCCATCCGCGAGTTCTCGGAGACCCTCAAGCAGGCCGGCATCAACGCGCGCCGGGTACGCACCTCGCACGCGTTCCACTCCCGGTTGATGGACTCGATGATCTCGGAGTTCACCGCGTTCCTGTCCCGGCAGACCCTGAACGAACCGCGGATCCCGGTGCTGTCCAACCTGACCGGGACCTGGCTGGCGCCCAGCGAGGCGACCAACCCGGCGACCTGGGCGCGTAGCGTCCGTGCCACGGTGCGCTTCGCCGACGAGATCGACACGCTGCTCGACGAGCCGCACCGGGTGCTGGTGGAAGTCGGCCCCGGCGCCACCCTGACCGCCTCGGCGGCGAGGAATCCCAAGTTCGCCGGTGGCCACCGTGCCGTCCGGTTGATGCGCCACCATGCCCAGAACCGCGACGACCGCGACGCCTTCCTGCTGGCGCTGGGCCAACTGTGGGCCGCCGGCGTCGAGGTGGACTGGGCCGGCCTGCGCGGCGACTACCAGCCCAAGCGGGTCGCAGTTCCGGGTTATCCGTTCGAGCGGCAACGGCATTGGCTAGAACACAACGCCGGCGCCACCTGGGTATCCGGCGCCGCGACCAACGGCGCCGCGGTGAACGGCGCGTCCGGAGCCGACGGCGCCGCGGGCTCGGCCGGGGCGTCCATGGACGCGACGCTGCAACGCATCTGGGCGGTCTGCCTGGGGGTCAGCTCGGTGGACCGCAATGCCAACTTCTTCGACATCGGCGGCGACTCGCTGGTGGCGATCAGCGTCGCGATGGCCGCCTCCCATGAGGGGCTGGACCTGACCCCGCAGGACCTCTACGACAACCCGACGGTGTCGGCCCTGGCCAAGGCGCTGACCGCTCGCTACGCCGCGGGCGGCCTGGCCCGCCAGTCGCCCGGCGCCGTCGAGCACCCGCCCGTCCCGCCGAACATCACCTACTTCCTGGAGAACGGTGTTCGCGAGCACGGTCACTGGCGCATCCCGCTGGTCCTTCGGCTGCGCCCCGACGTCTCCGTCGACGACGTCCGTGCGGTGCTGACCGCGGTGGTCAATCACCACGACGCGCTGCGGCTCCGCATCACCGAGCGGGCCGGGACCTGGGAACAGCGCATCGCCGAACCCGCCGAGTTCGGCGAGATCAGCACCCATTCGCTGCCGGAGGGCCTCACCGCCGAGCACGATGCGGTGCGCACCATGCTGGCCGAGCACATCGGCGAACAAGAGCTGTCCTGCCCGCCGCTGACCGCCCTGTACATCCGGGGTGCCGCAGGCGACGTGTGCTATCTGGCGTTGAGCCTGCACGCGATCGTCGGCGATGAGGCATCCCGCGACATCCTGCTGACCGACATCTTCACCGCGTTCGGCCAGCAGCTGGCGGGCAACGACATCGAGCTGGCCCCGGTCGGCGTCGGGTGGGCCGAATGGTCGCAGCGTTGCGCCGGACTGGCCACCCATCCGGCGGTGCTGGAGAGCCGCGAATTCTGGTTGCGGACAACACAAGCCGCGACCCTGCGGCTGGGTGCCGACGTCGCCGAGCCGCCGGGGGCAGCCGATCTGGCCAAGCTCACCTCGGCGCTGGGGGCGGCCGACGTCAGCGAGATCGACGACGCCCGGCGCCGGCTGCGGTTGCCGATCAACGAGATCCTGCTGGCCGGGCTGAGCCGGGCGGTGGCGGCGGCCGTCGGTGAGGGCACCGTCGCCGTCGACATCGGGGGAACGGGCCGCTCGGTGCTCAAACCCGATATCGACCTGCGACGCACCGTCGGATCCTTCACCACGATCTACCCGGTTGCCTTGGACTGCGCCACCGCCGCACCGGCAGGCGCACGCCGGTTGCTCGACAAGATCCACGAGACCCTGGGGGAGGTACCGCACTACGGGATCGGCTACGGGCTGCTGCGCTACCTGTACGCACCGACCGCGCGGCTATTCGGCTCGGTGCCACCGGCCGAGATCCACTTCGCCTACGTCGGGACGATCCCCGAACTGCCGGCCGCGGGCGACGCACCCGTGCAGTTCGACCCCGACACCGCGATGCCGGTGCGCGAGGCGATCCCGGGCCTGGGACACGCGCTGGAGCTGCGGGCCTACCGCTCCGCCGGGGTGCTGCACCTGGACTGGTGGTATGACAGCCGACGCATCGAGGAGCCGGTGGCGCAGGCGATCGCCGACGGGTTCACAAGGGCCGTGATGGATCTGGTCCGCGAGGCCATCGCCGAAGACGAGCTGGACTCGGCCGACGCTGCAGACGGGGAAATGACCCTGGTCGAGCTGTCGTAGTTTTCCGGATTTAGGAGAGAACCGAAAGTGTTTGCCACGTCGGTCATTCGCAAGCTCGCGATCAGTGAGGAGATGCTCGCCGAGACCCACAACTTCGTGGGCCTGGCCGCCCACGTCACCGGTCCGGTCGACATCGACCTGCTCTCGGAGGCCTACGAGGCGCTGCTGGAGGCACATCCGATCCTCACCGGTCGCCTGGAGCGACTGCCCGACGGCCGGCACCAGTTCGTCACCGACGATTTGATGCCCGACGGCATCGACGTGATCGAACTCGCCAGCACCGACGCCGAGCCGCCGGCCCCGCATTTCGATCAGACGGAGTCGCTGGTTGCGCTGCGAGTGATCATCGCCGACGGTCAGGCGCAGCCGACGCTGTATGTACACCACGCCGTCGCCGACGGCCACCACATGTACGCGCTGATCGAGGAGATGCTCTCCTATTACACCGATCTGGTGACCACCGGAAGGATCGGCGTCATCAACGTCGAGCCCGCGCCGCAGTCGATCGAGGCGGTGCTGGCAGACCGGGGGATCGAAAAGCAGCAGCGCTCCGGCATCGAGCGGTTCATGCCGGCACTGTTCGCCTACGACCTTCCTCCCACCCGGCGGGCCGTCGCGGGGGAGACGCCGTCGTCGCCGGTGCGGGTTCCCATGGCGTCGTGCCGGCTGAGCGAAAGCCAGACCAACGACGTGGTCGCATTCGGGCGGGCCCACGACCTGAGCCTGCACGCAGTGCTGTCGGCGGCCGTGCTGATGGCCGAATGGCAATTGCGGGGCAAACTGAGCATTCCGGTGCCCTACGTCTATACCGTGGACCTGAGATATTTTCTGTCTCCGCCGGTTTCGGCCACCGGATGCACCAACCCGATCGGTCTGGCCACCTATCTCGCCGAGATCGACGCCAAGACCGACCTGGTCGCGATCGCCCGCGATATCGCCGAGAGCTTCCAGAAAGACCTCGATGAGGGCGTCATCCAGCAGTCGCGGCTGCACTTCAGCCCGCAGTACGTCGGAAACCCGCCCGGCCTGCCCGACGTCGTTGTGCTGAGCAACAACGGTCTGGTTCCGCCGGTGCGGACACCACCGGGTGTGGAGGTGACCACCACCCACGGCGAACTGTATTTCGCGGTGAGCGCCGGGATCGACATCTACTTCACCCAGATCTTCGCCGGCCAGCTCAACATCGAATACCACTCCCACGGGCCCGAGCCGGAGCGCTCGGTGGAGGCGATTCGCGCGCTGCTGTGCGGCATCGCCGAGCAGCATGCGAGTGTCAGCTGATCGCGCCGAAAGCGTAGCGGTGGTACTGGAGCATTCCGCGCAGCGGCGGCACCGCGCGAGCCACCCGGGCCGATCGCCGGAATCCGGCCGGCACCCGGCTGAAGGTCTCCGCGTCAAAAAGGTTGGCGGCGGCCAACAGCCGGATTCCGGCGACCTTGTCGAGAATGTCGGCCGGGTCGTTGACCGCCCAGTGCAGCGTGGCACCGGACTGACGTTGCAGTCGGTGGGTCTTCTGCGACTTGATCCCGAACCAGTTGTAGAAGTCGATCTGCAGTTCGCCGGCGGGGAACCGCTCGACGACACGCTGCAGCAGCGCCACCCCGTCGGACTCGGTCAGGTACATGCTGATGCCCTCGGCCAGCAACAGCGTCGGGCGGTCAGCGGGAATCTCGTCCAGCCAGGACGGATCGGTCGCCGAGGTCGCCATCAGGTGGTAACCGGGGCGGTCGGGATAGATCTGCTCGCGCAACGCGATCACCGGCGGCTGGTCGACGTCGTACCAGGCCACCTCCGGCCCCGGATCGATCCGGAAGACCCGGGCGTCCAGGCCGCAGCCCAGGTGGATGACCGTGGCCCGCGGGTGAGCGGCCAGGAACTGGCGCGCCCAGATGTCGTACTGGGCGGTTCGCACGGTCACCAGCGGCGCCCACCTGCCGGGGGCTTTGAGTGCGTCCCAGTCGAAGTCGATGCGCTCGACCGCCTCCTTGGCGTACCGATCGCCCAACACCGGGGAGTCGAAATCGGCGTCGAGGGCCTTGAGGTACAGCGTCGTCAACATGGTCTGTGCGGCGCCCTGCAGGTCGACGGGGATCTTGTCTGCCACGTCGGCGAGCCTAATACCCTGGACGGAAACCGGATGCACCGCACGGTCGAACCCGGCGGTTCAGCGAGGCTCGACGGAGGAGAGCCGAAGCTGGGACCGCTGCTGCATGAACCAGGAGGCGGATATGGCGGATGAGACCAACGGCGGTGGGCAGGCGCCACGGGTACTGCTGTTGTACTACAGCTACACCGGACAGGCACTCAAGGTCCTCGAGGCGGCCGGCGAGGTGTTCGCCGAGCGGGGCTGCGAGGTCACCAAGGCCGGTATCGAGTTCACCGATCCGCGCTACGCGCAGCGGTTCTCGCGGTTCCCGATGCGCCGGGTGTGGCCGGACATGCTCAGCGTGCTCAAGCCCCAGCAGCGCGGTGAGACCGGCGAGATCCGCACTCCCGACGCGGTGCGCGACGGCGACTACGACCTGATCTGCATCGGCTCACCGACCTGGTGGAAGGCGCCCGCCATGCCGATCCGGTCGTTCCTGCAAACCGATGAGGCGCGAAAGCTGCTGGACGGCAAGCCGTTCGCGGTGTTCACCGTGTGCCGGGAGTACTGGCAGGAGAACTACGCCGAGGTCTGCCGGCTCGGCGAACAGTGCGGTGGCCGTTACACCGACGAGATCCACTTCACCTATCCCGGCGACCCGCTGCGCTCGATGCTGTCGCTGACCAGCTACCTGGGCAGCGGGCGCTACCGCAAGCGCTACCTGGGGCTGCGCCTTCCGCCGACCAACGTCCAGCCCGAGCAACTCGACCGGGTGCGCACATTTGCGGCGGGCCTGGCGAGCCGGCTGTTCGGAAAGTAGGGGAAAGGCAGGCATGCCCCGTTCCTTCGACATCGTGTTCGAGTCGCCGGCAAGTGTTGAGCAGATTCAATCCGCGTTCGGCTCGCGTGATTACTGGCTGGCCCGCAACGCCGAGTTCGACGGCGGCGAGAAAACGCTGGACTCGCTGACCGTCGATGAGCACGGCGCGGTCCGGGTGGTGGTCACCGAGGACCTGCGCCACGGCGCGCTGCCGGGGATGCTGACCAAGGTCTACCGCGGCGACCTCAACATCGTGACCACCGAGGTCTGGACCCCGACCAGCGACGGTCGGGTCACCGGTGACATCGACGTCGCGGTGGTCGGGGCGCCCGGCCGCGGCGGCGGGACCGCCCTGCTGCAGCCGGCCGGCAGTGGTTCGCGGATGGACCTCACCGGCACCATCGAGTTCAGGATCCCGCTGGTGGGTGGGCCGATCGAGCGGTTCCTTGCCAAGGAGTTCGCCGAGGGCATTCCCAATATTCAGCGGTTCACCGCAGGTTGGTTGACCGAGAATGGCTGACACCGTGCGGTTCATCCCCGCCAACGTGCCCGCTACCGCCGAGGCGCTGGGCCGGCTCGACATGCCGCTGGGCGAGGCCATGATGACCCAGCGTGCGGTGCGCCGGGTCTACTCCGAACCGGTCGACGACGCGGTGGTGCTCAAGTGCATCGAGCTGGCGCTGCGGGCCCCCACCGGCAACGACGGGCAGAACTGGGAGTTCATCGTGGTTCGCGACCGCCGGGTCAAAGAGGAGCTGGCCAAGCGTTACCGGCAGGCGTGGAAGATCCAGCGTGACGTGGTGTTGCGGCGCAGGCTCAAGACCGACGAGTCGATCGCCGGGATCGCACGGGCGATGGAGTGGCAGATCGACCACTTCGCCGAGATCCCGGTGCTGGTGGTGGCCTGCCTGCGGTTGGGGGCCCGGGAAGGACGACTGCCGGTGGTGCGGATGCCGCATATCGCCGAGTCGGCCTACTGGGGGTCGATCTATCCCAGTGTCCAGAACCTGCTGCTGGCGGCCCGTGCGATGGGGCTGGGCGCCTCGCTGATCACGCTGCCGCTGTGGAGTCAACGGGCGGCACGGCGCATCCTGGGCCTGCCGCGCGACGTCACGCCGTGCTGCATCGTGCCGCTGGGTTGGCCCCGCGGACGCTACGGCCCGACCACCCGCAGGCCGGTCGGGGAGGTCGCCCATCTCGACGGCTACGGTAACCGACCGTGGCTGGAAGAATGAGCCGGTTTCGGATGAAATAGTCCGGTCTAGGAGCCGAAAAGGCATCCTATCCGTCGCAGAAGATTACAAGATTCTGTTTGTATTGTTCAGCGCAAACCGAGTGATGTAGATTCAGCCGATCCCGTGTAACACAGCGGTCGGGGGGCTCATGGACACGGCGAAATACCCAACCGATTCGAAGACTGCGCTCGCGGCAGTGGGAATGCTCGCCGCCGCGCTGGTCACACCGGTGGCGACCACGCCGGCGGGCCCGCTGGTCGTGGGGCGGGACCTGGTATTGGCCAGCGCCGGAGATTCGCTGCTCAACATTCCGCTGAACCTGTTCCAGGCCATTGTCAACATTCCCAGCACCGAACTCGGCGCGATGACCGTCCTGGGTAACTCGCTGATCTACAGCGGGAACTGGTGGTCGCCGAGCGCCACCAACATCTGGGGTGAGGATCCGGGCGATCCGGGGCATTTCATGGGCACGATCGACATGGCATTCCCGTTCACCCAGATCTCCGGGCAGGGCAGCCCGGCGCCGGGGGCCCCCGGTTTCGACTGGGAGGAGGCGGCCGCCGGCCACCTGGGGCTGGGCCAGCAATTCACCCTGCTCGCCGATGCCGAGATCCCGACGAGCGCGTCCAGCGATGCCGACTACAGCGCACCGCTGCTGCCGTCGAGCGAGATCACCGGTTCGGCTTTCATCGACCACAACCTCTGGTTCTCCGCCGCGCTGTCCGGCATGCAGCCCTACCCGCTGTTCGACAACTGGTTCCAGGTGCCGCTGTCGGACCTGATGGCCGGCTATACCTTTCCCACGGTGATCAACCCTTCGATGGGGATCGGCGTCGACAACGAGGGAAACCCAGACGGCTCGGTACCCGGTGATCCGGTGCTGGGTTTCGCCGGCACGCACCCGGCGACGCCGGACGACATCGCGAACCTGCCGGAGGGCGACGCGGCGGCGATGGGCATCCACGTGGTTCCCGGCACCGACGACGTCGTCAACGGCAACGGCAACCCGATGCACCTGATGCCGTGGTCCAACGAGACCTTCAAGCTCGACCTGCTGTATCCCTTCCAGAACTTCTACGACAGCCTGCAGGCCCCGGTGGACCTCAACACCTACGTCAATGGATTCCAGATCCCGACGTTCGACGAGGTCGGCCGGGCGCTGCAGACGCTGGCCGCGGGCATGATCATCGCCTTCGACCCGTCGTCTCCCGGCGATCCCTTCTGCGGTGGTACCTGCCTGGCATATCCGTGGGCCACCCCGCTGGCGCTGGTGGCCGGCCTCGACAAGATGTGGCCGGGCAACCCCTATCTGGCGAATTGGCTCGCACTGGCCAACGCGGACAACCCGCTCAACGCGTTCTACGGCATGGCCAACGGGCCGACACCGCACCAGGTCGACGTCAATGACGCGCTGTCGCAGTCGCTACAGCAGTGGTTCGATGTCGGCAACGCCTCGCCGGATGACCCGCCGGCCAACGTCGACACCCCGATCGCATTCTCGCCGTCGCCCGTGATGCAGCAACTCATCGACGTCATGGAGCAGTCCGGGGTCCAGCAGTTCTTCGCCGACTGGGCGAATCTGGCCGGCTACCAGCCGGTGGACTTCGACGACTTCACCCCGGTGCTGGGGGCCGGCACTGATCTCGGCGACAGCGGTGGCGCGGCGGCCGGCACCGCGGACGGGTTCGCCGGCCTGCTCGACGCCGTCGGGCTGGCGGATCTGGCAGCGCTGCTCTAGATCGGGGCGCCGTGGCCCGGGCCGGTGCCGCCACCGGGTGCGGTCGGCCACCTGGTGCGGTATGGTCCGCCTGAATCGGCGTTGCGGATGCTTCCGGGCGGATACCGCGGACAAAAGTGGCCGAACCGGTGACCTGCAGTAGAAGGCCCGCCAAAGACGAACATGATGTACCACTTAGCAGACGCCTGTCCGCACCCCGTGTAAATTATCCGGTACTCGCTTAGACACCGGACCGCGCCGCCGTTATGCTGGCACGGTTCGGTGGGGACTCAAGGGGGACATGTGAAGAATGGTGTGACGCGAAAGCGTCGGTACACGAACGCGGGCAGGCACCGGGCGGTGCCTGAGCGTCGGTACGCGATCGCCGGTCCGCACCGGGCGCTCCCGCAGCGCCGCCACATGACCGCCGGTGCCGCCGTTGCCGCCGCGAGCGTCGTGGCCATGGCCCCCGTCGCGCCGGTCGCGCCGTGGAATGCCGGCCTGACCGCCGCGGAGCGGGCAGTCCAACTGGCCGCCGAGGCCTCGATCCTGAACATCCCGTTCAACCTGTTCCAAGACCTGGTCAACATCCCGTTCAACAACGTGCAGGCGACCAATGTGCTGGCCAACTCGTTCTTCTTCACCGGAAACTGGTTCACCCCCAGCGCCACCAACATCTGGGGTGAGGACCCGGGCGACCCGGGCCACTTCATGGCGGTGATGGACTACCTGTTCTCGTTCTCCCCGCACGTCTCCGGTGCCTTCGACCCGACGATTGACCCGGAGGCGCTGGAAAACGGCACTGCGGGTCTGGGCCAGCAGTTCGCCATGTTCGCCGCCGCGCTGCTGCCGATCAGCGCCTCGTGTGACTCGATTCAATGCTTTCCGATGTCGCCAGTGGAGCCGATCACCGGCCTGACCGCCTTGGACGCGATGCTGAATTTCTTCATCAAGTTCAGCAATTTCCCCAACGACGACAACCAGCTGGACTTGTTCAAGTACTGGCTGAAGGTGCCGATCCAGGACATGCTGAACGGGTACAAGTTCCCGGACAGCCCGTGGAGTGACCCGGACAACCCTACCTCTGCCGGCATCGCCAACCCCGACGCCGGGGTGGGCGAGGGCGGCGCGGTGCCGGGCTCACCGTTCGACGCGGTCCCGGGCAGCCACGCCCAGCCCGGCTTCGGATTCCCGGGCACCGTCCCGATCTTCGACGAGCACGGCAACCAGGTCAACCTGATGCCGTGGGCGGGGCTGACCTTCAAGCTGGACCCGTTCGCGCCGTTCCAGAAGTGGTTTGACAGCCTGATGCAGCCGGTCGACTGGAGCGTCAACGGCGACGACCCGCTCATCGGCTTCCACTTCTCCAGCGCGGAGGAGATCTTCCAGACGATGAAGGCCCTGATCGCCGGGATGGTGGTCGACTTCAACCCCTACGTGCCGGGCAGCCCGATGTGCCCCGGACTGTGCAACATGCCGCCGATCTCCCCGCCGTGGGGGGTGACCACCCTGGACCTGGTTAAGTCGATTCAGGGCATCGGCGCCCCTAACCCGCTGATCCAGCAGTGGATCGACCTGACCGAGCAGGAGAATCCGTACGGGTGGTCCTCCGTCGGCAACGCCAACGGCGGCACCGACGAGCAGATCATGGCCGGTATCTCGGCGCTGCAGACCGGCATATTCACCTTCGATGCACAGACCCATAACGAGATCATCGACTCGCTCGCGGCCATCAATCCCTGGTTGCCGAACCTGGTGGTGAACGGCGGGCTGATGACCGACCCGGGCCTGCTGGGGCCGTGGCCGATCAATCCCGAGACCGGCTACTACATGCCGCCGACCTATAACCCCGACCTGCCGCTGGACATGCAGGAGATCGGCGAATACGGCGGCAAGAACTCGCTGCTGCTGTGGAACGACTTCATCATGTTCCTCGACCCGAGCGGCGGGCTCAACACCGCGCTCGAAGACCTGTGGGCCGACATCTCGAGCTGGTTCCCCTTCTAGACCGGCGCCTGAAGTAGACCCGCAGCTGCTTTCCGGGACGGGGAGCGCTATCGGTTGCACTTATGTAATTCTTTGGTACATTGCATAAGCGTTCTTAGGTCCTGCCGTGTCTGGCGGGCCGCTCCCTCGGCTTCGGAGGTTCCGCCCGGATGGTGTCTGCCCTGCGCTCGTACCTCGGTGCTGGGCTGGCGATCACCGTTGTGGGCCTCGTCGCAGTCGCCCCGATCGAGCCGCGCGTGCCGGTTCCCGGCACCACCACCACGGCGCACCCGGCGCCCCGCTTGACCGCCGATGAATCGCTGCTGAACGTGCCACTGAACCTTTTCCAGGCGCTGGTCAACGTTCCGGCGAACTACATCCATGCGTTCGACACGATGGCCAAGTCACTGCTCTACAGCGGCCCGTGGTTCGTCGGCAGTCCGACCAACGCCTGGGGTGAGGACCCCGGCGACCTGGGACACTTCGAATTCATGGCCCAACTGCTGGTTCCGTTCCCGGAGCTGTCCGGAGCTGGCCACGAAGGAGACTTCTTCCACCCGGGTCTGGGTCAGCAGCTGTCCATGTTGGCCAACGTGGAGATCCCGGTAGATCTGAGCTGCGCAGGGCTGGACTGCCTGCCGGTGATGCCGACCAGTCCGATCACCGGCTTCACCTGGATCGACCAGGCCATCTGGAGCTTGCTGATCGCCACCGGCGTGCAGAAGTTCCCGTTGATTCAGAATTGGTTCCAAATTCCGTTCTCGGCCATGATGAACGGTAATTCCTATTACTTTGACCCCAACGGTCCCGGCATGGTCAATGTCGGGTTCGCTCATGACGGGTTCTACTGGGAGGGCACCCGCACGCTGGCGGAGTTGGGCCTGAACCCGGAGGACTACCCGGATATCGACCCGGAGGCTCCGCTGCAGCCGTGGGCGGGCAGTCACTACGCGATGGACTTCGACCAGCCGTTCATCAACTTCTTCGACAGCCTGATGCAGCCCTTCGACGTCGACAAGTTCCAGCTTCCCGACCTGGTGGAGTTCGGCAGGGCGCTGCAGGCCGTCATCGCCTCGTTCCTGGTGGCCTTCAACCCATTCATCCCCGGTAGCCCGTTCTGTCCCGGGCCGTGCCTGCTGCCCGAACCCGGGGGCGACATCTTCAACCCCGAGGACTGGAACACGCCTAGTTACTACCTGCTGGCGAAACTGGTCGGGGACCTGTGGCCGGGCAACCCCGTGATCGACGAATGGCTGGCCGCCTATGACGGCGGCACCGCCAATGTCTCCACGCCGGAGATCATCGAGCACGAGGCGTGGCTGTGGCGACTGGGCACCGTGCTGCTCGACCTCAAGAACCCGCTGCCGGACGACCCGGCGATCGACACCACCGACTTTTTGCCCACCGTCGATCAGGTCCGGGACTTCCTCGGTGACTATCTGTTCAATATCGCCGACAACATCGGGATCATCGGGCCCTTCGACATCCAGGGTCTGTGGGACGCCGTGTTCGACGTCACCGCGGCTTGATCACCGGCCGGACGCGCTAAATGCCGATGAGGCCTGACAGATCGGGCAGGTAGGGGTACAGGTCGGGCAGCTCGCTCTCCGGCAGCATCCCGAGCTGGACCTGGGCGGCCGTCCATCCCTGCTCGAAGCCGAGCTCGAGGTTGTGCGACACGGTGTCCCAGTCGATTGTGGGCAGGCTCCACGACACCGGCGTGAGGACGTCGGCGGGATCGCTGCGGTCATATCCCAGGTCGATCAGTACTCGCAGGGCCGGCTGCACCAGGTCGGCCATCGCCGGGCCGAACACCGGGAACGCCCGAATTCCGTCGAGCAGCGGCAGGTTCTGCGTCGGGATCAGGAAGTAGTCGGTGTTGACGTCTTCGGAGGTCGGAAGCTGCACCGCGTCGTGAACCGACTCCGGGTCGAACGTCGTCGGCCACCCGGGCAGCAGCGCCGGGTGCAGGTAGACGTAACCGGCCATCGCGTTTGCCAGCGCGAGAAAGTTCAGCGGGTACTTCGGAAAGTCGGTCGCTCCGCTGTACTCGATGGTGTAGATGTCGGTGTGGTAGATCCCGTCCGTGGGTGTCATCGGCATGCCCGACTCGAACCGGGTGAAGAAGCCGCCATTGGGGTTGCCGAGATTCTCCAGCAACACGAAGCTCAGGTTGTCCGGATCGGGCTGCTCATCGGCGGGCAACCCGAGCAGGTTCACCAATTCCTGAGTGGCCACCGCGGCGCTCATCGAGTAGCCGAACACGGTCACGGTGTCGCCGTCGGCCAGGTGCGCCCGGATCGCCGCGTCGATGTCGGCGGCGCCCTGAACGATCCCGGGCCCGTAATCGGTCTGCGGCGTGGTCACGCCGACGGGGGTGTAGCCAGGAAATGTCGGCTGTCCCGGAAATGGGTTCTGCGGGTTGAGGAAATGGTCCATGACCTGGTCGATATAGGAATCCTTGGGCGTCGGCTGAAACGCCGAGCCCATGATCAGCGCGGTGTCGTCACCGAGGGCCACGCCGGCCCCGAGCGCCGACGTCATACCCAATAGGCCGGCGCAGCCCCCCGCCAACAAGCCGACCGTCATCCAGCGATTTCCCGAGCGTGTCATCAACATCCCCCATTTACATCACACACATGTCCGCGTCAGCGTACACAGGAACTCGTCCCAGCGCCTGTCGAGGTAGGAGAAATTTCGCGCGCGTCAAATAATTTGCCGGGGGAGTCGGCCGGCAGCGCGGGCGATAGGGTGGCCAGGTGGCTCTACCAGCACCGGGTCCCGACCGCGCGGCCATCGTCACCGGCGCGTCGTCGGGGATCGGTGCGGCAATGGCACGCGAACTGGCCCGGCGCGGCCACCAGCTGATCGTGGTGGCGCGTCGCGCCGACCGGCTGCACGCGCTCGCCGCCGAACTGAGCCCACACCCCGTGCACGTGTTGCCGGCGGATCTGTCCCGCCGCACCGAACGCGCAGCGTTGGCGGGCCGGATCGCCGACCTGGGCCTGGTCGCGGACATCCTGGTCAACAACGCCGGCCTGTCGGTGGTGGCACTGGCCGCCAACACCGAGCCGGCGAACCAACTGGATCTGGTCGAGGTCGATGTGGCGGCCGTTGTCGATCTGTGTTGCCGGTTCCTGCCGGGCATGGTGGCGCGCGGCCGAGGGGCCGTGCTGAACGTGTCGTCGGTGGCCGGCTACGGACCACTGCCCGGCCAGGCGAGCTACGGCGCCGCCAAAGCGTTCGTCGCCTCCTATACCGAGAGTCTGCGCAGCGAGCTGCGCGGTACCGGTGTCAGCGCCACGGCGCTGTGCCCGGGGCCGGTCGACACCCGATTGGACATCGACGCCGGGTTCCGCGAGGGCGAACGCAAACAGGTCTTGCCCGCGGTCATGTGGAAGTCGGTGGATACCGTCGCTCGCGCAGCGGTCGACGGCATGGCCGCGGGCAAGGGCCGGGTGACACCCGGATGGGCGAACCGGTTGCTGGTGGCCGCCTACCGGATCGTGCCGCACGGCCCGCTGCTACCGTTGCTGGCGCGGCGCACTCCGCTGTCGACTCGCAGCGCGGGTGAGGGGCACACCGGGATCTCATCGACGTCACGGGACGGTCGATCACCGGACAGGGGGAGCAGTGTGATGCTTGAGGTGATCGACAAGGGCTGCGTAAGTGAAACCCATCCTGCTCCGCTGCTGTTCGTCCACGGCGCCTGGCACGCGGCCTGGTGCTGGGACGAGAATTTCCTCGGATACTTCGCCGACCTGGGTTATCGCGCGGTGGCGGTCAGCTTTCGTGGCCACGGCGGCAGCGCGATCGACAAGCCGCTGCGACGCTGCAGCGTCGAGGACTACGTCGAGGACGTCAGGGCGGTGGCCGACAGTTTGCCGGCGGAGCCCGTGGTGATCGGCCACTCGATGGGCGGGCTGATCGTGCAGAAGTACCTCGAGGACCGTCCCGCACCAGCCGGGGTGCTGATGGCGTCGATTCCCCCGCAGGGCAACTACGGGTCCAGCCTGCGCTGGCTGCGGAGCCACCCCTGGCAGGCGATCAAGATGGCCGTCACCGGCAAGTCCCTGCGCTACATCAACACGCCGGAATTGGCCCGGGAGAAGTTCTTCTCCGATCACACCCCCGAAGACCAGGTGCTCGAGTGCGCGGCGCGACTACAGGAGGACAGCGCCCGGGTGAGCATCGACTGCCTGATGCTCAATCTGCCCCGCCCGGCCCGGGTCACCGCGCCGCTGCTGGTGCTGGGAGCCGAACAGGACGGTGCGCACACCCGCAAAGAAGTGCAGGCGACGGCGCGGGCTTACGGCACCGAGGCGGAGTTCTTTCCCGGCATGGGCCACAACATGATGCTCGAGCCGGGCTGGGAATCGGTGGCCGAACGAATCCACGACTGGCTCGGCGGTCGCGGGCTGTAGCCGCCGCCCGCAGCCGGTCAGTCCTTGGCGAAGCAGTACAGCCGGTAGACGAACTCGCCATTCTTCAGGGCGCCGTTGAAAGTCCAGTCCGTTGCGGCGCTGGCGAAGCGGGCCATGCTGCCGTGGTGGGCGATCATGTCCTGCTTGCGGGCCAGGTTCTGCTCGTTGCCGCGCAGCACCGCCATGCTGATGTCCTCCTGGGTCACCAGCCGCAGTCCGGTGTTGGCCAGCTCGGCGTCCCACTGGGCCAGCTCGCTGCGCCGGCGGAAGTCGGTGTAGAGGAAGTGCCCGCCGGGCGCCAGCACCCGTGCGGCGCCGTCGAAGAACCGTGCCGGATGCGGGTACAGGTGCGACGCTTCGACCTGGAACACCACGTCGAACGAGCCGTCGTCGAAGGGCAGGTTCTGGGCGTCACCCTGCACGAAGTCCAACCCGGGCAGCTGGTGGCGCTGCCGGCAGAACTCGATGGCGGTCTCGTTGAGGTCCAGGCCGGTGTAGGAGGCGGGTTTGAAGGTGCGGGCCACATACGACGCGCCGCCGCCGTGGCCGCAACTGACCTCGAGCACCCTTTTGCCGGCCAGGTCCACCTGCGCGGCGGTGCGGTGGTACTGCTGGATGAAGAACCGGTTGGGTTCATCGGAAGCCTCCAGCGGCACCGCCATCGGCGGGTCTTCTTCGTAGCCGTAGTTCAGGAACAGCCAGTCGTCCCCGCTGAGCAGCTTGGTCTGGGTGGCGAACCGCTTGGTCACGAACGAGGTGAACAGCAGGTGGTAGACGAATGGGTTCGTCATGACGCGGTGGGTTACCGGGTTGAATATCAGACGGTTCATCGTGGCCACCGAGGGAGTATGTCACGGAAGAGGTTTGCGGCCGGTGAGGGGGTCAGCGGCCCGCGACGGCTCAGTCCCGCAGTCCGCGCATCAGGATTCGGTCCCACATCCGGTCGGTCAGCAGCGCCCGGGCGAGCACGGTGACTTTGCCGGAGAGCCCGACGATATAGCGGGGCCGCGGGTTCTTCGCCCGGACCACCCGCTCCACGGCTCGGGCGACGACATCGGGTCCGATCATCACGCCGCGCTTCGCCGACAGCTGACGGGTGTTCTCGGCGTAGCGACGTTTGAAGTCGCCGTAGGGGTCATCAGCGGCGTAGGAAGGCCGTGCCTGCTGCTGTGAGGTGACGAACGGGGTATGCACCACCGTCGGGTCGAGCAGCACCACCCGCACCCCGAAGGGCGCCACTTCGGCCCGCAGCGACAGCGACAGCGCCTCCATGGCGTACTTCACCACGTGGTACCCGCCGGCTCCCGGGCTGGCGAAACGTCCCCCGGTGCTGCCGATGTTGACGATGACCCCGGTCCCGCGCTCACGCATGCCCGGCAGGACGGCTTGTGACAAGTTAAGTGCCGCAATGACATTGGTCTCAAACAGCTTGCGCAGATCCGGCAGCGCCAGCTGCTCGAGTGGACTGGTCAGCGGGAATCCCGCGCAGTTGACCAACACGCTTACCGCGCCGTGGTCGGCGCAGATCTCCGTGACGAGCCGCCGCGCCGCGGCCTCGTCGGTGACATCGAGGGCACGGGCGTCCAGTCCCCGCGCCGCAAGGCGTTGCAGCGCTTCGGGATTGCGGCCGACGGCGACGACACGGTAGCCGGCAGCCCGCAGCCGGTCGGTGGTCGCCTCGCCGATCCCGCTTGTCGCCCCGGTGACCAGCGCAACCTGGCGGGCCGTCATCGGCTGCCGGTGGACCGCAGGTCGGTCGCGGTCCCGGCGGCGCCGGCCTCGGCGGGCACCAGCTCGACGGGCAGGTGCTCGAGGCCGCGCATCGTCGCGTTCACCAGGTAGCGGTACTCGCCGGCCAGCCGGATCTCCTTGACGTGGGGGATCAGCTGCCTCAGCACCCGGCCCACCTCGATGCGGGTCAGGTGGGTGCCCAGGCAGTAGTGCGCCCCACCGCCGAACGCGAGGTGGTCGGTCGGATTGCGGTCCAGGTTGAAGGTGTCGGGGTCGGGGTAGTGGCGTGGATCGCGGTTGGCGGCCGCGTACAGCACCAGCACCCGCGCACCCGCCGGGATGGTGTGGTCGCCGACCCGGTAGTCGCGGGTCGCGGTGCGGTAGAACCCTTGCACGGGGGAGACCAACCGCAGCTGCTCCTCGATCGCGGCGGGGATCAACTCCGGGTGCTCGCGCAGCCGGGTGTAGACGTCCGGGCGCTGCGCCAGTGTCAGGAACAGGCCCGAGATCAGGTTCGTCGTGGTCTCGCTGCCGGCGCCGACGAGCATCGATGCGCTCCAGAACACCTCGTCATCGGAGAGGGTGTCCTCGCCGCTTGGTGCGGCCAGCATCGAGATCAGATCGTCGCCGGGTGCGGCGCGGCGGGCTTTGATCATCGGGTCGAGGCTGCGGTGCATCGCGATGACGGCCTGGCTCGAGCGCATGTTCAGCGCCATCCCGCGCGGGGTCAGCGGCGCGAACGCCGCTTCGTTGATGGTGTCGGCCCATTCCAGGAACTGGTGGCGGTCCTCCTGCGGAATCGCCAGCATCATCGTGATCAGCCGGTTCGGCAGCGGCTTGGCCAGGTCGTCGACGATCTCGACCCGGCCGCGTTCGATCATCGCGGCGACGAGTTCGTCGGCGACGCGATTGATGTTGATCTCCCACGCCTTCATCGCGCGCGGGGTGAACGCCCGCGACACCGACCGGCGCAGCCGGGTGTGCACCGGCGGGTCTTGGGCGTTCATCGTCTGCAGCCGGACCCGGAAGCGGGCCTGGCTCTGCGCCGACGACAATGCCTCGTCGTCGCGCAATGCCTGCCGCACCGCGTCGTACCCCGGGATGATCCAGATGCCCCGTTTGCGGCTGTACCAGACCTCCGGCCCGCTCAGCAGCGTGCGGTATCCCGGGTAGGGGTCGCGCATCGTCGCCGGAGCGAACGGGTCAAAGTCGGTCAACGGTGCGGTCTGGCGGCCGGTCAGCGCGTACCGATAGGCGGTCGCCCGGTCGCGGGCCACCCCGACCAGGCCGTCGATGCCGATCCTGAGCAGGCTGGCGCGAAAGCGAAGCCGACGCGTCAGTTCCCTCTGGTCCATCTGGCAAGCCCCTCGATCGTCAGATTTTTCAGCGCGATGGGCCCGGGATTGGGCACAGCCGTCACCCTAACCCGGTTTGCGCCGGGCGAAGCGACGCCGGTCGCAGAAAGGAAGCGCCGGAGCGGGGGACAGCGTCCCGGCCCGCTCCGGCGATCCGAAGGCCGTCGGTGGTTCTCAGTCCTTGACGAGGTCGAAGATGCGGTAGGTGATCTCGCCGCGGTCCAGGTCGCGGTAGAACAGCGAACCCTCGACCACCGCGAATTCCCGGGCGAAGCGGCGCAGGAAGAACGGCATCCGCTCGTTGATCAGCTCGTTGGAGCGCGGCGAGTTCGCCGCCAGCCCGCGGACGACCTCGCGGCTGATATCGCGCTCATTGACCAGTCGCAGCGGCGGCGTGGCCAGCGTCTGCTGCCAGGACTCGATGTCCTCCTTGGCGCGGAAGTCGGTGTGCAGGAAGTGCCCACCGGGACGCAGCACCCGCCCCACCTCGCGAACGAACTGCGCGAAGTCGGGGTAGATGTGGGAGGCCTCGACGTTGACCACCGCATCGAAGGAATTGTCCGGGAACGGCAGGTTCAGCGCGTCACCCTGGACGAACTCCAAGCCCGGAACCTGGTGGCGCTTCTGGCAGAAGGCCACGCCGTCGGGGTTGAAGTCCAGACCGGTGTAGGAGGCGGGCGCCAGCGTGCGAGCCAGGAAGGACGCGCCGCCGCCGTGGCCGGAGCTGACTTCCAGCACCTTTTTGCCGGCCAGGTCGATCTGGGTGGCGGTCTGGTGGTAGAGCTGGATCGAGTACCGGTTCTCCTCGTCGGACTCGTCGAGTTTCAGACCCAGCGGCGGATCCTCTTCGTAGCCCCAGTTGAGGAAGACGACGTCGTCGTGCCCCATCCGCTTGGTCATGAACGGGTACCAGTACTTGAAGGCCTTCTTGTACATCGGCATCGCCGAGATCCGGTAGACCAGATCGGCGCCGACTTTTTCCAGGGTCTCAGACGGAGAACGAACCATACCGGAAGTATGTCACAGCTCAGCGGGTGCTTTAGACCGCGGTGACTGGCGCAGGCAGCTGGGTGCGCTGCGGTTGGCCGCGGTAACGCGACGGCGCTCCGTCGATCTTGCACAGCCGCCACATCAGCCGCCCGGCGGGAGTCATCAACCCGATGTCGCTGCAGAGCATCCGGATGTCGGCGAAGGTGTCCCGCAGCGCCTGGCGGGACTCGGGGGAGCCGACCAGTAGCTGCTTGCGCACCGAACGCGGCACGTCGAACTGCTGGAAGAAGCGTCGCGGCGGCTGCACCATCGGCTTGGCCAGCAAGCGCATGACGAACGGCACGTACAACGACATCCATAGCCGGTTGATCCGCCACACCTTCGGGACGCGTTTGCGCAGATACGCGTCGGCGAACGAGATATGCCGGGCCTCCTCGGCGACGTGGATGGACATCACCTTCTCCACGACCGGATGCCCGGAGCCGGCCTCGCGCAGCGCGTTGGTCTGCAGCACGTCGACCGGCACCTCGCCGGCCAGCACACCGAAGAAGAACACATTCGGGAAAGGTCCGGCGTACAGCGGCATCAGCGGCGACAGCCAGCGCATCCACCACTGCATCCCGGGTACGTCGAACCCGATGCGGTTCACCAACTCCTGGAACATCAGCACGTGGTTGCACTCTTCAACCGACTCGTGCAGGCAGTAGCGGTGTTCGGGAGAGCCGTTGGGCACCCGCGAGCTGTATTGGACCAGACCGCGGATCAGCATGCTCTCGAACTGCAGCGTGACCTTGGCGATGTTGGCCTGCCGCCACATGCCGATCTCGATCTGCTTGCTCAGCGGCTGGCTGCGATACCAGCTGGTGCGAGCCAGCGGGTCGTCCTTCAGCACCCAGCGCGGGTCATCGGGCGTGATCGCATACTCGGGCGCGTCCCACTCGATGTCGGTGAACGGATCGAAGCGGCGGCGTACCGAGCTTTCGGACAGGCTCCGCAGCGTTGCCATGTACTGGGCGTCGTCGGTGACATCCATGTTGCGGCGGTACCGGCCCAAGGCTCGCACGACGAGTACGAATGCCGAACCAGCGATCAGCAGACCGACAAGCGGTCCGGCGATGTCGATCCAGATCGGCATGAGCGACCTCTCCCGTCCTTGGCGTCATGCGCTTGAACACTGCGCGACTGGGCCGAAGCCTACCGTCGAGTCTGGCAAATCACTAAGATAAGTCACGGTGTTGTGGTGTGATTGCCGCCATCTCGCGATCGCGCAGCAGCCATTACTTTACCTTCGGTCGGCATCTCCCGCAGGCCAACCGGACCTGCGCGCACAGCGGCAGGTCATGCGGTTGCGGTAGCGTGTTCTGCTTATGGGGACCCAGCAATACCAGCACTACCAGGCCATCATCGTGGGTGCGGGCTTCGGTGGAATCGGCGCGGCGATCCAACTGGGCCGGCTGGGTTACGACAACATCCTGATCCTCGATCGCGAGGACGGCCTGGGCGGAACGTGGCGGGTCAACCACTACCCGGGCCTGTCTGTCGACCAGCCCTCGACCACCTATTCCTACTGGTTCGAGCCGAACCCGTACTGGTCACGCCTTTTCGCCCCGGGCAACGAGGTCCGGGCCTACGCGGAGCATGTCGCGGACAAATACGACGTCCGCCGCTACATGCGCTTCAACGCGTGCGTCGACGGTGCCCAGTGGGACGAGGAGAGCCAGGCGTGGCGGGTGGCGCTGGCCGGTGGCGAAACCCTGACGGCACAGTTCCTCATCGTCGCCACCGGTTTTCTGTGCCAGCCGAAGATCCCCGACATCCCCGGCATCGACACGTTCGCCGGGAAGATCATCCACACCGCCGCCTGGGATCACGACTACCCGATGGCCGGACGTCGTGCTGCGGTGATCGGAACCGGCTCCACCGGTATCCAGGTCATCCCTGAACTGGCCAAAGAAGTCGCCGATCTGACCGTGTACCAACGGACCCCGATCCTGGTGACCCCCAAGTCTGACGTGGTGTTCCCCCCGGTCGTCCAGCGGATGTTCGCCCGGGTGCCCTTCACCCAGCGCATCGTGCGCTGGGTCACCGATAACGTCACCGACTTCATGATGGTCTTGACGATGTGGCGTTACCGGCGCTTCAAGTTTCTCAACAAGGCGATGGCCGCCCAGTCCGCCCTGCATCGGCTGATGTCGGTGCGCGACCGCGAGCTGGCCCGCAAGATGAGCCCCGACTTCGACTTCGGCTGCAAGCGTCCGTCGATCTCCAACGACTACTACCCGACGTTCACCAAACCGAACGTGCACCTGGAGACGGCCGGTATCGAGCGGATCGAGCCGGACGGCATCGTTTCGGCCGACGGCACCAAGCGCGACGTCGACACCCTGGTGCTGGCGACCGGTTACGACGTGTGGGATGGCAATCTGCCCGCGATCGAGGTGGTCGGTCGCGGCGGGCGCAACCTGGGCAAGTGGTGGCGGGAGACGCGTTTTCAGGCCTACCAGGGCATGACGGCGCCGCAGTTCCCCAACTTCATCCACATGGCCAGTCCGTTCGCCTGGGTGGGCTTGTCCTGGTTCAACACCGTCGAGTACCAGATGCGGCACATGAACCGGTTGTTCGGCGAGCTGCAGCGGCTCGAGGCCCGTACCTTCGAGGTCACCGAAGCGGCCAACACCCGGTTCTACGAGCGGATGATGGGCCTGCTCGACAGTTCGGTGTTCCATCGCGGCAATTGCGCGACGTCGAACTCCTATTGGTTCAACCACAACACCGGCGAGGCCCCGCTGTTCCGGCCGACCTCGGTGCGCAGCGCGGTGAAGGAGCAGGACCACTTCCCGCTGTCGGACTACCTGATCGGGTAGTTTCCTTCGCCGCGGTCCTGAACTGGGGGTTAAAGTGATCGCTTGGGGTAAATCGTCAGGGGAGGGCCCTGGAAAGTGACGAAGACACACCACCTGGGCCTTGGCCGGTCGTCCGCGGCAGGGTTCGTCCGTAGGTTCGCGTGGCCGATAATCCTGGGCTGGGTGGCCATCACGGCGCTGGTGAGCATCGCGGTCCCGCAGTTGGAGCAGGTCGCCAAGGACCATCCGGTGTCGTTGAGCGCCAAGGACGCGCCGTCGATCCAGGCGATGGCGCGGCTGGGACACGTGTTCCAGGAGTCGGACACCGACAGTGCGGCGATGATCGTCCTCGAAGGCGAGGAACCGCTCGGTGATGCCGCCCACCACTACTACAACGAGCTGATCGCCCAGCTCAACGCGGACACCACGCACGTCCAGCACATCCAGGACTTCTGGGGCGACCCGCTCACCGCGGGCGGCGCCCAAAGCGCCGACGGTAAGGCCGCGCTGGTGCAGCTGAACCTCGCCGGCAACCAGGGCGAGGCGCTGGCGAACGACTCCGTCGAGGCGGTCCGCGACATCGTGAACCGCACACCCGCCCCGCCGGGGGTGCGCGCCTACGTCACCGGCCCGGCGCCGATGGTCACCGACATGAACACCAGCGGCGACCGCGCGGTGCTGAAGATCCTGGTGGCCACCGTGTCGGTGATCTCGCTGATGCTGTTGCTGCTGTATCGCTCGTTCAGCACCGTCGCACTGTTGTTGGCCGTGGTCGGGATCGAACTGGCGGCCGCGCGCGGCATAGTCGCGTTCCTCGGCCATGTCGGGCTGATCGGGCTGTCGACGTTCGCGATCAACATCCTGGTGACGCTGGCGATCGCCGCGGGTACCGACTACGGCATCTTCTTCATCGGCCGCTACCACGAGGCCCGGCATGCCGGCGAGGATCTGGAGGCGGCGTATTTCACCACGTACCGCGGGGTCGCCCATGTGGTGCTGGCATCGGGTTTGACGATCGCGGGCGCTACGTTCTGTCTGAGCTTCACCCGGTTGCCGGTCTTTCAGACGATGGGTGTCCCGTGTGCGGTCGGCATGCTGGTCGCGGTGGCGATCGCGCTGACCCTGGTCCCCGCGGTGCTCACGGTCGCCAGTGGCTACGGCTTGCTGGAACCCCGGCGCAAGATGTCGGATCGCGGCTGGCGCAAGGTGGGTACGGCGATCGTGCGGTGGCCCGGCCCGATCTTCGTGGCCGCCTGCGCGGTCGCACTCATCGGTCTGCTGGCGCTGCCGGGTTACCAGGTGAGCTACAAGGACCCGTCGTTCATTCCCAAGGACACCCCGGCCAACCTCGGCTGGGCCGCCGCGTCGCGGCACTTCCCGGAGTCTCGCCTGCTGCCGGAGGTGCTCCTGGTCGAATCCGATCACGACATGCGCAACTCGGCGGACTTCCTGGTGCTCAACAAGCTGGCCAAGAGTGTGTTTGCGGTCGAGGGCGTCGCGCTGGTGCAGGGGGTGACCCGGCCGGAGGGGACTCCGCTGGGGCATACCTCGATCCCGTTCCTGCTCAGCATCCAAAGCGCCGGCCAGATGCAGAACCTGGACTTCATGAAGAGCCGGGTCGCCGACATGCGCAAGCAGGCCGACGACCTGGAGGGCACCATCGCGTCGCTGCAACGGATGTACGGGCTCATGCAGCAACTGGGCACCAATACCCACGAAGCGACCGGGGTTTCGCAAGAGGCGATGGACCTGGCCCAGCAGATGCGCAGCCACATGGCCGATTTCAACCAGAACTCCAAATTGCTGCGCGAAACGGTCGACACGAACGACTGCCGCGGGGACCCAACCTGCCTGTCACTGCGGTCGGCGTACGCCTCGATGGACGGCGCGACCCAGCTCACCGACAAGCTCAACGAATTGGCGCCGGTGATGAACAACGTCGACGTGGTGACGCCGCAGCTGCTGGAGATGATGCCGGCGCAGATCGCCGCGCTGCGCAGCCTGCAGACCATGATGCTGACCCTGCACAGCACGATGTCCGGAATGATCGCGCAGGTCGAGGAGGTCGGCGGGGATTCGGCCGCGATGGGCCAGGACTTCGATGCGGCGAAGAGCGACGACTCGTTTTATCTGCCCCGGGAGGCGTTCGACAATCCCGACTTCAAGCGGGTGATCCAGCTCTTCCTGTCGCCGGACGGCCACGCCGCGCGGTTCTTCATCACCCACGACGGCTACCCGGCGACCCCGGAAGGCATGGCGCGGGTGAACCTGATCAAGAAGGCCGCCACCGAGTCCCTCAAGGGGACGCCGTTGTCGACTGCCCAGGTCTACGTCGCCGGTACCGCCGCGCTCTTCAACGACCTGCAGGGTATCGCCGACTATGACCTGTTGATCGCCGGGATCACGGCGCTGGCAATCATTTTCATCATCATGTTGCTGATCACGCGGAGTTTCATCGCCTCGCTGGTGATCGTCGGTACGGTGCTGGCCTCGCTGGGGGCGTCGGTCGGGCTGTCGGTATTGGTCTGGCAGTACATCTTCGGCATCCACCTGCACTGGCTGGTGATGGTGATGTCGGTGATCGTCCTGCTGGCGGTGGGCTGTGACTACAACCTGTTGCTGGTCGCCCGATTCAGGGAGGAGCTCGCCGCCGGAATCAAGACCGGCATCATCCGGGCGATGGGGGGCACCGGAAAGGTGGTCACGGCCGCCGGGCTGGTGTTCGCCTTCACCATGGCCTCCATGCTCGTCAGTGACCTGCGGGTGGTGGGCCAGGTGGGCACCACGATCGGGCTCGGCCTGCTGTTCGACACCCTGATCGTCCGCTCCTTCATGATGCCGTCGATGGCGGCGCTGCTCGGCCGGTGGTTCTGGTGGCCGCTGAACGTGCGGGAGCATC
>NZ_QMEX01000046.1 GCF_003284925.1 Mycolicibacter senuensis
ACCGGGCTGATGGCCGGGTTGGGGATCGGCTCGGCGCCGCACGCCCATGCCGGTTGTCAAGACAATCCCCTGCTGTTCTTCTCCACCGCCCAGAAGTGTGATGGGCCGATTCAGCCCGACGGCAGTTGGCAGCGGTGTGTGATCTACTACTACGAACCACCGAAATCACCGCCGTCGCAGCAAGACTGCCATCAGATGGGGCCGCTGGGCCGGCAGTATCCGTTCCACTCGTTCTACCAACCGGAGACCCACATCGGCCCGTAGCGGTGCTCAGTCCATCAACATCGCGGCCACCGTCGCGCCGAGCTCCCAGCACGCTTCCAGTTCATCTTTGTCGGGCTTGGCGGAGACGACGACGTAGTCGGCGGCTTTGAGCCATCCCAGGCCCGTCGTGATGGAGTCGACGGCGCGTTCGGCTCCCTCGGTGCCTTCATTGCCGTGCAGATACAACCCGAAGGGCCGGCCGCGGGTGGAATCCAGAATCGGGTAGTAACACACGTCGAAGGCGTGCTTGAGGGCCCCGCTGAGATAGCCCAGGTTGGCCGGGCTGCCCAGCAGGTAGCCGTCGGCGGACAGCATGTCGGTCGGCGACACCGACAGCGCCGCCCGCCGCACCACCTCCACGCCCTCGATCTCCGGAGCGCTCGCACCGGACACGACGGCCTCGAACATCGCCTGACAGTAGGGCGAAGGTGTGTGGTGGACCACCAGCAGCGTCTTGCTCATCGGCTCTCCTGCAGTCGGACCGCGGTCTTCATCGCCTCCCGCGCCCGACGACGGTCCCCGGCGAACTCATAGGCCCGGGCCAGCCGGTACCAGCGCCGCCAGTCGTCGGGCTCGGCATCGAGTTCGTCGCGAACCGTCCGGAACAGCGCATCGGCCGCGTCGCGTTCGATGCGGCCGGACGGGCGTCGCGGTAGCGCGCCGGCCTCGAGTTCCATCCCGTCGGCGGCGATCAGCCGCGACAGCCGCTGGTGAGCGAAGCCGTCGCGCAACGTGGCGACCATCGCCCACAGCCCGATGAACGGCATGATCAGCAGCGCCAGCCCCATCCCGATCGCCGGCGCCGATCCGGAACCGATGAGCAGCACCGCGGTCCGGCCCAGAAACACCAGATACATCAGCAACGCCAGGCACATGAAGGCGATGAGCGCCTTCGTTCGCGCGGCCGCCGACACCTTGACCACGGCTAGTCCAGGTCGAGGAGGGGTTCGATGCCGATCGTCAGCCCGGGAAAGCCGGCGACGCGGCGCACCGCCAACAGCACCCCGGGAACGAACGACGTCCGGTCGATGCTGTCGTGCCGGATGGTCAGCGTCTCCCCCATGGTGCCGAACAGCACTTCCTGATGGGCGACCAGCCCGGCCAGCCGTACCGAATGCACCGGGACACCGTCCACATCGGCGCCGCGGGCTCCCGGGAGGCCGGTACTGGTGGCATCGGGGTTGGCCGGTAGGCCTTTTCGGGCCTCGGCGATCAACGCCGCGGTGCGGGTCGCGGTACCCGACGGCGCGTCGGCCTTGTGTGGATGGTGCAGCTCGATGACCTCGACCGATTCGAAGAACTTGGCGGCCTGGACCGCGAAGTGCATCGACAGCACCGCTCCGATGGCGAAGTTGGGTGCGATCAGCACCGCCGCACCGGGTTTGGCCTCCAGCCAGGACCGCACCTGCGCGAGCCGCTCCGCGGTGAATCCCGTGGTGCCGACTACGGCGTGAATGCCGTTGTCGATCAAGAACTTCAGGTTGTCCATCACGACGTCGGGGTGGGTGAAGTCGATCACGACCTCGGTGTCACCGTCGGTCAGCAGGCTCAGCGAGTCACCGGCGTCGACCTCGGCGGACAGGGTCAGATCATCGGCGTCACGCACCGCCGCCACCATGGTGGCGCCGACTTTGCCCCTGGCGCCCAGCACTGCTACCCGCATGGCTGCCACCCTAGCGGCAGTGGGCCTCAGGACACCTCTCGGCGGGTCTCGCCGGGCCGGTCGGCATCCGCGAGGCGTTCGGCCACGAAGCGGCACATGAGATCGAACGCCGCCCGGCTGTCCGGCAGGAACGGGAACAGCGCCGGGAAGGCGTGCAGTTGCCGCGCCCACAGCTCCAGTCGGCTGGACCGGCCCAGTTGCTGCAGCGCGGCGTGCAGCCGTTCGGCATCGCAGCGCAGGATCTCCGACTCGGCCGCGATCAGCAGGGCCGGTGGCATCGTGTCGAGCCGGCCGTTGATCGGCGACAGTTCCTGGCGCAGCTTCGCCGAGGGGCACACCAGGTCGATGAGGTCGGGCAGCACCGCCGGTATCCCGAATGCGTCGGCGCTCTGGTTCGTGTGGGTGTCGCGCGCCACGCCGTCCAATTCCAGCAGCGCCGAGATCCCGACCACCCCGGCCGGGGCGGGCAGGCCGCGTTGTTGACCGGCCAGCGCCGTCGCGAACGCCAAAAAACCCCCGGCGGAGTCCCCGGCGAGCACCGTCTTGGCCGGGTCGGCGCCCTGGCTCAGCAGCCAGCGGTAGGCGCCGACGCAGTCGTCGACCGAACCGTCGACGGTGACCTGCGGGAATTGCCGATAGTCGGCGTGCACGACCGGCAACCGGGTGCGGCGGGCGAGTTTGGCCACCACATGCAGATGGGTGTCCAGGCCGCCGGTGATGAAGCCGCCACCATGGAAGTACAGGATCGCGCCGCCGGTGAACGCCTGGCCCAGCGGTCGGGACCGCTCGACTCGGCGGACGACCTCGACGGGGACGGCTGCGCCGGTGCCGCGGGTGAAGCCGACACCGAGGAACGGCCGCACTCGTTGCAGCCTGGCGATGGTGTTGATCCGTCGGCCCATCGTCGTCATCCGGCCGGCCACCGTCCCGCTGCCGGCGTGCAACACCAGTCGCCGCACCAGGCGCGGCGTGACGGCGTTCGCGACGGCGAAAATGAGCTTGGCGGGCAGACTTGCGGAATGGATCGGACCGGCTCCGGACATCCGGGCAGTCTAGGGGCAGATCGCCGGCGAGCGCTGCGGTTTGACCCGAACCGCCTGCGTATCAGGGCCGCCGACGCTCAAGCGTCGATCACGATCCGGCCACCGCGGGCCCTCGATACGCAGACCAGCATCTCGTCGGCCTCCTCGGCGGTGCGGCCGCGCCGGTCGACGTCACCGGAGACAACCTTTACCTTGCAGGTTCCGCAGAACCCCTGTCGGCACGAGCATGGCGTCGTCGGATCGGCGTCGAGCATCACGTCCAGTGCCGAGCGGTCCGCGGGGATCAGCAGCAGCCGACCGGACCGGGCCAGCTCCAGCTCGAAGGGCACACCGTCGACCACCGGCGGCGGGCTGAACCGCTCGTAGTGCAGCGGCGCTGGAACAGCCGCGCCATGCTCGTCTCGGGCGATCCGCACCGCTTCGAGCATCGCGGTCGGGCCACACACATACACCGCGGTTCGCGGACCGGCTCCGGCGAGTAGTTCCGCGGTGCTGGCGAACCGGCCGTGCTCGTCGTCGGCCCACACCGTGACCCGCTCCGGGTCTACTGCCAGCACCTCGTCGAGCAACGGCATGTCGGCCCGACTGCGGCCGGCATACACTGCGCGCCAGTCGATTCGACGCTGGGCGGCCTCGCGCAGCATCGGCAGCATCGGAGTCACCCCGATCCCGCCGATGACGAACAGCACGTCGCTCTCGTCGGTCCCGAGATAGAACGCATTGCGGGGGCCCTCGAAAACCAGGGTGTCACCCACCGCGTAGGCCTCGTGCATCTCGACCGACCCGCCACCGCCGTCGTCGAGTCGGCGCACCGCGATGCGGTACTCGGTGCGCCGGCCGGGCACCCCGCACAGCGAGTACTGCCGGCGACGACCCGACGGCAACTGCACGTCGATGTGACCGCCCGGAGTCCAGGACGGCAGCAGCCCGCCGTCGGGTTGGGCGAGGGTCAGCGCCACCACGTCCGGGGTCAGCATCTCGCGCTTGGTGACGACGGCCTCGATCGTCCGCGAGACCGGCACCACCCGCGACGGCTTCCAGCGCGACAGCGCGGCTACCCCGCTGAAGATCGTCACCGCTCCCCAGAGCATGTTGAAGAACCGGTCGTGCTTACGCCGGCCGTACAGGTCAGCGGGGCGGGATCGCCAGATCTCCTGCGCCATCTCAGCTTTGCCGCATGTCGCTGTCGGGGGTGTCCGCGCTGCCGATCCTGTTCTGCTCCACCCACTCGTCGGTGAGCCGGGCGATGATCTCGGGGCGGTCCGTCACCACCCAGTGCCCGCCGTCGATGTCGAGCACCCGGTTCCGGGGCGGTATCGCGCCGGTGAATCGCTGTACGGCAGGGCTGACGAAGAGATCCAGGCGCGGCGCCAGCACCTGTACGGCGACCTCGGTGGTGGGCAGCGGGGTGGCCGGTTTGAACAGCGGCCTGGGCATGTTCGCCCGGTAGAGATTGAGTCCGTTGAGGTAGTCGTTGTCGCCCCGCAGCGTTTCCCACGGGCTGGCACCGGAGCGGCCGATGCGCTCCAGTGTCGCGATGAGTTTGCCGCCGAAACCGGACCGGAAGATCGCCTCTGGCAACCGGGGGGTCAAAAACAGCCAGATGTAAGCCGACTCCAACACCTGCCGGGCGACGGCGAGCAGCGTCCGGGGGTTGCGGGGCGATCGCAGGAACTTGCCCGCGTAATCCAGATGCGGCCCCGAAATCGAGGTGTAGGAAGCAACTTTGGGCCCGACGACGGGATCCGTCACCGCCGCCCAGCCCTGGATCGAACCCCAGTCGTGGCCCAGCAGATGGACGTCGTCGACCCCGAGATGCTCGATGACCGTACCGACGTCGGCGATCAGCTGGGGCAGCCGATAGCCGGACCGGTCCGGCGGCGGCGACGACACCCCCGCACCGCGCACGTCGTAGGCGACGATGTTGTATTTGCCCGGGTGGTTCTCCAGCAGCTTGTGCGCCACCCCGTCCCAGACGTGGTGGTTGTCCGGGTAGCCGTGGATGGCCAGGATGGTGGGGCGCCGCGGGTCGACGTCGGTGTAGGCGTGCACCGCCAGGGCCACCCCGTCGGTTGCCGTCACAGTGGTCTGAGAGTTCATCGACTGCAGTCCTTTCCGGCTCGGCACCGATCAGTGCGTGGCACGAGCGGCAGGTGACACCGCCAGGTAGTTGACCGCCTTCTCCACCCCGCCGAGCTGCGCCGGATGGAAGCCCGGCCGGTAGTAGGAGGCGATGGCGGGCATGAACTCGAACGGAGCGGGAACCAGCCCGCGGCGCGCCACCACAAACCAGTCCCGCCAGCGCGGTTTGACTCCCGCCGGCAATTCCGGGTCCACCTTGTACATGTACCGCAGCCCGCGCACCCACAGCCACAGCATCAGCGGCGTGACGATCAGCTGGGTGCGGACCTGCCGGAGGTATCCGGCGCGCAGGTGCTTCATCACATCGAAGGCGACGGCCTTGTGCTCGACCTCTTCGGCGCCGTGCCAGCGAAGCATGTCCAGCATCGCCGGGTGCGCTCCGGACTCATCCAGTGCCGGGCTGTCGAGGACCCACTCGCCCAGAATCGCCGTGTAATGCTCGACGGCGGCGATCAGCGACACCCGTTCCAGCAGCCAGCGCTGCCGGCGGCGTTTGCTCCAGTGCGGGCGGTCGCCGAGCAACTTCTCGAACAGCCACTTGATCTGGGCGGTGAACGGCGCCATGTCGACGCCGCGGCTGGCGAGGTGGTCGACAACACCGGCGTGCGCCTGGGAATGGATGGCCTCCTGCCCGATGAACCCCTGGACATCGAGGCGCAGTTGGTCGTCTTTGATCAGCGGCAGGGCCTGCTTGAACACCTCGACGAAGAACTCCTCGCCGGCGGGCAACAACAGATGCAGCACATTGCAGAAGTGGGTGGCGAAGGGTTCGCCGGGCACATAGTGCACCGGCAGGTCCGACCAGTCGAATGCGACGTCGCGGGCCTGGAGCACGATGCGCTCGTGGTCCTGCGCCCCAGTACCGTGCGGGCCTGCGGCTCGGTCATCAACCGAAAGCATGGCAACTCCTTCACCGAGCGTGTTTACAAAACCATATTCGATGTCGTTGTCCTCGACAAGGGCCCCGTAAACGTCTAAGGGATTGCCGGTTCTCGTGGCTCGTTGCTTGGCCCGATCATAACGGTACCGCCGGTACCGGGGCATCCCGTAGAACGCCGCGGAGGTGTCCGTCGCGTTAATCGAGACCCGGGATATTGACAGCTCTGTAAATATCTCGCGGCGAACGTTAAGACGTTGTTAACCCGCTTGGAGTTCGGCCGCACGGTCAGGAAACGTGTCGGATGTTCCCAGGAAACGTTGAGGCACAGCCTGTCCGGTCTTAGACCGGTCGTTTGCCTTGTCTGCCATTGTTTTAAGGAGAGCTTCTTGTCGTTCCTCACCGCAGATCCCGAAGCGTTGCGGGCCGCCGCCGACTGCTTGTCGAGCACCGGGGTCGCACTCGCCTCCCAGAACACCGCCGCGCAAGTTCCCACGACCGGGGTGCTGCCCCCGGCCGCCGACGAGGTCTCGGCGATGCTGGCCGCACGCTTCACCACCCAGGCACAGCACTACCACCAAGTCAGCGCTCACGCCGCCGCCATTCACGAGATGTTCGTGGCGACCCTCAATGGCAGCGCGAACACCTATGCCGTCGCTGAAGCCGCCAACGCGGTCGCGGCCGGGTAGAGCAGGAGACGCACCCATGGATTTCGCAGCGCTACCGCCGGAGGTCAACTCCGCACGGATGTACGCCGGCCCCGGTTCAGGGTCGCTGGTGGCTGCTTCGGCTGCCTGGACTGAGCTGGCCGCCGAACTGCACACCGCTGCCGCGAGCTACCGAGCAGTGGTAACCGAGCTGACCAGCGGCGCATGGCTGGGTGCGTCGTCGACGAAGATGGCGGCGGCGGCGGCACCGTATGCCACCTGGCTCACCGCCACCGCCGAGCAGGCGGAACTGACCGGCGCCCAGGCGATGGCCGCGGCCACGGCCCATTCGGGCGCGTTCGCCATGACCGTTCCGCCGCCGGCCATCGCCGCCAACCGAGCGCAGTTGGCCACCCTGGTCGCAACGAACTTCTTCGGTCAAAACGCCCCGGCCATCGCCGCCACCGAGGCCCTCTACGGCGAGATGTGGGCGCAGGACGCGGCAGCGATGTACGGCTATGCCGCAGCCGCTGAGGTCGCATCGGAGATGGTCCCGTTCACCGCGCCGCCCCAGACCGCAGACCCGGCCGGCGTGGCGACGCAAGGTGCCGCTGCCGCCGAGGCGTTGGGGCAGGGAGCCGCGCAAGCCACCGTCAACCAGGCAATGCAGGCGATGCCGCATGCGATGGCCGGGGCGGCGGACGCGACGTCGCTGATGCTTCCCGACATTTTCAGCGACCTGGCCACGCTGGGCGCCGCCCCGGTGTCGACCTTCATGCTCACCGCGATCATCGCCGCCTTCATACCCGAGTACATCCTGGGTGCCGCCGGGCTCCCGGCACCCTTCGGCCTAGAGGCGTTGTCGGCCACGTCCTTTGCGGCGGGCCTGCCGCTGGGTCTGATACCGGTCGAGGGCGCCACCGCCACCCTGTCGTCGGCGGCGATGTCGGCGGGCCTGGGCAATGCGGCCTCGGTCAGCGGGTTGTCGGTTCCCAAGGCCTGGGCCACAGCCGCCCCGGAAATGCGGCTGGCCGCAGCCGAGTTCTCGACGGCCAACGTCGTCGCGGGCGAACGCGCCGCCGGAATGTTCAGCGGCATGCCGCTATTCGGTGGTGCACCGCTGATGGCGATGGACGGGCGCGGCGGCGCCGGGTCCCGAAACCACAAGGCATCCGAGGAGGACGCCAAACGCAAGGCCGTCAAGGGACGACGGTCGACCATGTGGTGACCGGCTCAATCCGACGCCAACCCGGACACGATGTCGGCAGCCGGACCCGAACGGGCGGCGCGATATGCGGTCCCGGCCCACAGGCTGGTGCCGTGCGGGTCATCCATGGCCACCGCCGCCGCCCGGATGGGGGTGGTCATGTGGTTGATCTCGGGGTATCCCACCGGCGCCACGTTGTCGAAGGCTCGCGTGAAGTCGTTCTCCAGGCCGCGGGCATACCGGCCGGAGAACGCGCACGTCACCGTGGTGTTGCCGAATTCCGGGTTGGTCAGCGCCGCCCGGTGCGTCGGGTTGGTGCCCGCCTCATCGGCCAGCAGCAGTGCGGTACCGACCTGCGCGGCCACCGCGCCACGCCGCAACACCCCGGCCACAGCGGCAGCGGTGCCCAGACCACCGGCCGCCACCAGCGGGACATCGCCGTGGGCATGGCCGATCTCGGCCAGGAGATCCTCCAGGCTGTCATTGCCCGGCTGCATGTCGGGGGCGAACGTGCCGCGGTGGCCACCGGCGTCGGGACCCTGCACCACCAGCACCTCGGCGCCGTGTGCCACCGCGATGCCGGCCTCGTAGGCCGACGTCACCGTGACCATGGTCAGGATGCGCAACGCGCGCAGTCTCGCCAGCTGGTCGGGCGAAGGCGTCCCGAACGTGAACGACACCGCGGTGGGCCGCAGGTCGGCGATCACCTCGAGCTTCTCCGGCCAGCAGTCGTCGTCGCCGAAGCGGGGCCGGCCCAGCTCGACGCCGTAGTGTTCGGCCAGTGGGTCCAACAGATCGGCGTAATCGTCGAGCAGCACCACGTCGGCGACGCTGGGTTGGGGCACAAAGAGATTGGCGCCGATCGGTCCGGTGGTGGCGTCGCGCGCGGCGGTGATCTCGTCGGCCAACTGTTGCGGAGTGCGGTAACCGCCGGCGACGAATCCCAGGCCACCGGCCGCAGACACCGCCGCGGCGAGCGCCGGCGTGCTGGGACCCCCGGCCATGGGAGCACCGACCAACGGGATCGCGAGTTCGGAGAAGCTGAACACCATCCCCCTAGCCTGCCATCGACCGCAACCGCCGCGGCAGCGCCCCTTTCGACCGGTACGGGCCGAGAACGGCGACACCGTAGGGCCGGTGCAACAGTCGCTTCGCCACGGCGTTGACCTCCTCGACGGTGACCGCGGACAGTTCCCGCAGCGTGCGGGAGATGGGCCGGTGCCGGCCGTAGTTCAGTTCGGTGCGGCCCAACCGGTTCATCCGCGAACCCGAGTCCTCCAGGCCCAACACCAGCCCGCCACGCAGCGACCCCTTCGCGATCCGGCATTCCTCGGCGGTGATGCCGTCGCGTGCCACCGAGTCGAGCACCTCGGCGGTCACGGCCGCCACCTCGGCGAACCGCTCCGGCTGGCAGGCGGTGTAGACCGACAGCGCACCCGCGTCGGCGAAGGTGTCCACCGACGAGTAAATCGAGTACGCCAGCCCGCGGGACTCCCGAACCTCTTGGAACAGCCGGGAACTGAGGCCCCCACCGAGAGCAGTGTTCAGCACGGCCAGCGCCTGGCGGTGCTGCCAGTAGCGCCCCGGGACCCGCACCCCCAGCGACATGTGGGTCTGATCGGCGTCGCGATTGATCAGGGTCAACCCGGGGGCACCGGGCATCCGGGCGGTGCCACGTCGCGGTGCGGCGGGCCGCTGACCACGGATCAGCCGGTGCCCGAAGTGTTCTCGTACCAGTGCCACCACCGTCTCGTGGTCGACATTGCCCGCCACCGCCACCACCATGCGCTCGGGTGTGTAACGGCGCTGGTGAAACGAGCGCAACTGCTTGGCCGTCATCGTCGACACCGACTCGACATTGCCGATCACCGGCCGTCCGATCGGATGGTCGCCGAACAGCGTCGAGGCGAACACATCACCCAGGGCGTCCTCGGGATCGTCATCGCGCATCGCGAGTTCCTCGAGCACCACGTCGCGCTCGAGGTCGACGTCAGCGGCCGCGCAGGATCCGTTGAGCACCACGTCGCTCACCAGTGCGACGGCCAACTCCAGGTCGGTGTCGAGCACGTGGGCGTAGTAGCAGGTGTGCTCCTTGCCGGTGAAGGCGTTGAGCTCACCGCCGACGGCGTCCATGGTCTGGGCGATGCCAGTCGCCGTGCGGGTCGGGGTGGCCTTGAACAGCAAGTGCTCCAAGAAGTGCGCCGCCCCGGCCACCGTGGCGCCCTCGTCACGTGATCCGACGCCGACCCAGACGCCCACCGATGCCGAACGGACCGCCGGGAGGTACTCGGTGACGACCCGTAGCCCGCCCGGCAGGGTGGTGCGTCGCAGTGTGGCGCGCGCGATGTCAGCTCTCGGTTGCCGCGGCATCGACAGGCTGAGCGGACCCCTGGCCTGAGTCGGCCGACTCAGCCGAATCTTCCACGGGCACCAGCGAGATCTTGCCGCGGTTGTCGATGTCGGCGATCTCCACCCGCAGCTTGTCGCCGACCTTGACGACGTCCTCGACCTTGGCGACCCGCTTGCCCTTGCCGAGCTTGGAGATGTGCACCAGCCCGTCGCGGCCCGGCAGCAGCGACACGAACGCGCCGAAGTCGGTGGTCTTGACCACCGTGCCCAGGAACCGCTCGCCGATCTTCGGCAGCTGCGGGTTGGCGATCGCGTTGATCTTGTCGATCGCGGCCTGCGCCGACGGGCCGTCGGTGGCACCGACGAACACGGTGCCGTCGTCCTCGATGGAGATCTGGGCGCCGGTCTCCTCGGTGATCGAGTTGATCATCTTGCCCTTGGGCCCGATCACCTCGCCGATCTTGTCCACCGGAACCTTGATGGTGGTGACCCGCGGCGCGTAGGGGCTCATCTCGTCGGGGGCGTCGATGGCCTCGGCCATCACCTCCAGGATGGTCAACCGGGCATCTTTGGCCTGCGCCAGCGCACCCGCGAGCACCTGGGACGGAATGCCGTCGAGCTTGGTGTCGAGCTGCAGCGCGGTGACGAAGTCCTTGGTGCCGGCCACCTTGAAGTCCATGTCGCCGAACGCGTCCTCGGCGCCCAGGATGTCGGTGAGCGCGACGAACCGGCGTTCGGTCTTACCGTCGACCTCGACATCGTCGGAGACCAGGCCCATCGCGATGCCGGCGACCGGAGCTTTCAGCGGCACGCCCGCGTTGAGCAGTGACAGCGTGGAGGCGCAGACCGAGCCCATCGAGGTGGAACCGTTGGAGCTCAGCGCCTCCGACACCTGCCGGATGGCGTAGGGGAACTCCTCGACACTGGGCAGCACCGGAACCAGCGCCCGCTCCGCCAGCGCGCCGTGGCCGATCTCGCGGCGCTTGGGCGAGCCGACCCGGCCGGTCTCACCGGTGGAATACGGCGGGAAGTTGTAGTGGTGCATGTACCGCTTGGAGGTCTCCGGCCCCAGCGAGTCGATCTGCTGCGCCATCTTCATCATGTCCAGCGTGGTCACGCCCATGATCTGGGTCTCGCCCCGCTCGAACAGCGCGCTGCCGTGCGCCCGGGGCACCACCGCGACCTCGGCGCTCAGGGCCCGGATGTCGGTGATCCCGCGGCCGTCGATGCGGAAGTGATCGGTCAGAATCCGCTGCCGAACCAGCTTCTTGGTCAGGCTGCGGTAGGCCGCGCTGATCTCCTTCTCGCGGCCCTCGTAGGTTTCGGCGAGCCGCTCGATGACCTCGGCCTTGATCTCCTCGGTGCGCTCGTCGCGCTCGGCCTTGCCGGCGATGGTCAGCGCCTTGGCCAGCTCATCGGTGGCGACCGACGCCACCGAGTAGTAGACGTCGTCACCGTAAGGCGGGAACAGCGGGTACTCGGCGGTCGGGCGGGCGGCGGCATCGGCCAGCTCCTGCTGGGCCTTGCACAGCGCCGCGATGAACGGCTTGGCCGCCTCCAGGCCCTCGGCCACCACGGTCTCGGTGGGCGCCTGCGCGCCGGCTTCGATGAGCTCGATGACGTTGTCGGTGGCCTCGGCCTCGACCATCATGATCGCGACGTCACCATCGTCGACGGCCCGTCCGGCCAGCACCATGTCGAAGGTCGCGCGCTCGAGCTGCTCGATCGTGGGGAACGCCACCCAGGTGCCGTCGATCAGCGCCACCCGCGCCGCGCCGACCGGGCCGGAGAACGGCAGGCCGGCAAGCTGGGTGGAGGCCGACGCGGCGTTGATCGCCACCACGTCGTAGAGCTCCTTGGGGTCCAGGCTCAGCACGGTCACCACCACCTGGACCTCGTTGCGCAGGCCCTCGACGAACGACGGGCGCAGCGGGCGATCGGTGAGCCGGCAGGTCAGGATGGCGTCGGTGGACGGCCGGCCCTCGCGGCGGAAGAACGAACCCGGGATCCGCCCGGCGGCGTACATCCGCTCCTCGACGTCGACGGTGAGCGGGAAGAAGTCGAAATGATCTTTGGGAGCCTTGCTGGCGGTGGTCGCCGACAACAGCATGGTCTCGTCGTCGAGGTAGGCGACGACGCTGCCGGCGGCCTGCTGGGCCAGCCGGCCGGTCTCGAAGCGAATGGTGCGGGTGCCGAAGCTCCCGTTGTCGAGGGTGGCGGTGGACTCGAAAACGCCTTCTTCAATTTCAATTGCAGACATGGACGCCCGTGCGGCCTTCCTGGTTCGTTCAGCTGTTTCGCGACGCCAGACATAGACCAGCGACGAACCTGGATGCGGCTACGGTCGTCGATCGAAGCGGCCGGATTCTGCACGAACGTTCAGACCCGGCTGCCACTACCGAAGACCGCCCGACACAGGTCTGGCTGATCGCGGGAACGTGTCCCGTCGTGACGTGCCGGAGTGACGCGCGCGGACTGCGCGGGCCACACCGATGCCCGGGCGGAACCCGGAACGGTCTTACTCTACACGGCGGCGTTGTCGCCGAATGTCAGCGCCGCAGGCCCAGGCGCTCGATGAGCGAGCGGTAACGCGCCACATCGACCTGGGCGAGGTACTTGAGCAGACGACGACGCCGGCCGACCAGCAGCAGCAGCCCACGCCGGGAGTGGTGGTCGTGCTTGTGGGTCTTGAGGTGCTCGGTGAGATCGGTGATCCGCTTGGTCAGCAACGCGACCTGCGCCTCCGGCGATCCGGTGTCGGTCTCGTGCAGGCCGTAGCTGCCCAGGATCTCTTTTTTCTGCTCGGCGGTCAGCGCCACGAAAACATCTCCATCAATATCGTCCCGCGAATGAAATGACGGCGGCCACCGCGGACTGCAGCACGCCGAGGGGCGAGTCTAGCAGCGCCTCGGGCACCCTTCCCAATCGTGCGAGCGGTCAGCCTTCGGCCAGCAGGTCGCGGGTCTTCTCCACGTCCGTGTTCATCACCGCCACCAGATCCGCCACGGCGTCGAATTTCTCCTGCCCGCGGATCCGGCTGACGAAGTCGACGGCCACCCGTTGTCCGTACAGATCGGCGGTTTGGTCGAGCACGAACGCCTCAACGGTGCGCGCCCGCCCGGAAAAGGTCGGGTTGGTGCCCACCGACACCGCAGCCCGGCAACGCTGACCGGCGACGACGGTGCCCGGCACCGGGCCGTGTCCCAGCACGGTGAACCACGCGGCATACACCCCGTCGGCGGGGATGGCCGCATACGCCGACGGCGCCACGTTGGCCGTCGGGAAGCCCAAGTCACGTCCGCGGCCGTCGCCGCGCACCACCAGTCCCTCGACGCGATGCGGCCGCCCCAGCGCCTCGGCCGCCGCGACGACGTCGCCGGCGTCCACGCATGACCGGATATAGGTCGAGGAGAAGGTGACCGGCTGCGTCATGTCCGAGTCGGCGCGCTCGGCCACCAGCGAAACCGACTGCACCGCGAACCCGAACTGTTCGCCGGCGCGGCGCAGCGTCTCGACGTTGCCCGCCGCCTTGCGCCCGAAGGTGAAGTTCTCCCCGACCACCACTTCCACCACGTGCAGATGCTCAACCAGCAGTTCGTGGATGTAGCGGTCGGGGGTGAGCTTCATGAAGTCGGGGGTGAACGGAATGACCAGGAACACGTCGACGCCGGCCTGCTCGACCAGCTCGGCGCGGCGCGCCAAGGTGGTGAGCTGAGCCGGGTGGTTGCCCGGGTAGACAACCTCCATCGGATGCGGATCGAAGGTCATCAACACCGTCGGCACCCCGCGGGCCTTGCCGGCCTTCACCGCGTGCGCGATCAGTTCGGCATGGCCACGGTGCACACCGTCGAACACTCCGATGGTGAGCACGCACCTGCCCCAGTCTGTGGGGATCTCGTCCTGCCCCCGCCACCGTTGCACACCCGCAAGCCTAAACTGTGTGCCGTGAGCCCTTGGGAGCAGTCGGACGGGCTGACTACCGTCGCTCAGGACTACCTGAAGGTCATCTGGACCGCGCAGGAATGGTCACCCGACAAGGTCAGCACCAAGATGCTGGCCGAGAAGATCGGCGTCTCGGCGAGCACCGCCTCGGAGTCGATCCGCAAACTCGCCGACGCCGGCCTGGTGGACCACGAGAAGTACGGCGCGGTGAGCCTCACCGATGAGGGTCGCCGGGCGGCGCTGGCCATGGTGCGCCGGCACCGTTTGATCGAGACGTTCCTGGTGCGCGAGCTGGGCTACAGCTGGGACGAGGTGCACGACGAGGCCGAGGTGCTCGAGCACGCGGTCTCCGACGCGCTGGTGGACCGCATTGACGCCAAGTTGGGATTCCCGCAGCGTGACCCGCACGGCGACCCGATCCCGGCGGCAGACGGGCGGGTGCCCACTCCCCCGGCACGCCAGTTGTGGGAATGCGCCGAGGGTGACTCCGGGACCGTCGCGCGGATCTCCGATGCCGACCCGGAAATGCTGCGTTACTTCGACGGGGTGGGCATCAGCCTCGATGCCCGGGTGCACGTTCTCACCCGCCGAGACTTCGCCGGGATCATCTCGGTGGCCCTGGCGCCTCCCGGGGCACCCGACGGGGAACAGACCATGATCGACCTGGGAAGCCCCGCCGCGCAGGCGATCTGGATGGTCTAGCCGCTATCTCAGGTGGCCGGCGAGTTCACCTTCGGGACCGAAGAGTTCTCGCTGCCAATATGCGACGAGTTCGGCGGTGTCGATCTGGTCGGGGTGAAAATCCCGCTTCTTGAAGGGCCGCATGTCGCCGTAGAAGCCCTGCCACATCGGGTTGCGGAGCATCTGCACGGTCTCCCGCAGGATGCGCAACGGTTGACGGCGCCCCTCGACGTCGACGGTGGCGATAGACAGCCACGTGAACAGCACCAGGATCGGTATCCCGCAGTTCTGCGCGAAGCGCATCCAACGGATGCGTGTCGATTCGGGAACACCGATGGCCCGGTAGACGTCGAACGCGACCGATTTGTGTTCCAGTTCTTCCAGCGCATGCCAGTTGAGCAGGTTACGAATCTCGGGGTCATACATCATCGTCTGGATTTCCGGGCGCTTGAGAATGTTCGCCGCCCACACCGCGGTGAAATGTTCTGCGGCCACCGTGAATCCGAGGAAGAAATGGCGAAGTCTCGGCAGCCGGCCCGGGTCGGGGTACTGCTTGTCGAGGAACTTCTCCATACGCTCGGTGCTGCCCAGCAGGTACTCGAACCAGGCGGTCGGATATCCCATCGCCGTCAGCTGCTCGTTGAGTTCCCGGTGCTGCAAACCGTGCGTCTTCTCCTGCCCGATGAAGCCGGTGACCCGCTTCTTCAGATCGGGGTCGTCGATGACGTCGACGTAGCGGCGAACCGACCGCACGAAGATGTCCTCGCCCGGCGGAAAGATCGCCGACAGGATCGCCACCAGGTGGCTGAACACCATGCTGCCGTCGGCGAAATACTTGTCTGTCGGAGGTGCATCGTTGAACCCGAAGTTCATCCGCCGCACCGTCAGATCCACCACATCGTGAGAAGCAACCATGAGGACCAGCCTGGCCGACGCGAGTGGTCCTGGGAATGCGCGAATCGGACAGTGATTTGATCGATTCGGACACCCGCTCAGGCTTTGGCGCGACGGTGTCTGCTCGGCGGCGTCCCGGTCCACCGACTGAAGGCGCGGGTGAAGGCGGCGGTCTCGGAATAGCCCAGCTGACGTGCCGTCTCCTCGACGGTGAGCCCGGACTCGAGCAGGGCCACCGCGAGGGTCACCCGAACCTCATCCACCAGCGCGCGGTAGCTGGTGTGTTCGGCCGCGAGGCGGCGATGCAGCGTGCGCTCGGTGATGCAGAGCTCGTCGGCGATCTCGGCCATGGCCGGCAGCTGGCCGGGATCGCGAACCAGGCGGGAGCGCACCAGCGCGGCCAGCCCGCGGCGCTGACGGCGCGACTCCAACAACTCCTCACACTGCTGAGCGCACGTCAGTGCGGTCGCGGCGTCGGCGGCCGGCATCGCCAGCGCCAGCGCATTCGCCGGGATGGAAATCGCGGCGCGTGTCGACGCCAGGTCCAACTCGACTGTCAGCCAGGGAAATTCCAGCCGATCAACCGGGAAGTCGATCCCGGGGAGTTCCACTTTCAGTGCGATCGTGGACTCCAACTGTCCGATCAGCAGCGGCGCGACGTTGATCACGGCGAACATGTCACGTTCGAGCATGAACTCGCGCACGTCGGCGGGAACAGCGCTGTTGTCGAATTCCAGGACCGCACCATCGTCGGTGTCGCAGCGGGTCAGGCGGTGAAATGTCGATGACAGCGCCGCGTACCGGCAGGCGATGTTGACCGCATCACCCAGCGTCGGGCTCGCCAGCAATGCATAACCGAGAATCCCCATGTTGGCGAAGTTGTACTGAACCCCGACGGCGCAGGCGAACTCGTGCGGATCATCAACACGCGCGAGAATGTTACGGACGATTGCCAGCTCCTGACCGGCTTGGACTTCGGTGGCACCGTCCTCGATGTCGGCCACACCGAGATCGGTTCCCGCCAGGCAGTCCTCGGCATCGATGCCCTGCAGCCGGGCCGCCGCCAGCAGATGCCGGCAGGTCGCCGCGGGCCGCGGAATATCCCAATCCGCCTGCGCGGCACCACAGATCGACACATGTCCGAATGTATCAAATTTGGATCGGGTAGCTCCTACCGCACTACGATTTGCCGATGGCAAAACTTGAACTGTCCCGTGAGCTGTCGCTGCCTCCCGCCGAAGCCTGGTCCCACGCATCGAATCTAACCGAGTTGGGCGACTGGTTGTCCCTGCATCAGGGATGGCGTTGTGAGATCCCAGCCGAACTCGAGGCGGGAATGACCCTGGTCGGGGTGGCGGGAGCCAAGGGGATGCGCAACCGCGTCACCTGGACGGTCCGCAAGGTCGACCCACCGGCGATGCTGGAGCTCACCGGCGACGGAGTGGGCGGCACCAAATACGCACTGACCCTGGCGATCGCCCCGACGGCATCGGGATCGAAGTTCACCCTGCGGATGGACCTGGGTGGCCGGCCGCTGTTCGGCCCAATCGGGGCCACCGCGGCCCGCGCGGTCAAGGGCGACATCGAGCGGTCCATCAAGCGCTTCGAATCGCTGTACGCCTGAATCGTCAACCGCCGACACCCGCTCGGGCGTGACAGAACCCACTCCCCTTTCACCGGCGCGGATGCCGCAGCGACCTCAACACCGGGCAGCACCGGACTGGCGGCAATGATCGCCCGGTCGGCCACCGACCGCAGTCGGGCCAGCAGCCAGCGGTTCGACAGCACTACGTTCAATGTCGCGGTGAAGACCACGCGCGACACCCGGCTATACGTGAGCCGATCAGCACGAGTGATCGACCGGCGGCGCAGCCTCATTGGCTCAGCAGCCCCTTGGCGATGTGGGTGACCTGGACCTCATTGCTGCCGGCGTAGATCATCAGTGACTTGGCGTCGCGGGCCAGTTGCTCGACGCGGTACTCGGCCATGTAACCGTTGCCGCCGAACAGCTGCACCGCGTCCATCGCCACCTCCGTGGCGGCCTCCGACGAGTACAGCTTGATCGCCGAGGCCTCGGCCAACGACGGCAGCCGGCCGGCCTGCACCTTCTCGATGGTCTGGAACACCATGTTCTGCACGTTGATTCGGGCGACTTCCATCTTGGCCAGCTTGAGCTGGATCAGCTGGAATTGCCCGATGTTCTGGCCCCACAGCGTGCGGGTCTTGGCGTAGTCCAGACACAGCCGGTGACATTCGTTGATGATGCCCAGCGCCATCAGCGCCACGCCGACCCGTTCGCCCGCGAAGTTGGCCCGCGCGCTCTCCCGGCCGTCGCCGCCGGTGTGCTGCTCGGTTTCGCCGAGCAGCCGGTCGGGGGTCAGCCGCACGTTGTCGAAGAACAGCTCCCCGGTCGGCGAGGACATCATGCCCATCTTCTTGAACGGCTTGCCCTGGGTCAGCCCCGGCATCCCGGCCTCGAGCACGAACGTCAGCACCGGCCGGTGTCGCTTGTCGACCGCCGAACCGTCGTCGAGCTTGGCGTAGACGATCAGCACATCGGCGTAGGGACCGTTGGTGATGAACGTCTTCTGCCCGTTGAGGATGTAGTCCTCACCGTCGCGCCGGACGTAGGTTTTCATGCCGCCGAAGGCGTCCGAGCCGGCATCCGGTTCGGTGATCGCCCAGCAGGCGATCTTGTCCAGCGTCATCAGGTCGGGCAGCCAGCGCTCCTTCTGCGCCAGCGTGCCGCGGCTGGCGATGGTCGCCGCGCCAAGCCCCAACGAGACACCGATCGTGCTCAGCAAGCCGATGCTCACGCCGGAGAGCTCCGAGACCATCACCGCGGCCATCGACAGTTGGCCGCCGAGGTCGCCGAGCCCCCCGCCGCCCGAGGACTTCTTGCCCCCCGCCTCGGGCTCCGTGCCGTCGGCCTTGGCGCGTTGGCGTTCCAGCATCGACTTGACCGCTTCGCCGGCCATCACGTCCAAGCCGAACTCAGAAAACAGCTTGCGTGCGATCGGGAACGGTGAGATTTCACCGCTTTCCAGCTCGTCCAGGTGCGGGCGGATCTCTTTGTCGATGAACTCACGCACGGTGTCGCGCATGATCTCGTCGGTGTCGGACCATTCGATCATGGCAGCCTCGCCGCGATGTCGTCGATTGCCCACACGCCGTCGGTCTCGATGGTGGCCACGTCATGCCAGCCGGCCAGCCGCGAGATCGCACCGCCCTGCACCGCGAACACCGTGCCGGTGACCGGACACTTGTCGGTAGCCAAGTAGGCGACCAGCGGCGAGATGTTGGCGGGTGCGAACAGGTCCACCTCTCCTTCCTCCGGTTCGGCCATCAACGCGCCCATCCCGGGGGTTGCCAAGGTGAGCCGGGTGCGCGCGATCGGCGCGATCGCGTTGACCCGCACTCCGTAGCGGTCCAGCTCCTCGGCGGCGATCAGGGTCAACGCGGCGATTCCGGCCTTGGCCGCACCGTAGTTGGCCTGCCCGGCGTTGGGCAGTGTCACCCCGGAGCCCGAGGCGGTGTTGATCACCGCGGCGTTGGGTTGATCCCCTGCCTTGGACTGTGTCTTCCAGTAGGCGGCGGCGTGGTGCAGCATCGCGAAGTGCCCCTTGAGGTGCACGTTGATCACCGCGTCCCACTGCGATTCCGCCATTCCGGGAATGAAGGCGTCCCGCAGGATCCCGGCGTTGTTGACCAGCACGTCGAGCCGGCCGAACTCGTCGATGGCCTGCTGTACGATCCCGCTGGCAGACCCCCAGTCCGACACGCTGTCGGTGTTGGCGACTGCCCGCCCGCCGGCGGCGACGATCTCATCGACCACCTGCTGAGCCGGGCCGGCGTCGGCGCCTTCCCCGGCGTTGCTGCCGCCCAGGTCGTTGACGACGACGGCGGCCCCTTCCGCGGCGAACAGCAGCGCGTGCTCGCGGCCGATACCGCGTCCGGCGCCGGTGATGACAGCGACCCGGCCTGCTAATGCTCCCATCAGTTCTCCTCTGCAATCACAGCTAATCCGTCGGTAATAGCGAACTCGTCCGTGCCCATGCGCGCCGTCTCGAACGCATAGCGGGTAAGCCCGCCGTCGGATCCCGCTTTCCAGATGCGGGTTTCCAGGTCGTCGCCGGGCAGCACCATCTTGGAGAACCGCACCGCGAATCGCTTGAGTCGAGCGACATCTGAGCCGGCGACCTCGGTGAGCACCGCCCAGGAGGTGAATGCCATGGTGCACAACCCGTGGGCGATGATGCCCGGCAGCCCGGCGTCGCGGGCCACCTCCTCATCGAGGTGAATCGGCATCGGGTCGCCCGATGCCGGCGAGTAACGGAACGTCTGGTCGGCGTCGATGTGCTGTGCCACCTTCGCGATCGGAGCCGAAGATCGCAGCGCGTCATCGAATCGGTGCGGCGGGCTCAGTTCCCCGACCGCTTTGCCGGCGGTGAAACCCCGCACGAAGCAGGTCACGTACTGCTCGTTGACCAGTTCACCGTCCTCCGTGCGGCATTCCACCAGGATCGCCGAGCGGGTACCTTTCTCCAGGCCCTCGTAGCCGATCATCTTGGCCCGCGACACCAGTTTGTCCCCCGGACGAATCGGCCGGTGGAAGTGAAAATCCTGCTCGCCGTGGACGACCCGGGGTATCAGCTCGATCGGCATCACTTCGACCGCCGGGGTGAGCATCGCCTCGAAGACCGGCACGATTCCGAACACCGGCGGCGCCACCTCTCCGGCCAGGTGTGCGGGGATCGGGTCATTGGTCGCCTTGGCGTACTCGGCGATCCGCTCGGCGGTCACCTCGAAACGCTCTTCGTCGGCCCAGGTGTTCAGACCGCTGTCGTCGAACTCCAGCTCGTCGCTCATACGTTCGCCGATGAGAACGCTTCGAGTTGCGCGAGCGTCTTGTCGAGTTGCTTGGCGCCGTCCTTCTCGACCGCCTTGGCCAGCGCACCCTTGATCAATGCACCCTCGAAGTCACCGGCCACGCTGAACTGCGAACCGTCACCGGCGGGGGTCACCGAGAACTCGAACTGGCATTTGACGCCGGCCATCCCGGTGCCCGACAGCGTCAAGCTGGTGGGGGCATCCACCTTGTCCACCGTCCATTCGATCTTGTTCGCCATGCCCAGCATCACGATCTTCGCGGTCAGCGACGAGCCCTCGGTCAGCGTGGCCGGCGGCTCGGACAGCCACTTCTCGTGGATGGTGAACCACTGGTCCCAGGTGGACGGGTCAGAAACCGTCTGCCACAGCGCGTCCGGGCTGACCTGCAGTTGCTTGGTTGCTTCGATGTGTCCCATGGGGGTATCTCCTTTTCTGTTCGGTTCAGCGCTCGGCGCGCTGGTAGGCGGTGACGACGGCCGCGCCGCCGAGTCCAATGTTGTGCTGCAGTGCGGCGGTGACCCCATCGACCTGGCGCTTGTCGGCGGCGCCGCGCAGCTGCCAGGTCAGCTCGGAGCACTGCGCCAGTCCGGTGGCGCCCAGCGGGTGCCCCTTGGAGATCAGGCCACCTGAGGGGTTCACCACCCACCGTCCGCCGTAGGTGGTGTCACCGTCGTCGATCAGCTTGGGCGCCTCGCCCTCACCGCACAGCCCGAGGGCCTCATAGAGCAGCAGTTCGTTGGCCGAGAAGCAGTCGTGCAGTTCGATCACCTGGAAGTCCTCCGGGCCGAGCCCCGACTGCTGGTAAACCCGCTGCGCGGCTTGAATGTTCATGTCATAGCCGATCAGGCTCTTGCAGGTTCCGTCGAAGGTCGACGCGAAGTCGGTGGTCATCGCCTGGCCGACGATCTCGACGGCCTGCGGTGCCAGGCCGTGGCGGTCCACGAAACCCTCGGACGCCAGGATCGCCGCACCGGAGCCGTCCGAGGTCGGCGAGCACTGCAGTTTGGTCAGCGGGTCGTAGATCATCCGTGCGCCCAGGATGTCGTCGAGGGAGTACTCCTCTTGGAACTGCGCGTACGGATTGTTCACCGAATGCTTGTGGTTCTTGTAGCCGATCTTGGCGAAATGCTCGGCGGTGGAACCGTATTGCTTCATGTGCTCCCGGCCGGCCGCGCCGAACATCCACGGCGCCGGCGGAAACAACACCTCTGAGATCTCGGCCAGCGCCAGGATGTGCTTCTCCATCGGCTGGGCCCGGTCGTCGTAGGACGCTTCCAGCGAACCCGGTTTCATCTTCTCGAAACCAAGCGCGATGGTGCAGTCCGCCAGCCCGCCCCGGATCGCCTGCGCGGCAAGGTAGAGCGCAGTCGATCCGGTGGAGCAGTTGTTGTTGACGTTGACGATCGGGATACCGGTCAGGCCGAGTTCGTAGAGCGCCCGCTGCCCCGACGTGGATTCCCCGTAGACATAGCCGACGTAGCCCTGCTCGACGTCCCGGTAGTCGATGCCGGCATCGGCGAGCGCCTTGGTCCCGGCCTCGCGGGCCATGTCCGGGTAGTCCCACGCCGATCCGTCGTCATTGGTTCGGCGGCCCGGCTTCTCGAACTTCGTCATGCCGACGCCGATCACATAGACCTTGTTTGCCATCACGCTCCGTTCATCGGGGTACCCATCGTTGCCCAAAACATACACACCTGACTGTATCTTTGCAACGGGGTACGGATGGGCGCGAAAAGACGATAGGTCGGCGCTCGACACCGGGAACCCACTGTCACGCTCAGCGGGAACCGCAGGTCACCGCGGTCAGCTCGACGCGGACATTGCTCCGCTGAGCACCGCGCGCAGATCCCCGCAGGCGCGCTCCCACCGCCGCCGCGCCCGCCGGGTGTCCTGGTCGACGAAGCTGGCGATCAGTATTCCGCGCAACGCATCCATCGCGGTGTAGACGGTATTGCGGATCTCCTTCTGCGCCGGGTGCTCCGGGAGCAGCTGGGCGATCGCCGCGATCAGCGCGCTGTTGACTACCGGCTCCACCCGCTGGATCTCCTGCGCCAGCACCGGATCGGTGCGTGCGGCAATCCACAGTTCGATGGTCGCGACAAACAGCGGGCCCTGGTGGACTTCCCACATGAAGTCGAGAACGGTCGAGACCGGGTCCGGGCTGTCCTTGAGCCGTCCGAGTTGGCGGATCGCGGCCTGTGCACGCTGCTGCGCCAAGTGCTCGATAGCCGCCACCACCAGATCCTCCTTGGACTTGAAGTGGTGAATCTGGGCGCCACGGGTTACTCCGGCCAGTTCGGCGATGCGCGGCGTCGTCGTCCCGGAGTATCCGTAGGAGACCAGACAGTCGACAGTGGCATCGAGCAGCCGCTCGCGCATCGCGGCACTACGCTCGGCCTGAGTGCGCCGGATCGTCTGCCCGCGACCTCCGCCCACCACCTGATCTCCTCTCCGTCGACGAGTGGTGATCAAGTGTAATAGATGCAGACCTGAAGGTATGTCTAAACCAGCTGGCGCGGGATGTCGCAGCTCCAGCTCTCGGCATAGACCCGGCGGCCCGATCTATCCGATGCCCGCCGGATACGCGACGCCGCCACCGGCAGCGGCGTGGGGGTCGACTTCGACGAATACGACGGGCGCAGCTGGGCCGGTTCGTGCAGCGCGTCGCCGAGGCGGTCTAAAGCGTCGCCGGCCGGATGACGACCACCGATTTGGTCCGCCTTCCCGAGTCCTCCAGTAGTGCGATCACCCGGCCGTCGGGAGCGGCCGCGGCGTAGATCCCGTCGATGCCCGCCGGGGCCAACGGCCGGCCGTGGCTGGCGTCGAGTGCCTCGTCGGCAGACAGGGCGCGGCGTGGAAAAGTCTGCAGGCAGGCCTCATCCAGGCTGTAGCTCAGCCGCGGGTTGTCCCCCAGCTCCTCGAGGGTGCGGGCCTGATCGAGACCGAAGCTGCCCGCGCGGATGCGGCGCAGCGCCGTCAGGTGCCCACCCACCCCCAGTTCGTCGCCGAGGTCGCGGGCCAGCGCGCGGATGTAGGTGCCCGCCGAACAGTCCACCTCGACGTCCAGGTCGATGAGGTCACCGGCTCGCCTGACGCCGGTCGCCTCGAAGCGATCGACGCGCACCGGCCGGGCGGGCAGGTCGACCGCACGCCCCTCCCGGGCCAGCTGGTAAGACCGTTTGCCGGCGACTTTGATCGCGCTGACCGTCGAGGGCACCTGCAGGATATCGCCACGCAGCCCCGAGATCGCCTCGGCGATCTGCGAATCGGTGACGTGGGCGGCTGAAACCGTCTGCAGCACATCGCCTTCAGCGTCCTCGGTGGATGTGGTCTGACCCAGCCGAATGGTGGCGGCGTAGGACTTCTGCGAAGCGGTCAACAACCCAAGAATCTTGGTAGCCCGTTCGATGCCGATCACCAGCACCCCGGTGGCCATCGGGTCCAACGTGCCGGCGTGGCCGACTTTACGGGTCCCGAAGAATCTGCGGCACCGGGAAACGACGTCGTGGCTGGTGATGCCGGCGGGTTTGTCGACGACCACCAGGCCGGGTTGCACGCTCACAGCACGATCGCGGTCAGCACCAGCCCGCCGGTGACCGACCACCGCCCGCGCAGCTCGGTCAGCGGCGGACCGGACAGCGCCGCGGGGTCGATGAGGATGCGGGAGACGAACGCGCCGGACGTCTGGCCGGTCAGCGTGAACGTGATGTGGGCGTCCTCGAAGCCCAACCACCGTCTGGTCAGCGGAAACCACACCTTGTAGGTGGCTTCCTTGGCGCAGAACAGGATCCGGTCCCAATGGTGACCGGTCGGCAAGCCGGCCAGTTCGGCACGCTCGGCGGGCAGACTGACGGCCTCGAGCACACCGTCGGGGAGCACATCGTGCGGTTCGGCGTCGATACCCACCGACCGCACCTCGGGGTCGCGGCCCACCACCGCACCGCGGAAGCCCGCGCAGTGCGTCAGGCTGCCGACCACACCGTCGGGCCAGCACGGCTCGCCCTTCTCCCCCTTGAGAATCGGCACCGGCGGCTCACCGAGCTCTTCCAATGCGAGCCGGGCGCAGTAGCGCACCGTGACGAATTCATTGCGGCGCTTGGCAACCGAACGCGCTACCAGCGGCTCCTCCTCGGGCAGCGGAGCCAGCCCGGGCGGGTCGTCGTAACGTTCGGCCCAGGCCAGCGACGGCGTGGGATCGAGCACCGTGTTCAGCAGTCTGCTCATCGGGACTGCCGCTGCCGTAGCCGTTCGGCGAACTTCGCCCTGGCCGCCCGCATCTCGTCGGTGATGATGAAGTGGCCACCGAACTCGTTGAGGTATCCCGGCGGATACTGCGGGTCGGGCAAGATCTGCCGCAGCCACCGGTGTGGCTTGCGGACCCGCCACTCCCGCGGGTAGCCCACCGAGACCTCCTCGAAGCGCACCCCGTCGTAGAAGGTGGTGCGCGGGATGTGTAGGTGGCCGTAGACCGAACAGGTCGCGTTGTAGCGGGTGTGCCAGTCGGCGGTCTCGACGGTGCCGCACCACAACGAGAACTCCGGATAGAACAGCGCATCGCAGGGCTGGCGCACCATCGGGAAATGGTTGACCAGGACGGTCGGTGTCATCCAGTCCAGGTCCTCGAGCCGCTTGCGGGTCACCGCGACCCGATCCCGGCACCAGGCGTCCCGGGTGCCGTACGGCTCCGGAGACAACAGGAACTCGTCGGTGGCCACCACGTTGTTCTCGCGGGCAACGGCCAGACCTTCGGCCTTGGTGGTCGCGCCCGCCGGCAGGAACGTGTAGTCGTACAGCAAGAACATCGGGACGATGGTGGCCGGGCCGCCCTCCTCGGTCCAGAGCGGGAACGGGTGCTCGGGGGTGATGACCCCCATCTGGTCGCACATGTCGACCAGGTAGTCATAGCGCGACCGGCCGAACACCTGCATCGGATCCTTGGTGGTGGTCCACAGCTCGTGGTTGCCGGGCACCCAGATCACCTTGGCGAACCGTTTCCGCAGCAGGTCCAGGGACCAACGGATCTCATCGGTGCGTTCTGCGACGTCACCGGCCACGATCAGCCAGTCGTCGGGCGTCACCGGGTGCAGCGACTCGGTGACCGGCTTGTTTCCCAGATGGCCGGTGTGCAGGTCGGAGATCGCCCACAGGGTCGGCCCGTGCGAGGCCCTCGGCTCGGGAATGGTCACGATCGTCCAGCCTAGCGATCCCCTCCGGCCAGACCGCCGAGGGCGAATTAGAACGTGTTCTCGCTTTTACTGCAGTAGCCCGAGCCCCAACTTGTACACTCCCGGGGAAAGTCCGGCGGAAGCGAGGAGTGGCATGCTCACCAAACTGCGCCTTGCCACGGCGTTCAGCGCGCTGGCGATGGCCGTCGTGATGGTCTGGCAGCAGCCGCCGACCGGCGACGGCGCAGCCGCCGCGGGGGCGCACGGGGTGCAGTTGCGCTCCACGGCGGCGCCGCTGGCCCCGCCGCCCACCTCCAGCAAGCCGGTCAACATCACCAATCCCCGCCCGTTTGACGCCTGCGAGGACATCCCGCTCGACGTGATCGCCCAGCTGGGCCTGGCCTTCACCCCGCCCAAGCCGGTGGAGGGCGTGCGCTGCGAATTCGACGCCGGCAACTACCAGATGGCCGTCGAGACGTTCGTGTGGCGCAGCTACGACGAGTCGATCCCGGCCGACGCGATCGAGATGGACATCAACGGCCACCGCGCGGCGCAGTACTGGGTGATGAAGCCCACCGAGTGGAACAACCGCTGGTGGTTTTCCTGCATGGTGGCGTTCAAGACCAGCTACGGCTTGATCCAGCAGTCGCTGTACTACTCGCCGGTGTACTCCAACCCCGACACCGACTGCCAGACCGAGAACCTGATGCGCGCCCACCAGCTGGCGCCGCACTACAAATACTGATCCACGGTGCAGACGGCCCGCCGCCTCACCGGCCCCCGCTTCACCGATGTCGTGCTGAACCGGGCGGCGCTGCGGCGGCTGCCCCCGCCCACCACTGGCTACACCGTGCACCGGGAGGCGATCCCGATGCGCGACGGCGTGGTGCTGCGAGCCGAGCGCTATGAGCCGACCGGCGACGCGGCCGGCACCCTGCTGGTGCGCTGCCCCTACGGCCGCGGTTTCCCGTTCTCGCTGGTGTTCGCCCGGGTGTATGCCGCCCGCGGCTATCGGGTGATCCTGCAGAGTGTGCGCGGCACGTTCGGTTCGGGCGGCAGTTTCGAGCCGATGGTCAACGAGGCCGCCGACGGCGCCGACACCGTGGCCTGGCTGCGCACGAGGGCGTGGTTCACCGGGACGTTCGGCACCATCGGGCTGTCGTATCTGGGATTCACCCAGTGGGCGCTGCTGGCCGATCCGCCGCCGGAGTTGGCTGCGACCGTCATCACCGTCGGGCCACACGATCTGTACCAGTCAACCTGGGGCGCAGGGTCATTCGCGCTCAACGACTTCCTGGGCTGGAGCCACATGATGGCCCACCAGGAGGACCGGCCGCGGATCCGGGCCGGAATCAACCAGCTCACCGCCCAGCGGAAGGTCCGGCGCGCCGCGGCCAGACTGCCGTTGGGTGCCGCGGGGCGGGCGCTACTGGGCAACGGGTCACCCTGGTACGAATCCTGGGTCGAGCACCCCGAGCGAGACGACCCGTTCTGGGATCGGTTGCGCCACCCGGCGGCACTGGAGAACTCGCGAGTCCCGGTACTGCTGCTGGGCGGCTGGCAGGATCTGTTCCTGGATCAGACCCTGGCCCAGTACCGGGCGTTGCGCGACCGGAACGTCGAAGTGGCGCTGACGATCGGCCCGTGGACGCACACCCAGATGCTGACCTCCGGTCTGAGCCGGGTCACCGCCGAGTCGTTGCAGTGGCTGGAGACCCAGCTGCGGGGCTCGACCACATCGGCGCGGCCGAGCCGGGTCCGGATCTTCCGAACAGGCAAGGGCTGGGAGGACCGACCGGATTGGGCGCCGGCCGCTGCCACCGACGCCTGGTACCTGCAGCCCGGCGGCCGGCTCGCCCCGGGCGCACCCGGCCCGGCCGCTTCGGCGGCGTCGTTCCGGTTCGACCCCGCCGACCCGCCGCCCACGATCGGGGGTCGGCTGCTGTCCCCGGCCGGCGGCTACCGCAACGACAACCGGCTGTACCGTCGCGACGACGTGCTCGGCTTCACCGGCGAGGCATTGACCGAGGACCTGGACGTGTGCGGGGTCCCGGTGGTGGAGTTGGACCACAGCTCCGACGTACCGGACGTCGACCTGTTCGTGCGGGTCAGTGAAGTCAACCGGAAGGGCCGCTCGGTCAACGTCACCGACGGCTACCGCCGGTTGCAGCACCACACCGGCCGAGTGCGTATCGAGTTGGACGCCATCGCGCACCGATTCGCCGCCGGCTCCCGGATCCGGGTGCTGATCGCCGGCGGCAACCACCCGCGGTACGCGGCGAACCTCGGTACCGGAGAAGCGCCGATCAGCGGCGCACGGGTCCAGCCGGCGACGCACACGGTGCGGTTCGGCGACTCACGGTTGCTGCTGCCCCGCGAGCCCTGAGACGGCCGGCCGACCGTTATCACTGGCCGCGGACCGCACCGACGGCTTTGACCAACAGATCCGACATCAACCGTTGCGGATCCAGCTGCTGATCCGCGCTGCCCATGACGACGATCGACGTTCGATCGTTGAGTGCCGCTGTGTAGAGGTAGTCGGGATCCTCCTCGGGATCGGCGACGGAGAGCTTGACTCCGGTTGTGGTGACGCCGGCGATGGCGGGTGCCGGTATACGCTCCACGGTCCCGGTCGCCTCCGGCGAACCGGACAGCGAGATCCGGTCGCAACCTGCCGGATCATCGCCGGCTGCAATCGGATTCGGTGACCGCAGGGCGACGACATACATGTTGCCCTGGTCGCCCTGCCCGATCACACCGGCGGCTTCGGTCCCGGCCTTCGGATCGACGTAGGGCGGGATGACCACCGACCGGCACTGCGGCGGCTCGACCGTGGCGTCGGTGAACGCGGCGACCGCCGACCCGGCGATGTCCTGCTCCCCCAGCGTCTTGGCCGGGTGCGCCTGCACGGCGAAGCCCGCCGGGAAGTCGTCCTTGACGGCGTCGACCCGCGAGATGTCATACGCTGCAGC
>NZ_QMEX01000047.1 GCF_003284925.1 Mycolicibacter senuensis
CTCATCTGACGGCGAGCGACAGGCCGAAATCGCCCGCTGCGTCGGTCCACCATCGCCGGCGGCGCAGTCCCGCGGCGGCCAACTCGGCAGCCACCTGCTCCGGCCGGAACTTGCAGGACACCTCGGTCAGCATCTCCTCGCCGGCCGCGAACTCGACCGCCAGGTCCAACGCCGCGATCACCACGCGCTGCCGGCGGCGGGACCGCAACCACATCTCGATGCGCTGCTCGCCGGAGTTCCACCGCGCCACATGAGCGAACGCGTCCAGGTCGAAGTCGGCGCCGAGTTCCCGGTTGACCACGGCGAGCACGTTGCGGTTGAAGGCCGCCGTGATGCCGGCAGCGTCGTCGTAGGCACGCACCAGCCGCGCGGTGTCCTTGACCAGGTCGGTCCCCAGCAGCAGGCCGTCGCCGTCACGCATCACCGCGGAGAGATCCGCCAGGAAGTCGGCGCGCGGACCCGCCGTCAGATTGCCGATGGTGGACCCGAGGAACACGAACAGCCGCCTGCCACCCTCGGGGATCTGCGCCAGATGGTGCTCGAAGTCGCCGCAGACGGCATGCACCTGGATCCCGGGATAGTCGCGGGCGATGGCCTCCCCCGCCGTCTCCAAAATGCCGGCGTCCACGTCGAACGGGACGAATCGGCGCAGCGACCCGGTGTCGCGCAACGCATCAAGCAGCATCCGGGTCTTCGCCGAGGTACCGCTGCCCAACTCGACCAGGGTGTCCGCCGCGGACAGCGACGCCACTTCCGCGGAGTGTTCGCGCAGGATCTCCGTCTCGGCGCGGGTCGGGTAGTACTCCGGCAACCGGGTGATCCGATCGAACAGTTCACTGCCGGTGTCATCGTAGAACCATTTGGGCGGCAACGTCTTCGGATGCTGCTGCAGGCCGAACCGGACGTCTTCGCGCAGCGCGGTGCGGGCGGCGTCGGCAGCCAGGTGATTGGACAGCGAGACCGCCGCATCGAAACCCGTCATCGACTTCCTTCCAACGCGGTGACACTGACCTCGCCGTCACGGGCGTCGACGAGGTGCCGGTCCGGTATGTCTATCCAGCGCGGGTCGTCGTCGTAGGGTTCGCTGGCCAGCACCACGCCGTCAGCACCGTGCAACATCGACAAGGTATCTCCCCAGGTGGTGGCCAGCAGGCGGGAGCCGTTGGCGGCCAAGATGTTCAGCCGCGCCTGCGGATCGGCCGCGGCGGTCTCGACGATCACCTCCGCCAGCGAGTCCACCCCGTGCTCGAAGATCGTCGCGGCCAGTATCGCGCTGTCGCAGACGGATTCGGCTCCCGCGCAGGTGGGCAGCACCGCGCGGTTCACCACACCGTTGTGCGACAGCAGCCAGTGCCCGTCGGTGAACGGGGCGGTGGCGCTGGCCTCGATCGGCATGCCGACGGTGGCCGAGCGCACCACCGCCACCACACAATGACTCGACAACACCGGCGCCACCGAGGCGAACGAGGTGTCACTCCACAGCGGCGAGGCGCTGCGCCAGCGCCGCGGTTCGTCGCTGCCGCTGACATCGAAGAACCCGGCGCCCCAGCCGTCGGCGTTGAGCAGCCCGTGCTGTTGGCGGCGCGGCGCATAGGACTGCACCAGCAGACCGTACGGCGGTTCCAGCATCAACTCGGCCAGCGAACGCGGTCTGCCCAGCCAGCCCAGATGCCGGCACATCAGACGTCCCAGGCCAAGCGGACGCCGGCGAAGATCTGCCGACGGTACGGGTGGTCCCAGTTACGGAAGCTGGGCCGTAGGATCTCGGGCGCGACCGCCCATGACCCGCCGCGCAGCACCCGGTAGTCGCCGCCGAAGAACGGTTCGGAATAGCGTTGGTAGATCATCGGCGTAAAGCCCGGCCACGGTTGCAGCGGGGAGCTGGTCCACTCCCAGACGTCGCCGAGCAGCTGTTCGGCCCCGTAGGCCGACGCGCCGTTCGGATACGCCCCGACCGGGGCCGGGCGCAGTGCCGCGCCGCCGAGGTTGGCCAAATGGGCCGTCGCCTCGCCGTCGCCCCAGGGGCGGCGACGTCGCGCGCCCGCCTGCGGATCCCACGCGCAGGCCTTCTCCCATTCGATCTCGGTGGGCAGCCGGGCGCCTGCCCAGGCAGCGTAGGCCTGCGCCTCGAAGTAGCTGACGTGTTGCACCGGTTCGTCGTCGGGGAGGTCTTCGAGGTGACCGAAGCGGGTCCGACAGCTGTGGTCGGGACTCCAGAACTGTGGCGCGGTCAGGCCGGCCTGCATCCGGTGGGACCAGCCGCGCTCGGTCCACCACCGCGGTTGCCGGTAGCCGCCGTCGTCGATGAACGCCCGCCATTCGGCATTGGTCACCGGCACCCGGCCGATCCGGAAGGCCGCGACCTGCACGCGATGCGCCGGCCGCTCGTTGTCGAGCGCGAAGGGTTCGGCGGTGGCATCGACGCCGAGCACGAACTCGCCGGCCGGCACCAGCACCGAGGTCCCGGCCACGCCGGGCCGGCCCGCCGGCAGCAGGCGGCCGGCATCGAGCAGCGGCGCGCCGGTGCGCAGGTTCAGTGCCTGCAGCATGGTCTCGTTGTGCTGGTGTTCGTGACTGACCACCATCCCAAACACGAAACCGTCCGCGAAATCACCGGGCAGCGTGTTCAGTTCGTCGAACACCTTGGATCGGACTGTGGCGCAATATTTCCTGGCCTGCTCCGGGGAGAGCAGCGGCAGGTCGACGCGGCTGGCCCGCGGATGAACGAAGGCGTCGTAGAGGCCCTCGACGTCGGCCGGCAGCATCCCGGGCCGGTCCGGGTCCCCGCCGCGCAGCAGCCATAGCTCCTCCTGCTGGCCGATATGGGCCAGGTCCCACACCAACGGGCTCATCAGCGGGTCGTATTGGCGATGCAGTTCGGCCTCGTCGAAATCGACGAGCGCCAGCGTGCGTTCCCGTGCCCGCGACAGCTCACCGGCCAGCGTCTCGGCCTTGGTGACGGCCTTGGTGACGGCCTTGGTGACGGCCTTGGTCACGACCGTCCTCCCGCCAGCCTGGCCACCGTCGCGGTCACGCCGGCGCGAGCCACCTCGTCGGCGACGTCGTCGGCCGGACAGCGGGCCCATTCGACCATCTCGGCCAACCGGTCCACCCCGTCACGCAGCGAGGCCGGTGCCCGACCGGCCACCAGTCCCACGCATCGCCGGGCAGCCGCGTGCAGCCGCGTGTCGGCCAGTCCGATCCGGGCGGCGACGTCCCAGGCGGTCGCGACGGGCGCGACGGCGTCGGCGGCAGCGTCGGCGGCGACCGGGTCGTCGAGCAGGGTCGCCAAGGTGAAGACGATCGCCGGCCAGAGCGCATCCCCGACACTGTCGAGGTAGCGGATCTCCAGCCAGCCGCGGGGGCGCACCGGCGGGAACAACGTGGTCAGGTGGTAATCGAGGTCGGCGCTGGTGGCGCGGCGGCCACCCAGGCGCACCCGTCCGTCGGCCCAGTCGGCGAACGGCACATACCGGCTGACCGGAATGGCCTCGGGTGCATGCACCAGCATCACCGGCGCCTTCAGGGCGTAGCGCGCCCAATCGGATGCCGGGTCGGTGCCGTCCAGTCCCAGGACGGGACCGCACCGCATCGAGTCCAGCCGGCTCCAGACCCGTTGCCGGGTGGAACGCCAGCCGGAGAATTTGCCGCTCAACAGTGGGGAATTGGCGGCGATCGCGACCATGGTCGGACCCAAGGCGTGCGCCAGCCGCACCCGGTCGGCCCACCTGGAACGCCGGCCGGCATCCAGGTTGAGCTGGACCGACGCCGTCGACGTCATCATCGCCGCACCGGCCGAACCGGTGTGGCTGGCGGCGAAGAACTGCTCCATCGCCGCGTAGCGCGGACCCGGGTTGATGCGCTGCGTCGGTCGCAACGGGTCGGCACCGAGGGCCACCAGCCCCAGCCCCGCATCGGCGAACGCGGCTCGAAGCACCGCCTGGTCGGCGGCCATCGCCGCGATCGCAGCGGGCGCACCGGCCAACGGCGGGCTGGACAACTCCACCGCGCCACCGGGTTCCACGGTGACCCTGCTGCCACCCGGCAACACCGGCAGCGACGCCAGCACCTCGCCGATCTCCGCCCAGCCGGGGCGCCGACGAGGATCGACCGGGTCGAAACAGTGGGCCTCGATCTCTAAGCCCACCCGGCCCGGCGGCGCATCGGTGAGGCAGCGGTCGGCGATGTATTCGGCGGCTTCGGCGGAACCGGACAGTTCGGTCTCACCGGGGCGCGGCTCAACGACGCGGGACAGTTGAGTCGCCGCGGCGAGCGCCATATATCAACCCCTCCGCCCGTCGATCTTTTCGACGTTACCGGAGCCACCGACACCGTGACGGCCCGTTACTGGCCCAGCGAGTTCTGCATCGCTCCTGCCAGCACGTTCACCGCCGGTCCGGCGTTACCGGACTGGCAGACCTTGGCCTGCAGCAGCACGTTGAGCCGCAGCCGGGTCTGGTTGAAACAGCGCCGATCGGTGCCGGCTTCCTGCTTGACCCAGGCGGCATCGGTCGCCCCGGCCGGCCCGCCGTCGAATGCCCACACCTGGGTGATCCCGTTGTCCAGGTGCATCGCGGTGGTGCGTCCCGAGCACTCGGCGGTGCGGTCGGTGATGCGGTGGAAGGCCCGGTCGGCGGCGGCCTCGGTGGCGAACACCCCCACCGCCTGCTTGACGAAATGCGTCTGGTCGTTGGCCGCGGTCTGGGTGACCGCGCTATTGAACGACGCCAGGTCGGGGTCGTTGTAGACCTCGGGCAAGCCGATGTCGGCCCAATTGTTGCAGGCCGGATCGTCGACCCAGAACGCCTGGAACGGCTGGCCGGACGGCGCGTCCCAGGTCATCGGGGCGCCGACGATGTTGCCGACCGAGCCCTTGGGCAACACCGCGTAGGACACCACCCCGGGTTCGGAGGGCCGCGCCACAGCGGCCGGGGCGGTCGCCGTGGACATCACGGCCAGACCCAGGCTCGCCACCACGAGTCCCGCAGCGGCTCGCATGCTTACACCTTCGCCGAAACGATGAAGTCGGCGTTTCCGGTCGCGGAGCGGACGTGGCCGTCTCGGCCACCGCCGGGCACGGTCGACTCGGTGGCGAAAACCACGTCGATGCTCATGGCTCGATCATGCCAGGACGGTGGCCCGCCCGTCAGGAAAGGTTGGCCCGCACCCCGGCCTCCACATTGCGGCCCAGGTCCTCGTCGACGTTGTGCCAGTACTCGAACACCCGCGACAGCACCGGCTCGCGAACCCCGGCGGAGACATGGCCGATAATGTTGGCCGCCAACCGTTTCCGCTGCTCTTCGTCGAACACGTGACGGACCAGGATTCCGGCCTGTCCGAAGTCGTCGTCGCCGTCACGCAGCGTGTACGCCGTGCGCACCATCTCACCGTCGGCATGCCAGCGCACCTCGGCGGCGCGAGCCGAGTCGGCGGCCGGGCCGCCGACCGAGTTCGGCGCGTACACCGGGTCGGACGCGTTGCGGAACCGCATTTTGCCGTCCTTGGAGTAGGTGTGCACGTCGGTCTTCGGCGCGTTGACCGGCAACTGGTTGTAGTTGGTTCCGATCCGCGCGCGGTGAGCGTCGGCGTAGGAGAAGCCGCGGGCCAGCAGCATCTTGTCGGGGCTCAGCCCGGCGCCGGGCACGGTGTTGCTCGGTTCGAACGCCGCCTGCTCGATCTCGTTGTGGTAGTCGGCGACGTTGCGGTCCAGAGTGAAACGCCCGACGTCGATCAGCGGGTAGTCGGCGTGCGGCCACACCTTGGTGAGATCGAACGGGTTGAGCCGGTAGGTCTTGGCGTCCTCGAACGGCATGATCTGCACCTTCACCGCCCAGCTGGGGTATTCGCCGCGTTCGATCGCGTCGTACAGATCACGCTGGTGGTAATCGGCGTCGGCGCCTGCCAGCCGCTCCCCCTCGTCCTGGGTGAGGCACTCGACGCCCTGATCGCTGATGAAGTGGTACTTGACCCAGAAGATCTCTCCGGCGGCGTTGACCCAGCTGTAGGTGTGGCTGCCATAGCCGTTCATGTGCCGCCAGGTTTTCGGCAGACCCCGATCACCCATCAGATAGGTCACCTGATGCGCTGATTCCGGACTGAGCGTCCAGAAATCCCACTGCATGTGATGGTCGCGCAGATTGCTTGCCACCAGCCGTTTTTGGGATCGGATGAAGTGCTGGAACTTCATCGGGTCCCGGATGAAGAAGATCGGGGTGTTGTTGCCGACGATGTCGAAGTTGCCCTCGGAGGTGTAGAACTTGAGCGCGAATCCGCGCACGTCGCGCCAGGTGTCGGGGCTGCCGCGTTCACCGGCGACGGTGGAGAACCGGGCCAGCATCTCGGTTTTGACTCCCGGCGCGAACACCGCCGCCCGGGTGTAGGCGCTGACATCGGCCGTCACCTCAAGGTGCCCGAATGCCCCGCCTCCCTTGGCATGCGGCTGGCGTTCCGGGGTGCGCTCCCGGTTGAACATCGCCATCTGCTCGAGCAGGTAGTGGTCCTGCAGCAGGATCGGGCCGTCCGGGCCGACCGTGAGCGAGTCGGTGTCACTCGGCGCCGGAGCACCGGCCTCGGTGGTGGTGTGGTGCTCGGCCATCCGTCACGTCTCCTTTTTTATTCAAAGGGCTTTGGCCAACGGGGCCCGCGAGTGTGCGGTTTCCTGTGTTACTCGCCATGCGAGGCGTCGGAAACCGCACACTTCGGCGGGTCTCGTGGGAATTACCGGTGCGGTGCCGGCGGCGCGGACGGCGGCCCCGGCGGCGGACCGACCGGACCGCCGGGCGGGTTACCCGGGCCGGCGGGACGGAACCCCGGCCAGCCCGGTTCGTTGCCGGGGCCGGCGGGCCCGAAGCCGTGGCCCATCGGCGGGCCGTGGTGCATCATGCAATGCCCGTGCTGGTGTCCGTGCCAACCACCGTTGCTGAGGTAGCTGCCGGCGCAGAAGATCACCGCGGCCACGAACACGGTCCCGGCGATGATCACCACCCACGCTGCGGCCTGATACAGCCTGTTCGGTTTGGCCGCCGGTGCTGCCGGTGGCGGCGGTGGCGGCGGCGTCGGTGCAGGTGTTTCGGTCATATCGCCCAATCATGCCTGACAACGACGCCAGCCGCCGCCCTTCGGGTGGGGCGGCGGCTGGTTGTTCGTGGCCGGGGCTTACCGGCCCGGCGTCGGCGCCGGGGGGCGGGTGACCGACGGCGGAATCTCCCCGGGTCCCGCGGCTTCCGGTCCCGAGGGAGGAGCCACCGGACCGGGACCGCGATGGGGGCCATGGTGGAACCCCCCGTGGAACCCCTCGTGGAAGCCCTTGTGGAACATCGCCCCGTGGTGTTTGTGGTGGCAGTGATGCCCGCGCGGGCCGCCCTTGCTGGCCCACACTCCGGCGAAGAAGATCGACGAGACGATGAAGACGATTCCGGCGACGATGGCGACCCAGGCCGCGAGCCGGTAGAGCCAGTAAGGCTTGGGCTCACCCGGTGGTGCGGGTGGGGTGGTTGTGGTGTCAGGTGTTTCGCTCATGGTTGACATGGTGCGCGAGTAATCGCCCAGCCCCGCTAGGTGCTGGCTATGCGTCCGCTACGAGCCCGGGGGCGCCGCCGTAATCGGCAAATCCCGAGTCGACCCTGTACGGCAGTTCAGAAAGTCCAGGGAAAACCCTGTATCGCAGCCGTGAGTTGCGCTCCTACCGTCAGGACTACACCAGCCAGGTCGGCTGGAAGGTAGGGGAAGGCACGAACATGGGGAATCTGAAGCAAGTCAGCAGTCTGGGCATGCTGGCGCTGGGACTCGGGGTCGGGGCCGCCTTGGCAGCAACGCCGATCGCGGGCGCGGGAACACTCTCGGCTGACGGCGGCGCCGGCGCGTTGGGTGTCGCCGGGGCGCTGGCCGCCGCGGACCTCGGCGACGCCGTCGCCACGGTGGGTACGGCGGCCGCGACAGCACCTACCCTCCCCGACGACTTCGGCAACATCGCATTGTCGATCAGCGGGTTCGACTTGTTGTCTCTCGGCAATGCGAACGCGAGCTCGAGCTTCGGCAACATCGCCTTCGCCTACGGGGAATTCGCCAACGCCAACGCCATGAGCGGTTTCTTCAACTACGCCTCGGCGCAGGGCGACCACAGCAACGCCGCGGTCGGCGACACCGGGTCGTTCAACTATGCGTCCGCGCTGGGCGATCACGCCAGCGCGTCGGCGGCGTGGGGCAACGGCAACGTGGCGACCGCCACCGGCGACTATGCCGTCGCGAATGCGGGTGCCTCTGTCGTGCCCGGCGTCTACGACAGCCATTTCAACACCGCCACCGCCGAGGGCCTGCACGCCATCGCCTACGCCGGCTGGGACGGGAGCAGCAACAATGTCGCGAGCGCCCTCGGCGACAACATCCAGGACTACGCGCCGGACGTCACCCCCTCAGGTCCGGCCGACGCGGACCTCGATCTGCTCGGCGACACCGGATCGGGCGGCGACTTCTGGACCGACCTGTGGGGCCTGTTCAGCTGACCGACCACGGCTTGAACGGGTTGACCGCGAACTGGATCACCCGATACGGCGCCCGGGCGCGCGGATCGCTGTTATGCCACTGGCTGATGAACACCCGCAGCTCGTCCAGCGTCGACCCCGGTGAGATGTAGCCGCCGTAGGGCTGGGCCAGCCGGTTGTCGAACGGCGAGGGCAGGGTCTCGACGGGCACCGGCGGATCCGGCCACTCGGCGTGCTGCACCACCGTGGTCACCGGCGCCGTCCCGAGACCGGTCGGGTCGTAGGCCACCCGCACCTCCATGTTCCCGGTGGTGCCGTTGAAGTAGGACAGCACCGGCTTGCCGTCGACCTGGCGCAGGCTCAGCTCGCCGATCTGGTCGTTCCACAACGGCGTGGGCTTATGCCCCCAACCGTTGCCGGCGGCCCAGCCCTGCCAGGCCGACCGGTCGGTGAACTTGTCCGGGGTGACCCGGTACAACGTCACCGACGCGCTGCGGTCGAAGTTGTTGGCCACCACGTACACCCAGCCGGTGACCGAATCCGGTGTCGGAACCGGATCGTAGTAGCCGCTGATCTGGGACTGACCGAAATCGTGGTAAGAGGCCGGTCGTACCGATCCCGGTACCGTCTGCCAACCTGGTTGCGCCGGATCGGCTTTCACCAGCCGGGATGACTGCGGCACCAGCATCGTGGCGGTGGTCACCATCAGGTAGTTGGTCCGGTTGATCGAGACGATCCCGGCCGGCAGTTGCGTGCTGCCGGCCGGTGCCGGGTCGGCCAGCAGCGGCCGGTCCACCCCGATCACCCCGGTGTAGCGCACGCCGTCGGCGTCGTCGACCGAGTCCGGATCCAGCCGCAACGCGATCGGTGAGTACCAGCCGCCGAACCCCACGCCTTGGCCGGCGAAGCTGTCCCCGCAGATCTGCAGCACCGCGCTGGGGAACTCCATGAACTCGCACAGATCGGTCGCCCCGATGCCGTAATCACCGGTGAGCGTGCCGGTTCCGGCACTCGGGCCGATCCGGACCACCTGCCCCTCGGCCAGCGGCCACAACACCGGACGCGGGATCGGCGCCGGCGGTTCGGCGTGGGCGACCAGCGGGCCCGTCATCAGCGCCGCCACGGCCATACCCGTCGCCGAGCGTGCAATCACCGCGATATTCGTTGCGATCTTTCGCAGCCGGTGCACGTTCGGCGCCCAACGCTGCCGGACTAGGACGCAGCCAGCAGCTCGGCGATCTGAATCGTGTTAAGCGCCGCACCTTTACGCAGGTTATCCCCGGAGACGAACAACGCCAGGCCGCGCCCGTCGGGCGCGCCGGGGTCGACCCGGATCCGGCCCACCAGGGAGTCGTCGGCGCCGGCGGCGGCCAGCGGAGTGGGCACGTCGGTCAGCGTCACACCCGGTGCGGCCTTGAGCAGCTCGGTGGCCCGCTCCGGCGAAATCGGCCGGGCGAACTCGGCATTGATCGACAGCGAGTGCCCGGTGAACACCGGCACCCGGACGCAGGTACCACTCACCAAAAGGTCTGGGATACCGAGGATTTTGCGGCTCTCGGACCGCAGCTTCTGGTCCTCGTCGGTCTCACCGGAACCGTCGTCGACGTAGCTGCCGGCCAGGGCGACCACGTTGAAGGCGATCGGCGCGACGTAGGTGTTCGGCGCCGGGAAGTCGACGGCACTGCCGTCGTACACCAACTGCTCGGCGCCGTCGGCGACCGCGCGGACCTGCCCGGCCAACTCCTGCACCCCGGCCAGTCCGCTGCCCGAGACCGCCTGATAGGTCGAGACGATCAGCCGGGTCAGGCCGGCCTCCTCGTGCAACGGCTTGAGCACCGGCATCGCCGCCATGGTGGTGCAGTTCGGGTTGGCGATGATGCTCTTGGCCAACTTCTTCCCACGCACGTCCCGGTCGAAGTTCACCTCTGCGACGACCAGCGGAACCTCGGGGTCCTTGCGCCACGCCGAGGAATTGTCGATCACCGTGACCCCGGCGGCGGCGAACCGCGGCGCCTGCACCTTCGACATCGCCCCACCCGCCGAGAACAGCGCGATGTCCAGGCCGGCGGGGTCGGCGGTCTCGGCGTCCTCGACCTCGATCTCGACGCCGCGGAACGCCAGCTTGCGCCCGGCCGATCGCGCCGAGGCGAAGAACCGCAGGTTGTCCGCGGGGAAGTTGCGCTGCTCAAGCAGGGTGCGCATCACCTGGCCGACCTGGCCGGTCGCGCCGACCACTCCTATGGCGGCCATGTCAGCGCCCCGTTCCGGCGTAGACGGTGGCTTCCTCGTCGCCGCCGAGATCGAATGCCTGATGCAGTGCGACTACGGCCTTGTCCAAGTCGTCCTCGGCCACCAGCACCGAGATGCGGATCTCGGAGGTGGAGATCAGGTCGATGTTGATGCCGTTGTCGGCCAGCGTCTCGCAGAAGGTTGCCGTGACGCCCGGGTGGCTGCGCATGCCCGCACCGACCAGCGACACCTTGCCCACGTTGGTGTCGTAGAGCACCTCGGTGAAGCCGATCTGGGTCTTGAGCGATTCCAGCTTGGCCACCGCGGCCGGGCCGTTGTCGCGCGGACAGGTGAAGGTGATGTCGGTCTTGCCGTCCTCGAGCTTGGAGACGTTCTGCAACACCATGTCGATGTTGATGTCGGCGTCGGCGACCGCGCGAAAGATCTTGGCCGCGTAGCCGGGCAGGTCAGGGATGCCGACGACGGTCACCTTGGCTTCGCTCTTGTCGTGGGCGACTCCGGTCAGCAGCACGTCTTCCATGGGGATGTCCTTGATCGATCCGGTAACGATGGTGCCGGGCTTGTCCGTGTACGACGAGCGCACATGAATCGGCAGGTGGTAGCGGCGGGCGTACTCGACGCAGCGCAGCATCAGCACCTTGGCGCCGCAGGCGGCGAGCTCGAGCATCTCCTCGAAGGTGACGGTGTCCAACTTCTTGGCGTTGGGCACGATGCGCGGGTCGGCGCTGTAGATGCCGTCGACGTCGGTATAGATCTCGCAGACGTCGGCGTTCAGGGCCGCGGCCAGCGCCACCGCGGTGGTGTCCGAGCCGCCGCGGCCCAGCGTGGTGACGTCCTTGGTGTCCTGGCTGACACCCTGGAAGCCCGCGACCAGCACCACCTGATTCTCGCCGAGCGCAGCCTGCAGCCGGCCCGGGGTGACCTCGATGATCTTGGCCTTACCGTGCACGCCGGTGGTGATCACCCCGGCCTGCGATCCGGTGAAGGAGCGAGCCTGACAGCCCAACTCCGCGACGGCCATCGCCACCAGCGCGTTGGAGATCCGCTCGCCTGCGGTGAGCAGCATGTCCAGTTCCCGGGCCGGTGGCGCCGACGACACCTGTTGGGCCAGGTCCAGCAGGTCATCGGTGGTGTCTCCCATCGCCGAGCACACCACGACGACGTCGTCGCCGTCGTTCTTGGTCTCGACGATGCGCTCGGCGACGCTGCGGACCCGATCGGCATCCGCCACCGACGAGCCGCCGTATTTCTGCACGACGAGCGCCACTATTGGTCCCTTCCTCGACTGGGCTTGTCCAGAATAGGGGAAGCGGCTGTGGGCGCTGACGCTGCGCCCGGGGGCCGTTTTCCGCAACAGCCGGCTGAGCGCGTAAACTCCACGATGTGCAGCGGGTGCTCCTTCTCGGACGCCGCGGCGGGGTCTGATCCAGACCGGCTTCCCGTCGCGGGTCTTTCGCGATGCGCCGGTCTCCAATCCCATTTGAGAACCCCGGAGCAACCACCGTGACCAGTTTTTCGCAGGCCTCCGCCGACGCCTTCACGTCGGGACGCCGCATCACCAAACCCGTCGGACCGCCCAACCCCGGCCAACCCGGCTGGAACACCCAGCGCGGCTCGGCGATGCCGATCAGCCGATACCGCAGTTTCGCCGATGAGGTGGAACCCATCACCCTGCCCGACCGCACCTGGCCCGACCGGGTCATCGAGCGTGCCCCGATGTGGTGCGCCGTCGACCTGCGCGACGGCAACCAGGCACTGATCGACCCGATGAGCCCGGCCCGCAAGCGGCGGATGTTCGACCTGTTGGTGGCCATGGGCTACAAGGAGATCGAGGTCGGGTTCCCCTCGGCCAGCCAGACCGACTACGACTTCGTCCGCGAGATCATCGAAGCCGGCGCCGTCCCCGACGACGTCACGTTGCAGGTGCTCACGCAGTGCCGCGACGAGCTGATCGAGCGCACGTTCTCCGCCTGCGACGGTGCTCCGAACGTGATCGTGCACTTCTACAACTCGACGTCGATCCTGCAGCGTCGGGTGGTCTTCCGGGCCGACCGCGCCGCGGTGCAGGAGATCGCGGTAGCCGGGGCGCGCAAGTGCCTGGAAGAGGCCGCCAAATATCCGGGCACCCGGTGGCGCTACGAGTACTCCCCGGAGTCCTACACCGGAACCGAACTGGAGTACGCCAAAGCGGTCTGTGATGCGGTGGGCGACGTGATCCAGCCCACGCCCGATTCGCCGATCATCTTCAACCTGCCGGCCACCGTGGAGATGGCCACCCCCAACGTCTACGCCGACTCAATCGAGTGGATGCACCGCAACCTCAAGCGGCGTGACTCGGTCATCTTGAGCCTGCACCCGCACAATGACCGCGGCACCGCGGTCGCCGCAGCGGAGCTCGGCTACCAGGCCGGGGCGGACCGCATCGAGGGCTGCCTGTTCGGCAACGGCGAGCGCACCGGGAACGTCTGCCTGGTGACGCTCGGGCTGAACCTGTTCTCCCGCGGAGTGGACCCGCAGCTCGACTTCTCCAACATCGACGAGATCCGCCGCACCGTGGAGTACTGCAACCAGCTTGGTGTGCCCGAGCGCCACCCCTACGGCGGCGACCTGGTCTACACCGCGTTCTCCGGCAGTCACCAGGACGCCATCAACAAGGGCCTGGACCAGATGAAGATCGACGCCGATGCCGCCGACTCGGATGTCGACGACATGCTCTGGCAGGTGCCCTACCTGCCGATCGATCCGCGCGACGTGGGCCGCACGTATGAGGCGGTGATCCGGGTCAACTCGCAGTCGGGCAAGGGCGGGGTGGCCTACGTGATGAAAACCGACCACGGGCTGGTACTGCCGCGGCGACTGCAGATCGAGTTCTCCAGGGTGATCCAGCAGTTGACCGACGGCGAGGGCGGCGAGGTCACCCCCAAGGAGATGTGGGACACGTTCGCCGAGGAGTACCTGAACCCGATCCGTCCGCTGGAGCGGATGCACCAGCGGTTGATCGCCGCCGAAACCGACGACGGCACCGACCGCATCGAGGCCACGGTGTTGGTCGACGGGGTGGAGACCGAGATCGCCGGCGCCGGCAACGGGCCGCTGGCCGCGTTCGTCGACGCGTTGACCGACGTCGGGATCCACGTCAACGTGCTGGACTACTCCGAGCACGCGATGAGCGCCGGCGAGGAGGCCCAAGCCGCGGCGTATGTGGAAGCGTCCGTGACGATCGCGAACGCGGCCGGTGAAGCGGGTCGGCACGCCGAGGCCACAGCCGGCGAGACGGTCTGGGGTGTCGGGATCGCGTCGTCGATCACCACGGCGTCACTGCGGGCGGTGGTCTCGGCGGTGAATCGGGCGGCTCGATCGGGCTGAGCCCCGTGGGTAACTCCGGCCCCAGGAGCCACGGGCCGGACGGCATGTGGTTGTTGCCCACCTTTGCGCGACAACTGGCGTTATGTCAGCCCGCCCGCCGGGCGATTCTGCGGGTCGGCGACGTCGGCGACGAACTGCGGCTTGACATAACGAACGTTGTCGCTCGAAGGCGGGCAAAAGCGATGCACCCACCCCGCCATGACAGCTGGGACAACGTGACAGCTGGGCCAATGTGACAACTGGGACAACGTGACCGCTGGGCCAATGCGACAACTGGGCCGACGTGACAACTGGCCAACGTGGCAGCTGGGACAGGCGGGGCGAAAGCAGCTGGTGGGGCGCTTGCGGCGTCAGGAAGCGGGGTGCCGCTCAAAACAGCGAGATCTGCTCCCCGGCCGGGCCGGTGTCGGCGAACTGCTCGACGTCGGTGCCTCCGACGACCCCGCCCACGCTGTCGACGCAGGCCATGAACTGCTCGTCGGAGACCGTCGGCACGCCGAGTTCCCGCGCCAGATAGCCCTTGCCCTGCTCCGCGCTGTCGTCGTTGCAGATCACCAGCGAGGTGTTGGCGTCCACGACGTCGCTATAGGCCAACCCGGCGAACAAGATCCGTTCGACGAGTTCCTCGTGGGTGCGGCGGCATTCCGCCGACAGCGCCACCCGCATGCCCTGCACCAGCGGACGTCCCCGCACGTAGCGGCCCGGGTTGAGGTAGGCGCACGGCATCCGCGAGGCCAGCGCCTTCAGCGGCCGCAGTTCGTCGTGGGTGATGCGGCCGTTGGGCCACCGGCGCCGCGTCACCGGCCGCACCGGCAGCCACACGTCGCGCTCCCGGGCCCGCTGCAGCGCCGGCTCCAGTACGCCGGCCAGCACCCGGGCGTCATCGAGCGCGTCGTGTGCCCTCGTCTGCACCACACCCCAGTGCGCTGCCAGCGTCTGCAACCGCAGGTTGGCCAGGCCCAGGTCGAGCCGCCGGGTCAACTCCAGGGTGCACATCACCGAGTCGACGGGCAGTTCCGCGCCGGCCATCTCGGCCTCGGCGGCCAGGAACGTGTAGTCGAACGCGACGTTGTGGGCCACCAGGGTGCGGCCGACCAGCAGCGCGGCGACCTCGTCGACCACATCGGCGAACTGGGGTTGGCCCGCCAGCATCTCGGCGGTCAGCCCGTGCACATGGGTGGGGCCCGGGTCGGTGCCCGGATTGACCAGGTGCGACACCGACTTCTCGATTCGCCCGTCGGCGTCGAGTGCCAGGGCCGCCAGGCTGAGCACCCGGGCCTGCCCGGGCCGGAACCCCGACGTCTCGACGTCGACGACCACCCAGCCGTCGCCGGGTTCGCGGGCCGGGCGCCCCCACAGCGCACTCATGCCATGAGGATGGCACGTCGGGGTGAGCGATAGCGGTCGGCGAGGGCCCGTGTCGGCGACTCAATTGGTCGAGGGGCGACCCACTGCGCCCGGCGCGGACACCGCGCTTTTGGTCGCCCCTAAACTTGTCGGGTGATCACCGCCCGTGGACGCCTCGCGCTGGCCGCCGGAGCAACCGCCCGGTGGGCGTCTCGCATCACCGGCCGCGGCGCCGGCGCGATGATCGGCGGCCTGGTCGCGATGACGCTGGACCGCTCGATCCTGCGGCAGCTCGGCACCGGGCGGCGCAGCGTCGTCGTCACCGGCACCAACGGCAAGTCGACCACCACCCGGATGATCGCGGCCGCGCTGCGCGACCTGGGCCCGGTGGCCACCAACGCCGAGGGCGCCAACATGGACGCCGGGCTGGTGGCGGCGCTGGCCGCCGACCGCACCGCTGGGCTGGCCGCCCTCGAGGTCGACGAGATGCATGTGCCGCATGTGGCCGACGCGGTGTCACCGACGGTGGTGGTGTTGCTGAACCTGTCGCGCGACCAGCTGGACCGGGTCGGGGAGATCAACGCGGTGGAACGCGCCCTGCGCACCGGCCTGGCCCGGCATCCGCAGACGATCGTGGTCGCCAACTGCGACGACATCCTGATGACCTCGGCCGCCTATGACTGTCCCGACGTGGTGTGGGTCGCCGCCGGCGGCGGCTGGGCCGGCGACTCGGTGAGCTGCCCGCGCAGCGGCGAGGTGATCGACCGACGCGACGACCACTGGTCCTCCACCGGATGCGACTTCGCCCGGCCCACCCCGCAGTGGTGGTTCGACGACGACTCGCTGTACGGCCCCGACGGGCTGGTGCTGCCGATGCGGCTCGCCCTGCCCGGCACCGTCAACCGTGGCAACGCCGCCCAGGCCGTCGCCGCCGCGGTCGCCTTGGGCGCCGACCCCGTCAAAGCCGTGGCCGCGGTCTCCTCGGTCGACGAGGTGGCCGGGCGCTACAAGTCGGTGCAGGTCGGCCAGCACACGGTGCGCATGCTGCTGGCCAAGAACCCGGCCGGCTGGCAGGAGGCGCTGTCGATGGTCGACCACCACGCCGCCGGGGTGGTGATCGCCGTCAACGGGCAGGTGCCCGACGGCGAGGACCTGTCCTGGCTGTGGGATGTCCGGTTCGAGCACTTCGAGGGTGTCCATGTGGTGGCGGCCGGCGAGCGCGGCACCGACCTGGCGGTGCGACTCGGCTATGCCGGTGTGCAGCACACCCTGGTGCACGACACCGTCGCCGCGATCGCCTCCTGCCCGCCCGGGCCGGTCGAGGTGGTCGCCAACTACACCGCGTTCCTGCAGCTGCAGCGGAGGTTGGACCGTGACTGAGCCGGTGCGGATCGGGTTGGTGCTGCCCGACGTGATGGGCACCTACGGCGACAGCGGCAACGCGGTGGTGCTGCGCCAGCGGCTGGCGCTGCGTGGTATCGCCGCCGAGATCGTCGAGATCACCCTGGCCGACCCGGTCCCGGAGTCACTGGACCTCTACACGCTCGGCGGCGCCGAGGACTACGCGCAGCGGCTGGCCACCCGGCACCTGATCCGGTATCCGGGCCTGCAGCGCGCCGCCGAACGCGGCGCACCGGTGCTGGCGATCTGCGCAGCCGTCCAGGTGCTCGGGGCCTGGTATGAGACCTCGGCCGGCGACCGCGTCGACGGCGTCGGCATGTTGGATGTGACCACCGCACCGCAGCAGACGCGCACCATCGGCGAGGTGGTCGGGGACCCGCTGCTGGCGGGCCTGACCCAACCCTTGACCGGCTTCGAGAACCACCGCGGCGGCACCGTGCTGGGTCCGGCCGCATCGCCGTTGAGCAAGGTGACCAAGGGCGCCGGCAACCGGGCCGGCGACGGATTCGACGGCGCGATCCAGGGCAGCGTCGTGGCCACCTACCTGCACGGGCCGTGCCTGGCCCGCAACCCGGAACTGGCCGATCTGCTGTTGTCGAAGGTGGTCGGCGAGCTGGCACCGCTGGAGCTGCCCGAGGTGGAGATGCTGCGCGCCGAAAGACTGAGCGCGCCCCGGCGAGCCTGACTACGTTTGCGACCATGACCGATCTGAGCACCGTCGCCGAGGCCGCGATCGGAATCTCGCAGCGACTCTACGACCACCTGGCCGAAACCACCCAGGTGATCGAGGATCTGATCGCCAAGGAGTCACCGGACCTGACCGCGGATTCGTCGCTGCTGCAGCTGTTGCACGAAACGGTGGCGGCCAACGTCGACACGTACTTCTCGGCGATCCGCCACAACATCCCGGTGGCCGAAATCGCCGCGCCGGCCGTGGCGCTCGAGCACGCACGGCGGCTGGCGCAGCGCGGGGTCCCGGTGAACGCGTTGGTCCGGGGTTACCGGTTGGGCCACTCGATGGCGTTGCGGGTGGTGCTGGAGGAGATCCGTTCCGCCGAGCTGGATCCCGACCTTCGCCTAGACGTGCTCTCGGAGATGTCGACGCTGATGTTCGGCTACATCGACGAGATGTCGCAACAGGTGTCCGCCGTCTACCAGGCCGAACGAGAACGCTGGCTGGAGAGCCGAAACGCGGTGCGCGCGTTGCGGGTCCGTGAGATCCTCGCCGGACACAGCCTGGATGTCGACGCGATGACCACCGCAATCCGCTACCCGCTGCGGCGGACCCACGTGGCGCTGATCGTCTGGTACCCGGAGTCCGTCGGCGACAAGCTCGCAGCCGCTGAGGGTTTCATCAAACAGCTCTCCGACTCTGTTGCCGGACAAGGCGCACCGCTGTTCATCCCGGCCGACAGCGCCACCGGCTGGGCCTGGATTCCGTTGGCGTCGAACGCCGGGCACGACGCGGTGGAACAGATCCGCGGCTGCGCGCAGACCGCGCCCGGCGAGCCCTGGGTGGCGATCGGTGATCCGCTGCCCGGCGTCGAGGGTTTCCGCCGGTCTCACCAGCAGGCGCTGGCGGTACACACCCTGGCGGTGGCCTCCGGTGTCACCCGGGTCAGCGCGGCAGCCGATCCGGGACTGTCGGCGGCGGCACTGCTCGGCGGCGACAACGTGGCCGCCGCACGGGCCTGGGTCGGTGAGGTGCTCGGACCGCTGGCCCGTGCCACCGACGGCGACGCGCGACTCCGCGACACCCTGCGGGTCTTCCTGCGGGCCGGTTCCAGCTTCAAGGCGGCCGGCGAGCAGCTGCACTTCCACGTCAACACGATGAAGTACCGCGTCCAGCGCGCGATCGAGCGCCGCGGCCGCCCAATCACCGAGGATCGGCTGGACGTGGAGATCGCGCTGCTGCTCTGTCAGTGGTACGGCGCCGCCGTGTTGTCCCCGTTGTCTCCGCAAGACGAATAGCCGGCCGAATTCCGGTTCCACGGGACGAGCGGCGAGCCGGCGCGGCTACCTAACGTCGGCGACATGAATGCCGAACTGAGTGACAAGCCGAAGATCTGGCACGACAACAAGCGACACCTGTGGCTGCTGGGCCTGTTCGTGCCGACCATGATGTTCCTGATGCTGCCGCTGGTGTGGGCGATGAACCAGGCCGGCTGGCAGACCGCGTCGCAGCTGCCGTTCTACATCGGGCCGATCCTGCTCTATGTGATACTGCCGGTGCTGGACCTGGCCGTCGGGGCCGACGGGCAGAACCCGCCCGATGAGGTGATGGCGGCGCTGGAGAACGACAAGTACTACCGGTATGCGACCTACGCCTATATCCCGTTCCAGTACGCCAGCGCCATCCTGGGCGCTTACCTGTTCACCGCGTCGGACCTGGGCTGGCTCGGCTTCGACGGGTCGCTGGGCTGGCTGGGCAAGATCGGTGTGGCGATGTCGGCGGCGACGGTGGCCGGCGTGGGCATCAACACCGCCCACGAGCTCGGCCACAAGCGGGAGTCGCTGGAGCGCTGGCTGGCCAAGATCACCCTGGCCCAGGTCTGCTACGGGCACTTCTACGTCGAGCACAACCGCGGCCACCACGTGCGGGTCGCCACCCCCGAAGACCCGGCGTCGGCGCGTTTCGGCGAGACGTTCTGGGAGTTCCTGCCGCGCAGCGCCTGGGGCGGTATCCGTTCGGCGTGGGAGCTGGAGGCGGCGCGGATCCGCCGGACCGGCAAGAACCCCTGGAACCCGCGGACCTGGCCGGGCAACGACGTGATCAATGCCCTGGCGATGTCGCTGCTGTTCTGGGGCGTGATGATCGCGGTGTTCGGTGTCGCGTTGATCCCGTACGTGCTGATCAACGCCTTCTACGGCTCGTCGCTGCTGGAGTCGGTGAACTACCTGGAGCACTACGGGCTGGTGCGCCAGAAGCAGCCCAGTGGCCGCTACGAGCGCTGCACCCCGCAGCACAGCTGGAACTCCGACCACCTGGTCACCAACCTGTTCCTGTACCACCTGCAGCGGCACAGCGATCACCACGCCAACCCGACGCGGCGCTACCAGACGCTGCGCAGCTTCGACGACTCGCCGAACCTGCCGGCCGGCTACGGAGCGCTCATCGGGGTGACCTATTTCCCGCCGGTGTGGCGCAAGCTGATGGATCACCGGGTGCTGGCGCACTACGCCGGCGACATCACCCGGGCCAACACCTCGCCGCGCCGCCGGGAGAAGATCCTGGCCCGCTACGAGGCAGCGGCGGTGAACGCCTGATGGCCGGCTACCGGTGCCCCGGCTGCGGCTACGTCTACGACGAGAGTGTCGGCGCGCCACGCGAAGGCTTCCCGGCCGGGACGGCGTGGGCACAGATCCCCGACGACTGGACCTGCCCGGACTGTGCGGTCCGCGAAAAGCTCGATTTCGAACCGATGGGAGTGAACTCATGAACGACTACAAACTGTTCCGGTGCCTGCAGTGCGGCTTCGAGTACGACGAGGCGCTGGGCTGGCCGGAGGACGGCATCGACCCCGGCACCCGCTGGGCCGACATCCCCGAGGACTGGAGCTGCCCGGACTGCGGCGCGGCGAAGGCCGACTTCGAGATGGTGGAGGTGGCGCGGCCGTGAGCGGGGTGCTCATCATCGGTGCCGGACTGGCCGCGGTCCGCACCGCCGAACAGCTCCGCCGCAACGACTACACCGAGCCGATCACGATTGTCGGCGCCGAGATCCACCCGCCGTATGACCGCCCGCCGTTGTCCAAGGAGATGCTGCAGCGCGAGGCCGTCACCGCCGCGGACGTCGCCCTCAAACCGGCCGCGTTCTACGAGCAGCACCGCATCGGGTTGCGGCTGGGCTGCGCGGCCCGCACCGTCGACGTGGCGGCCCGCACCGTGACCCTGGCCGATGGAGATGTGCTGGGCTATGACCAGTTGGTGATCGCCACCGGCCTGATGCCCAACCGCATTCCGTCGTTTGCGGACCTGGACGGTATCCACGTGCTGCGCTCGTTCGACGACTGCTTGGCGCTGCGCCGGCGGGCGGCGGGTGCGCGCCGCGCCGTGGTGATCGGGGCGGGCTTCATCGGCTGCGAGGTCTCGGCCAGTCTGCGCGGCGCCGGTGTGCAGGTGGTGCTGGTGGAGCCACAGCCCACCCCGCTGGCCGCCGCGCTGGGCGAGCAGGTGGGCGCGTTGATCACCCGACTGCACCGCGACGAGGGCGTCGACGTGCGCACCGGCGTGAAGGTGGACTCGGTCTCCGGGTCCGACGGCGTGGAGTCGGTGACACTGTCCGACGGTTCGGTGATCCCGGCCGATCTGGTGGTCGTCGGGGTCGGCTCACGGCCCGCCTGCGACTGGCTGGCCGGCAGCGGAATCGCGGTGGCCGACGGCATCGTCTGCGACGAGGCCGGCCGTACCAGCGCCCGGGACGTCTGGGCGATCGGCGACGTGGCGTCGTGGCGAGACCTGTCGGGGGCGCAGGCGCGCGTCGAGCATTGGAGCAACGTCGCCGAGCAGGCGAAGACCATGGTGTCGGCGATGCTGGGTTCGGCGGTGGCGCCCCGGGCGGGAGTGCCCTACTTCTGGAGCGACCAGTACGACCTCAAAATCCAGTGCCTGGGCCACCCGCGGACCGACGACACCGTGCATCTGACCGGGGATGACGGCCGCCGATTCGTCGCCTATTACGAGCGCGACGGGGTGCTCGTCGGCGTGGTCGGGGCGGGCATCCCGGAGAAGATCCGGACGGCTCGCGCCGGGATCGCCGCGCGGCTGCCGATCTCCGAGGTGCTGGTGCCGGTTTAGGGTTGCCAGCCGCGGGACCGCATGGCGTCGGTGACGCGGCGGATGACGTCGCTGGGCGCGTCCTCTTTGATCACCCGGATGTTGATCCAGCCCAAGGCTTCCAGCCTGCGCTGACGCCGGTGGTCCCGGACGTACTGCGGGCGGTCCTTGCGGTGCTGATCGCCGTCGTACTCGACGGAGACTCGATATTCCTCCCAGCCCATATCCAGCCAGGCGAACGGCCAATACCCCCGCTCGACCACCGGGATCTGGGTGGTCGGCGCCGGTAGGCCGGCGTCGATGAGCCTTAGCCGCAGCCGGGACTCCCGGGGTGAGGCAGCGCCGGGGTCCACCAGCGGAAGTGCCGCCCGCAGCCGTCGTAAGCCCCGAGCGCCACGGTGGCGTTTGGCCAGCAGCAGCACATCCTCAGTCGAGTACGGAGTGGCCCGCGCAAGGGCGTCGAGGCGGGCCACCGCCTTGTCGCGCGGTAGGTGACGGCCCAGGTCGTAGGCGGTGCGGGCAGGCGTGGTGACCGGTAGGCCGGCGACTTGGGTCATTTCGTCGTCGGGGAGGGTTTCGTCGCGAGCGATGACGCCTTCCGGTGGGCGGGTGTTCGACCAGATCAGCTCGATCGGGATATCGGCGTCGACCCACTCGGCCCCGTGTACGGCCGCGGCGGCCACCCCGGCGATCACGCCTCGTCGGCCAGATCGCAGCCACGCCCCCTCGATCCGGTCGCGCAGGGTGGGCTCATGCCTTGCCGGCAGGTATACGCCGCGGAATATCGCCCGGTGCCAGCGGCGTAGTTCGTACTCGGTGAGCCGGCCCTGCGCCAGCGCTTCGCTACCGATGAAGAGCTCTCCCATGGCCTGAGGTTGCCAATGGGGACTGACATGACCGCGAAGCTGTAGTTAGCGCGAAGAAATGCGAGTAGCGAGCACGGTAACTACAGGCTCGGCGAGGGAGAGGGAGGGCTCGGCGAGGGAGAGGGAGGGCAGGGCGCAAGGGAACGTCAGGCCATGGCACGGCGGCCGGTGAAGGCCCGGCCCAGGGTGAGCTCGTCGGCGAACTCCAGGTCACCGCCCATCGGCAGTCCGGACGCCAGGCGCGTCACGGAGAGCCCGGGGATATCGCGCAGCATCCGCACCAGGTAGGTGGCGGTCGCCTCGCCCTCGGTGTTGGGGTCGGTGGCGATGATCACCTCACTGACGTCGACGCCGTCGACCCGCTCCCCGACCCGGTTGAGCAGCTCACGCACCCGCAGTTGCTCCGGTCCGATCCCGGAGAGCGGATCCAGCGCCCCGCCCAGCACGTGGTAGCGGCCGCGGAACTCTCTGGTGCGCTCGATGGCGGCGACGTCCTTGGGTTCCTCCACGACGCAGATCTGGGCGAAGTCGCGGCGCGAGTCCCCGCAGATCCGGCAGCGCTGCGCGTCGGAGACGTTGCCGCACACCTCACAGAACAGCACTCCCTCGCGGACCCTGGTGAGCACCGCGGTGAGCCGGTCGATCTCGGACGGCTCCACCGACAACAGGTGAAACGCGATCCGCTGGGCGCTCTTGGGGCCGATACCCGGCAGCTTGCCCAGCTCGTCGATCAGGTCCTGAACCGGGCCTTCAAACAAGGTGGCACACCTACGTACCCGGCATACCGAGCGCGTTGCCCATGCCACCGGCCAGCGGGGAGAGCCGCTCCTGGGCCAGGGTGTGCGCCTTCTTCGACGCATCCGCGAGCGCGCCGACGATCAGGTCCTGCAGCGTGTCGATATCTGCCGGGTCGACGACCTTCGGGTCGATCTGCACGGCCAGCACCTCGCCGCTGCCGTTGGAGGTCACCTTGACCAGGCCGCCACCGGCCTCGCCTTGCACCTCGGTGGCGGCCAGCTCCTGCTGCGCGGCCAACAGTCGCTGCTGCATCTGCTGGGCCTGCGCCAGCAACGCCGACATGTCGGGCGGGCCTCCTGGTTGCATGACACTCCCCTTGCGTTGTTGTGCGTGGTCTCGACTTGGTTGCGGCTTGGTTTCAGCTCCAAGACCGGGCGCGTGTTGAAACTCCAGCGTAGTCGGCGCGAGCCTACGTTGGCGGCGTGCGCGTACCTGTTCTTTCGCGTGTCGGCGTCGCGATCATCACCGGCCTGGTGGCGGCCGCCGCGGTCCCGAGCGCCCCGTCGTCCTGGGCGGCCCCCGGCAACATCGCCGGCATGATCGTGTTCCTCGACCCCGGTCACAGCGGCACCGCCGATCCCGCGGCCATCGGCCGCCAGGTCACCAACGGCCGGGGCGGCACCAAGAACTGCCAGACCAGCGGGACCACCACCAACTCCGGCTATCCCGAGCACAGCTTCGCCTGGGACACCACGCTGCGGATTCGGCAGGCCCTCAACTCCGCGGGGGTGCGCACCGCGATGTCCCGCGGCGACGACAACGGGCCGGGACCGTGCGTCGACCAGCGCGCCGCGATGGCCAACTCGCTACACCCCAACGCGATCGTGTCCATTCACGCCGACGGCGGACCGGCCACCGGCCGCGGGTTCCACGTCAACTACTCCGCGCCGCCACTCAACCCGGCCCAGGAGGGCCCGGCGGTGCGGTTGGCGCAGGCCATGCGCAGCCAGCTGCAGGCCGCCGGCATTCCGCCGGCCAACTACATCGGCACCGACGGGCTGAAGGGACGCGCCGACCTGGCCGGGCTGAACCTGGCCGAGTATCCCTCGATCCTGGTCGAGCTGGGCAATATGAAAAACCCCGCGGACGCCGCGCTGATGGAGAGTCCGGGGGGACGGCAACGCTACGCCGACGCCGTAGCCCGTGGCATCGTCGGCTACCTGAGCACGCAGGGCATGCCACAACAATCCCAGTGAGCCCGGCCGCGTCGAGTGCGCGGCCGACGATCGGCCGCTAGCGTGGGAGGTGATGTCCGTCCGGCCGGTCGACGCACCGACATCCCACACGCGGGGGGTGCAACGGCTGCTGGACAGCTACCGGGCGATTCCCGCGAGCGCATCGGTGCGGCTGGCGAAACCCACCTCAAACCTGTTCCGGGCCCGCGCCAAACGCGAAGCCCCGGGCCTGGACACCTCGGGCCTGGTGAATGTCATCGGCATCGACGTGGCGAACCGCACCGCCGACGTCGGCGGTATGTGCACCTACGAGGACCTGGTCGCCGCGACGCTGCCGTACGGGTTCGCACCGCTGGTGGTTCCGCAGTTGAAGACGATCACGGTCGGCGGGGCGGTGTCCGGCCTGGGCATCGAGTCAGCGTCGTTCCGCAACGGCCTGCCGCATGAGTCGGTGCTGGAGATGGATGTTCTCACCGGCGCCGGCGAGCTGCTGACCGTTTCCCGCGACCGGCGTGCGGACCTGTTCCGGGCGTTTCCCAATTCCTATGGCACGCTGGGCTATTCGACGCGACTGCGGATCGAGCTGGAGGCGGTCAAACCGTTCGTGGCGCTACGGCACATCCGGTTCCATGCGCTGGACGACCTGATCGCGACGATGGACCGGATCATCGACACCGGCGGGTTCGACGGTGTTGCGGTGGACTACCTCGACGGTGTGGTGTTCTCCCCCACCGAGAGCTACCTGTGTCTGGGGATCGAGACCGACACCCCGGGTGCGGTCAGTGACTACACCGGCCAGCGGGTCTACTACCGCTCGATCCAGCACGGGCACGGGATCAAAGACGACCGGCTGACCATCCACGACTACCTGTGGCGCTGGGACACCGACTGGTTCTGGTGCTCGCGGGCGTTCGGTGCGCAGCACCCGCTGGTGCGGCGCGCCTGGCCGCGGCGCTATCGGCGCAGCAGTTTCTACTCGAAGCTGATCGGCTACGACAGGCGGTTCGCCATCGCCGACCGGATCGAGAAACGCCAGGGCCGGCCGCCGCGCGAGCGAGTGGTGCAGGACATCGAGGTGCCGTTGGGGCGCTGCCGGGAGTTCTTGGACTGGTTCTTCGACCACGTGCCGATCGAGCCGGTGTGGCTGTGCCCGCTGCGGCTGCGCACCGACGAGAACTGGCCGCTGTACCCGATGCGGCCCAACCGCACCTACGTCAACGTCGGTTTCTGGTCCTCGGTCCCGGCGGGCGCCACCGAGGGGGCCACCAATCGGCTGATCGAGGCAAAGGTGAGCGAACTCGACGGCCACAAATCGCTGTACTCCGACTCCTACTACACCCCTGCGGAGTTCGATGAGCTCTACGGCGGGGAAACCTACCGCCAGGTCAAGCGGACCTACGACCCCGACTCCCGGTTGCTGGACCTCTACGACAAGGCGGTGCGACGACGATGACCACCTACAAGGAGCAGACGCACACCGGCAGGCTGACCCTGGCGGAGGTCCTGGAGACGCTGGCCACCGACGGTCACCTGCCGCTGCGGTTCACCGCCTACGACGGCAGCAGCAGCGGACCCGACGACGCCCCGCTGGGCCTGGAACTGCTCACCCCGCGCGGCACCACCTATCTGGCCACCGCGCCGGGCGACCTGGGCATGGCACGCGCCTACGTCGCCGGAGACCTGGCAGCGCACGGCGTGCACCCCGGCGACCCCTACCACCTGCTCAAGGCGCTCGCCGAAGAACTGCACTTCAAACGGCCGTCGCCGCGGGTGCTGGCCAACATTGTGCGCTCCATCGGGATCGAGCACCTGGTGCCCATCGCGCCGCCGCCGCAGGAGGCCCGCCCCCGGTGGCTGCGCGTCGCCGACGGCCTGCGACACAGCAAGCATCGAGACGCCAGCGCGATTCAACACCACTACGACGTGTCCAACGCCTTCTACGAAGCCGTGCTGGGGCCGTCGATGACCTACACCTGCGCGGTCTATCCGAGCCCGGAGGCGACGCTCGAGGAGGCCCAGGAGAACAAGTACCGGTTGATCTTCGACAAGTTGCGGCTGCGCCGCGGTGACCTGCTGCTGGATGTGGGCTGCGGCTGGGGCGGCATGGTCCGCTACGCAGCGCGGCACGGTGTGCGCGCGATCGGTGCGACGCTCTCTGCCGAGCAGGCCCGGTGGGCGCAGCGCGCCATCGCCTCCGAGGGGTTGGCCGAATTGGCCGAGGTCCGCCATTGCGATTACCGCGATGTGCGTGAGACCGAATTCGACGCGGTCTCCTCGATCGGCATGACCGAGCACATCGGCGTCGCGAACTATCCCGCGTACTTCGGATTCCTCAAGTCCAAGCTGCGCCGCGGCGGCCTGCTGCTCAACCACTGCATCACCCGCGCGGACAACAAATCCAGTGCCACCGCGGGCGACTTCATCGACCGCTACGTGTTCCCGGACGGCGAACTTGCCGGGTCGGGACGGATCATCAGCGAAATCCAGGACGCCGGCCTGGAGGTGGTCCACGCCGAGAACATCCGGCACCACTATGAGCTGACGCTGCGGGACTGGTGCGCCAATCTGGTGGCGCATTGGGACGAGGCCGTCGCCGAGGTCGGGCTGGCCACCGCGAAAGTATGGGGTCTCTACATGGCCGGTTCGCGACTGGGCTTCGAGCACAACGCCATTCAGCTGCATCACGTGTTGGCGGCCAAGCTCGATGACCGCGGCGGCGACGACGGCCTGCCCTTACGGCAGTGGTGGCAGCCCTAGCCGCCGGAACACCGCGACCGGCTAGCGCCGGGCGAACGACGGCGCCCGCTCCGGGCGCACCCCGACGCCCACCAGATACGCCGGAATCGCGGACAGCCAGGGCAGTTTGGCGATCACAGTGCCGAAAGACGCTGGCGGGCTGAGGTTTTTACCGCGCAGGATCGGCGTGAGTGCGCGGTGCAGCACCCGCTGAACCGACTGGGTGACGACGGTGGGAAACGCCCGGCGCCGTTGCACCGCCGCCAGGTCACGCCCGGTCACCTGGCCACGCCGCAGCGGCTCGGCCAGAATGGTGGCGGCGGCTACCGCGTCCTGCACGGCCAGATTGATGCCGACCCCGCCCACCGGGGACATGGCGTGCGCGGCGTCGCCGATGCACAGCAAGCCGTCGACGCTCCACCGCCGCAGCCGGTTCACCCGTACGTCCAGGTGTTTGACGTCATCCAGGCTGCGCAGTGCGCCCACGGCATCGGCGGCCTCCGGGATCAGTTCGACGACCTCGCGCCGGAACGCCTCGATGCCGCGCTCCCGCAGCGCCGCATCGCCGCCCTTGAGCCCGAGATAGGCGACCTGGAAGTAACCCTCGCGCGGGATCATGATGGCGGCGCGGCCCGGACCGAGCCGCGGCAGCAGTGTCGGCTTCGCATCTTCATCGTTGGGCAGGCGGAACCACCACACGTCGAAGTTCACCGGAAACTCCCGGAACCGCAGGCCCGCCTCCTGCCGTGCGATCGACCACCGCCCGTCGCAGGCCACCGTCAGCCCGGCACGCAGTTCGCCCGGACCGTCGGGGCCTTGGTAGCGCACTCCGGCGACCCGGCCGTTCTCGTGCAGCAGTCCGGTGACCTCGGTCTGCATCCGCAGCGTGAAAGTCGGCTCGGTCTGCGCGGATTCGGCGAGCAGGTTGAGCAGATCCCACTGCGGCACCATCGCGATGTAGGGGTGCGGCTGGCCCCGCAGCCGGCCGAAGTCCACCACCGTGACGCCCCGGCCGGCCACGTCGAGGACGACCTGGTGGATCTCACTGTGTGACAACGCCGCGAACCGGTCCCACAAGCCGAGCTCGTCGAGTAACCGCAGCGTGGTGGGGTGCACGGTGTCACCGCGGAAGTCGCGCAGGAAATCGGCGTGCTTCTCCAGCAGCGTCACGTCGACCCCGGCACGGGCCAGCAGCAGCGCCAGCACCATGCCGGCGGGACCGCCGCCGACTATCGCGCAGGAGGTGGTTTCGGTGATGTCGTCCAGTCAGTCACCACCGATACGCCGAGCGCCCAGCTCATTCTGCAGCAGTTCCAGGGCCGCCTCCTCGGGATCGCGGCGCGACGCCGGGTCGGAGCGCTCG
>NZ_QMEX01000048.1 GCF_003284925.1 Mycolicibacter senuensis
ACGGGCCTCATCCTCCACCGTCTGCGCGTGCACATCAAAACGGCCCGCCATCGCCCGCATCGCATCCGGGTCGGTCATAAAACGTGTAGCCACTGTGGTGTCTCCTTTTCTGCGGTTCCGCTTTGCGGTGAGGGGGTTTATCCGGCAACTACCGGCCGGGCCATGACGGTTGGTTTGAAGCCGTATCGCGGGGTGCCCAGACCGAAACCGCCCCGCTCGGCACCCATCGGCATCCCGCCGGGCATGGCCGCCATGGTCTCGATCTCTTCGGGGGCGGCTGCCCAGCTGCTGGCCTGCAAGGCATTGCCAGTGTCGACGGCACTGGCGGCGGGCGCTGCTGCGGCCCAGGTCGGTGGCGTGGACAGTTCGCCGACCAAAGTGGCCTGACCCACGCCGGCCGACACCGACGGTGCGCCGGCGGTAAAGGCCGACGCCGCGCCACCGCCCAACGCCCCCAAACTGCTCAACGGACCACCCGGGGCCAGCAGGGCACCGATGCCGGCGCCGGCCGCACCACCGCCGAGGGCGTTGAAACCGCTGCCGGAGAAGAAGGTGGTCATGGTCGGGATCAAACTCGCCGGCGTGAACGCCGCCGATGTCCCCACGAAGCTCATCCCGCCGTTGAGCGGGTAAGTCACCAGCGAAACAACACCATTGATCGACGCGTTCCGACCGATGGCTTCGAGCAGTCCGGCGAGCGTGGGCGGGGGCAGACCGGCGTCAGCGGGCCCCGGCGAGGTCAGCGTCTGCAGCGTGTTGGGCAGCGACGAAATCGCCTGTGCTGTCTGCGCGGTGCTGTTGGCGGCGGTGTTGCCGTTGGCTTGACTTACCGCGGCGGCCTGGTTGGCCGTTCCGTCCGGATTGGTGGTCTGGTTGGGCTCGTTGAACGGTGTCACCTTGGTCGCCGTCGCCGACGACGCGGCGTAGCTGTACATGACGTCGGTAGCCTGGGCCCACATCTCGAAATACTGTGCGTCGCTTGCCATGATCGCGGCCGAGTTCTGGCCGACGACGTTGGTGGCCACCAGTTGCTTCTGCTGTGCGCGATTGGCGGCGATCACCGCCGGGGGAGGGGTGGCCGCGTGCGCCGCCTCGAACGCGGCCGCAGCGGCGGTGGCTTGGGTGGCCGCCTCCTCGGCCTTGGTCGCCGTGTCGGCCATCCACGCCAGATACGGCTTGGTGGCGGCGGTCATCGAGGCCGATGCCGGCCCCATCCACTCTTCGTCGACGAGTTGGGTGATCGTCGTTTCGTAGGACGTCAATGCCGAGGAGATCTCCGCGGCTAGCCCGCGCCAGGCGGAGGCGACCGTCATCATCGGCGTGGAGCCCGGACCGGCGTACAGACGTCCGGAGTTGATCTCCGGCGACAGCAGTGCGTAGTCGATCATCGTTGCTCCTAGACCACCATCGGCTTGGGCATGAATTTGGGCCGGAACCCGTAACGCGGCGTGCCATAGTTCATGCCGCGCTGCCCCATGCCGGTCGGCACCGGAGGAGGCACAGAGGCCATGTTGTTGTGGGTTTCGGTGGGCACCGCCCAACCGCCCGGCCCGCTGGTCAGCGCCGCGGCGCCAGGAGTGGCCGCCGCCCAGCTCGCCGGTGCTGAGAACGACGTCCCGACCAGGGAGGCCTTCCCCATGCCGGCGGTGACGGCCGGGGTGACAGCGCTGACGCCGAACGCACTGCTGACGCCGCTGGACAGGCCGCCGCCGAGCGCACCCAGGGCGCCGAGTGCACCGCCGGGGCTCAACGCCGCTCCCAGGCCGCTTCCGAGCGCACTGCCGGTGGTGCCGGTGAAGCCGCCGCCGGTCATGAAACCGATCAGGCTTGGCAGCAGCGCCGACGGGATGAAGGCCGCGCCGGTGCCGGCGGTGTTGAACAGGTTGTACAGCGGGGTGCCGAACATGTACGCGTAGCCGTTTGTCGGGTCGTTGTAGAGGAACTCGATGATCGGCTCGAGCCAATCGGTCGAAGCGGCAGGCGACGCCATGCTCTGCAGTGCATTCGGCAACGACGAAATCAGCTGTGACACTTGAGCGTTGTGCCCCGCTGCGGTTCCAGCAGCATGGGCAACCGCGGCGGCCTGGCCGCCCTGGCCGGCCGGATTGGTGGCCTGGGCGGGCGCACTGAACGGGGTGACTTGCGACGCGGTGGCCGATCCGCCGGCGTAGCCGTACATCGCGGCGGCGTCCTGGGCCCACATCTCGGCGTAGAGCGCATCGAGGGCCGCGATCGCCGGCGTGTTGATACCCAGGATGTTGGTCGCGACCAGCGCGGACTGCTGCACCCGGTTGGTCGACACCACCGCCGGCGGCACCGTGGCCGCCCGGGCCGTCTCGAATGCCATCGCGGCGGCAGTAGCCTGGCTGGCGGCCTGCTCGGCGAGCGTGGCGGTGGTGTCCATCCAGGCGATGTAGGGCGTGGCCGCCGCGGACATCGAGGCCGAACCGGGACCGAGCCATTCCTCGCCGGCCAGTTGCGTGATCACCGTGTCGTAGGAGTGAGCGGCGGCGGCCAGTTCGGCGGCCAGGGTGCGCCAGGCCGAGGCGGCCGACATCATCGGTGCCGACCCCGGGCCGGTGTACATGCGCCCGGAGTTGACCTCGGGGGGCAGCGCGCCGTAATCGAGCATCGGTGCCGCCTAGCCGGCCGCGATGGCGTTGGCGGCTTCGGTGGCCGCGTACGACTCGGCACTGCTGTTCAACGTTGCCACGAACATCTCGTGGATGGCGGCGGCCTGCGCGGCGACCGATTGGTAAAGGCTGGCGTGCGTGGCGAACTGCGCGGCGGTCAGCGCCGACACCTCGTCGGCGGCGGCGGGAACCACACCGGTGGTCGGTGCGGACGCGGCGGCGTTCTGGGCGTTGAGCGCCGAACCGATCGCCTGCAGGTTGCCGGCGGCGGCCGCCAGCGCCTCTGGCTGCGTAGTCACGAAAGACATCTGGACTTCTCCTCACGGAACGGATGCTTGTCGGTTCTTGCGACCACGGTCCCGTATCACCGGCCGATTGTGAAAGCTGGTTAACCGCTTCTTAACCCGTTGCGCGAACTTTTTACGAGGGTGGGCAGCCTGACGGCGACGGGCGACAGCGGCCGTCACCACGGGCGAGTGCTGGCGCAGGTGGGCGTCGCCGAGCCAAAAGCAGTGCAAGAACGGCATTCGATGACCTCCACCGGGTTTCGAGGCCACCGTGCGATGACTCTGCGACGACGAGCCCGCGCTGTGTCCGCGACGGCATTCCTGGCGGTAGTCATGGATCACCAAAGTAGCTGCTGCGCAACAGGTTACCGTCGATATCGGTGACTTCGTCGAAGTGCCCACCGCCGGAGCCGCTGGCAGTGTGAGGCCCTGGTAACGCGGATTTAACACGCGGATCCGGGGGAGTAAATGGTCCGTAACACGCCTTTAACCAACCCTAGGGAGACTACGGGCCATGAAACGGTTTCTGCTGCTAGCAGGGGTTACCGCCATGATGAGCCTTGCGGCGCCCGTCCACGCCGAACCGGTCGGCAGCGACGCCGCCTTCCTGACCGCGCTGTCGGGAGCAGGCCTGAGCCACCGGGGGTCTGACCAGGTGGCGATCTCCGCCGGTCACTCGGTGTGCCAGTTGATGGACGCCGGCCTGAGCCCGATGGACACCGTTGTCGCGGTGCAGACCACCAATCCGGGTTTCACCCTGCAGCGCGCCGCCGAGTTCGCCCGCATCGCCGCGGTGAACTACTGCCCCGAGCACGCCTGAGACTGCCGGCATCCCTGCCGCCGTCCCTTTGCCGCGCACCCGAGTGCCGGTGGGAAACCATTACCGTTGCCGCGTTAGATTCGCCACGGGCCCCCATAGCCCAATTGGCAGAGGCAGCGGACTTAAAATCCGCCCAGTCTGGGTTCGAGTCCCAGTGGGGGCACCAGTCGATCAGGCCGGCTTGTCCGCCCGGATGATCGCGGCGTGCATCCCGTCGGCCACTGCGTGAGTGAAGCTCACCGAGGCGCCGGTGAACCCGGCTGCGGCCAGACCGTCTAAGTACTCCTGCTGCGACAGCGCCCCGGCGATGCAGCCCACGTGCGAGCCCCGTTCTGCTCGTTGGGCCGGGCTGAGGTGGTTCTCGGCCACCACGTCGGAGATGCCGATGCGCCCGCCCGGGACCAGGACCCGGAACATCTCGGCGAGTACGCCGGGTTTGTCGACGGACAGGTTGATCACGCAATTGGAGATCACCACGTCGACGGCGGCGTCGGGCAGCGGAATGTTCTCGATGGTGCCCTTGCGGAACTCGACGTTGTCCAGGCCGGCCTTCGCCTTGTTCGCCTCGGCCAGCGCGAGCATCTCGTCGGTCATGTCGACGCCGTAGGCGAACCCCTCCGGGCCCACCCGACGCGCCGAGAGCAGGACGTCGATGCCGCCGCCCGAACCCAGATCCAGCACGCGTTCGCCCGCCCGGAGATCGGCGATTGCGGTCGGGTCGCCGCAACCCAGACTTGCCGTGACGGCCTCGATGGGCAGTTGGGAGTGCGCCCCGGCGTCGTAGAGGCCGGCCCCGAAGATGGTGCCGACGTCGACGGAGTCGCTGGAGCCGCAACAACTCGCGGCGGTGAGCACATCACTGTTGGTGGCCCCGCTACCGATCGCGGTGGCGGCCTCGCCGTAGCGGGCTCGAACCTGCTCCCGCAACTCGGGTCCGGCATCCTCGGTCATCTCGCACTCCTTTCATCGACGGTCGTCTATGCGAAAGCATCCTCCAACGAATAGATGATTGTCAATGCGTTCGTGGCATACTGCTGTCATGGCAGGCGAAACCGGCTCGGCGCCACCCGCCGACTCGCCGCTGGCCGACGACCTCGCGCTGTGCTGTGCGCCGATCACCGGCGCCGCGCTGGATGCGGCCGCGGCCGAGCGGCTGGCCGCTGTGCTCAAGGCGCTCGCGGAGCCCACCCGGTTGCGGCTGGTGTCGTTGATCGCCGGCCACGACGGCGCCGAGGCGTGCGTCTGCGACCTGACCGCGCCGGTGGGGCTGACCCAGCCGACGGTCTCGCATCACCTGAAGACGCTGGTGGACGCCGGGCTGCTGGAACGGTCGCAGCGGGGCAAGTGGGCTTACTACCGGATCGTGCCCGGCGCGCTGACGGCGCTGGCCGGCGTCTTCGCCCCGGTCCCGACCGGCTAACCATCCCGTCGCCATCCTGCCGGACGGCTCGCCCATACCCCGCCGTCCGAGGTTTTGCAAGGGCCAGTGATCACAACGACCGAATTCATTCGGCGAGATTTCTTAGTTTCTTAAACAAAACTAATTGGGATGCAGATCACAAGTTGGCCAGAGGAGGCAACAGCGCAGGTCAATGCGGGCAGCAGAGCTTGCTGTCGGCCCCCTCCCTACGCCGTCTCGGCCGCCGTGAACTGGGGTCGGTGGGATTAACCTGCGACGTCGATCACAATAGCTACGACATTTTCCTTTTACCTCGAATTCACCGCTAGGATCGACCGAACACCCCGTCCTGGCAACCCCGGTCGTACTGACCGCGCCACTGCGGCAGCTACGCGGGGAGTGCGCAATGACGATACGAAATGTGATCGATGGGAGCGATGTGGACGACGTGGTGGCTTACGGATTGACCGGCCCTGGAGCTCGCATTGTCGACCGCGTGCGGATCGATCGCGGCCCGATCGGCGGCGTCGCCGTCACCGCCGACGGCACCCGGCTGCTGGCCACCAACTACGGCGATGACACCGTCTCGGTCATCGACACCGCCAGCTGCACCATCGTGGCCACCGTGTTCCAGGCCGACGAGCCGTTCTCGATCGCCGTCGGCCCCGCCGGAACCGCGCGGGCCTACGTCACCGCCGGCTCCATGGCGCTCGACGCCGTCCTGGCGATCGACGTCGACGCTGCCGAGGTCACCGGGTGCTACCCGGTCGCCATGGGCATCGGAGACCTGGTCGCCGACCCGATGGGCAGCCGGGTCTATGCCACCCGCACCGGTTCCACCGGCATCGAGGTGCTGGCGCTCGATGCGACCATGCGTCCCGCCGGGGCCGTCCGGGTGGCCGGCGACCCGGCAGCGGCCGCCGCCTGCCTGCGGATCAGCCCCGACGGCCGTCGGCTCTACGTGGCGGTCCGGCAGCCTACCGGCGACACCGTCACGGTCCTGGACCGGCAACTCAACGTCGTGGATGTCATCAAGGTCGCCTCGACCGTCGTCGATGTCGCCGTCAGCGCCGATGGCGCCCGGCTGTTCGTCGCCACCAGCGGTCCCGACGGCCGCGGGGCCGTGAAGGTCGTCGACTCCCGTACCCACGCCGTCAGCGCCGGATTCGTCGTCGACACCCAGCTCATCCAGCTGATCGTGAGCCGCGACGGCGACCGGGTCTACCTCGTCACCGCCGCCGGCATCCTGGTGATGTGCGCCCGCACCGACGAGGCCCTCGGTGCGCTGACCCTGGCCACGGCGCCGTCGTGCGTGGCGGAGAGCCCAGACGGCAGCCGCCTGTACATCGCCGGCTTCGACGGTACGGTGGCCGTCGCCTCGCTGGCCGACCTGCCGGCGCCGTCGGCGTCGCTGCACGAGCAGCTCGCACTCGACGACGCCGTCAGCCGGATGCTGCAACTCGAACCCGCGCTGTAGCCCCAGCCCCACGGCCGGTGCCACACATGGTCGAATAGGTCGATGCGCAGCACCATGCAGGACTGGCCGTTGACCATCGGCGCCATCTTGCGGCACGCCACCAGCATCCACGGCGACCGCACCGTGACGACCATGACCGGCGACGGGTTCCACACCACCAGCTACCGCGACTTGGGCGGCCAGGTCGCCCGCCTGGCGAATGCCCTGCGGCGACTTGGCATCAACGGTGACGAGCGGGTCGCCACATTCATGTGGAACAACACCGAACACCTGGCCGCCTACCTGGCGGTGCCGGCCATGGGCGCGGTGCTGCATACCCTCAACATCCGGTTGTTCGCCGAGCAGATCGTGTTCGTCGCCAACGAGGCCGAGGACCGGGTGATCCTGGTCGACATCTCGCTGGCGCCACAGTTGGCGCCGGTGCTGGCGCAGCTGCACACCGTGCACACCGTGATCGTGGTCGGCGACGGCGACACGAGCGCTTTGAAGGCACTGGGATCCGCCGGCAAGTCCGTGCTGCGCTACGCCGACGTGCTGGCGGCGGAAGCGGGCGAGTTCGACTGGCCGGTCATCGACGAGAACTCGGCGGCCGCCATGTGCTACACCAGCGGCACCACCGGCAATCCCAAGGGCGTGGTGTACAGCCACCGGTCCAGCTACCTGCACGCCATGGCGGCCTGCGCCGCCAACGGTGTCGGGATCGGGACGGATGACTCAGTGCTGCCGATCGTGCCGATGTTTCACGCCAATGCCTGGGGCCTGCCGTATGCGGCGCTGATGGCCGGGGCGGATCTGACGCTGCCCGACCGGCATCTGGACGCCCCGTCGCTGGTCGCCCTCATCGAGAAACTGCGGCCCACCGTGGCCGGTGCGGTGCCGACGATCTGGAACGACGTCCTGCACTACCTGGATCGTGAACCGGGCCATGACATCTCGTCTCTGCGCCAAGTGGTCTGCGGTGGTTCCGCGGTGCCTGTCTCGCTGATGCGAGCCTTCGAGGACAAGCACGGGGTGCAGGTCCGCCAGCTGTGGGGGATGACCGAGACATCACCGCTGGCCACGTTGGCATGGCCGCCGCCGGGCACCGGCGAAGACCGGCACTGGGCACTGCGTGGCACCCAGGGCCGGCCGATCTGCGGGGTCGAGGCGCGGATCGTCGACGACGACGGGCGACCGCTGCCCAACGACGGCGTTGCGGTGGGCGAACTGGAGGTCCGCGGCCCGTGGATCACCGGCTCCTACTACCGCGGCCAGGACGAGTCGAAATTCGCCTCCGGCTGGCTGCGCACCGGCGACGTGGGCCGCATCGACGCGCAGGGTTTCATCACCTTGACCGACCGCGCCAAGGACGTGATCAAGTCCGGCGGAGAGTGGATCTCCTCGGTCGAGCTGGAGAACGAGCTGATCGCCCACCCCGACGTGATCGAGGCCGCGGTGGTCGGGGTCCCCGACGAACGCTGGCAGGAACGGCCACTGGCCGTGGTGGTGGCCCGGGCGGGTGCCGCCGTCACCCCCGTCGAACTGCGAAGCTTCTTGTCCGACAAGGTTGCCCGGTGGTGGCTACCGGAGCGCTGGACATTCGTCGACACCATTCCGCGCACCAGCGTCGGCAAGTACGACAAGAAGACCATCCGGGCCCGCTACTCCGACAACGAATATCAGGTAAGCGAGGTGCGTGACTGATGACTCTGCGTGTGATCCAGTGGGCAACCGGTGGGGTCGGCGTCGCCGCGATCAAAGGTGTGCTCGAACACCCCGATCTCGAACTGGTCGGCTGTTGGGTGCACTCGAAATCCAAGAGCGGCAAGGACGTCGGGGAGATCATCGGGACCGCGCCACTGGGCGTGACCACGACCAGCGACATCGACGAGGTGCTGGCTTTGGACGCCGACGCCGTCATCTACGCGCCGCTGGTGGCCAATGTGGAGGAGGTCGCCGCACTGCTGCGTTCCGGCAAGAACGTTGTCACGCCGGTGGGTTGGGTCTATCCCACCGCGCGGTCGGCTGCGCCGCTGGAAGCGGCAGCGCAGGCCGGCAATGCTTCGCTGCATGGTGTCGGTATCGCCCCCGGTGCTGCCAGCGAGCTGTTCCCGCTGCTGCTGTCGGTGATGTCCACCGGAGTGACTTTTGTTCGGTGCGAAGAGTTTTCCGATCTGCGGACCTACGGCGCCCCGGACGTGCTGCGCCACGTGATGGGGTTCGGTGGCACGCCCGAGCGTGCGTTGACCGGACCGATGCAGAAAATACTCGACAGCGGCTTCGTGCAGTCGGTGCGACTGTGCGTGGACCGGCTGGGTTTCGCCGCCGACGACCGGATCCGCTCATCGCAGGAGGTGGCGGTGGCCACCGCGCCGATCGACTCTCCGATCGGTGTCATCGAACCCGGTCAGGTTGCCGCTCGCCGGTTCCACTGGGAGGCGACGGTCGGTGACGAGGTGGTGGTACGGGTGACGGTCAACTGGCTGATGGGTGAGGAGAACCTCGATCCGCCCTGGAATTTCGGCCCGGCGAAGGAGCGCTACGAGATGGAGGTGCAGGGCAATCCGAACACGTTCGTCACCGTCAAGGGCTGGCAGCCCGAGACCGTCGAGGAGGGGCTGAAGAGCAACCCGGGCGTCGTAGCGACCGCCGCGCACTGCGTCAACGCCGTCCCGGCGACCTGTGCGGCCCCGGCCGGCGTCGTCGGATTCTTCGATCTGCCGCTCATCACCGGCCGGGCCGCACCCGCTCTGGCGCGGTGAACGGGCTGGCCGCAGTGTTGGCGCGCTGACCCGGCGATGGCGACAGGTAAACGGGCCCTGGTGCTCGCCGGTGGGGGAGTGGCGGGCATTGCCTGGGAGACCGGCGTGCTGTGCGGCATCGCTGACGAGTCCCCGGCCACCGCGGCCACGCTGCTGGAATCCGATGTGCTGGTCGGGACCTCGGCCGGGTCAGCGGTCAGCGGCCAGATCGGCAGCGGAGCTGGTCTCGACGAGCTGTTCGCCCGGCAGGTGGCCGAGACCTCGCCCGAACTCGACCCCGGGGTGGGCGTCGAGGGGATCGCCGAGCTGTTTCTGGCGGCCATGACCGAGCCGAACACCACGGCCGCCCAGAAGATGCAGCGCATCGGCGCGGTGGCGCTGGCCACCGAGACGGTTCCGGCCGCGGTGCGCCGGCAGGTGATCGAGCACCGGCTTCCCTCGCATCGGTGGCCGCAGCGCTGCCTGCGGATCACGGCGATCGACATCGACACCGGCGAGCTGACGGTGTTCGACCGGGACTTGGGAGTCGACCTCGTCGACGCGGTGGCGGCCAGTTGTGCCGTGCCCGGCGTCTGGCCACCGGTGGTGATCGGCGGACGGCGCTACATGGACGGCGGGATGCGCAGCGCAATCAACCTCGACGTCGCCGACGACTGCGACGTGGCCGTCGTACTGGTGCCTGCCGGGGAATCGGCGCCATCGCCGTTCAGTGCCGGTGCGGCCGCCGAGGTCGCGGCGTTCGACGGGCGGGCGTACGCGGTGTTCGCCGACGGTACGGCGCTGCGGGCCTTCGGCAGCAACCCGCTGGACCCCGCGTGCCGGGTGCCGTCGGCGCGGGCGGGACGCGAGCAAGGCCGTCGGCATGCCGCCGCCATCGCCGAGTTCCTCGCCGTGGACTAACCGGATTTCGTGGCGTCGAGGGCGCGCCCGGTGAGTTCGCGGCCCACCTCGATCAATTCCGCGGCGCGGTGGAAGTCCAGGCTGCGGCAGGCAATACGCGGCACTTCGATGAGCAGATCCGGGGGGTGCGACGCCAGCTGATGGCGGGTCAGCGCCGCCTGGGCGATGTCGATGGTGCGGTTCATCACCTCGAAGCTGCCGAGTTTGGGCACCCCGGCCGCACCGGACGTGGCCTCCGCGGTGTCATCGTCGACGGGATCATCTTCGGTGTCGCCGCTGCTGAACCGGTCCAGGATCGCCCGTGCCGTGGGCCGATCCAGCAGCGACCGCGCCCCGCTGGTGTCCAGCAGCGCTGATGTGCTGCGCATCATCCGGTTCAGTCGCCCGGGCGCGCTCCGCTCGGCATCCTCCGAGGCCGGCCCGGCGGTCGCCGGGTCGCCGCCGCTGAGACTCACCGCCAGCGTCAGGTCGGCGTTGACGGCGCACAGCGGCGCCATCGGCAGCGGATCGAGAATGCCGCCGTCGGCGAGCAGGCGCCCGTCCACCACATGCGGAGCGATCACACCGGGAATGGCGATCGAGGCACGGATCGCAGTGTCAACCGGGCCGCGTTGCAGCCACACCGACTTGCCGGCGATCAGATCGGTCGCCACCGCGGTGTAGGGAATCGGCAGCTGTTCGATGTCGATGTCGCCGAGGATGTCCCGGACGACGTCGAGGATCTTCCCGGCCCGCAGCACCCCGGCGGCGGTAAACGACGGGTCCAACAGCCGCAACACCGCCCCCTGGGTCAGCGACTCGGCCCACTCGGCGAAGTCGTCGAGGCGGCCGGCCGCCTGCAGACCGCCAACCAGGGCACCCATCGAGGATCCGGAGATCCCGACGATGTCGTAACCGCGCTCGATCAGCTCGACGATCACGCCGATATGGGCGTAGCCGCGCGCACCGCCACTGCCCAGCACCAGCGACACTCTCGGTGCAGTCGTAGAGGCCATGCCTCCCATTTTGCGGGCCACGGCCGCCGGGTTTTCGGTCACCGTGATTACAAACCCGGTTTCGGGGCAACCACGCAGGTCACAGCCGGTGAGCCGACCGCGGCGCCGCGATCCGCGCCGGGCAGCGGGACGCCACCCGGCGCGCCGCAGCCACCTAGCATGGCTGCTGTGATGGAGCACGTCGGATTCCAGGGTTGTTGTTGCCGCAGCTGAGTGCTGCCGCCGACCCCTGTCTTGAATCCACCCCATCCGTTCTGGAGTTTTCACCATGGTTATTGCTGACCCTGTCGCGTTGCGGCGTTCGGCCCCCCGGCCCCGCTCGCTGCGCCTGCCCGACCTGCTGCAGACCACCGACCTGGCCGCCGATGCGGTGCTGGACGGCCGCTACCAGCACCTGCTGCCCCCGTCCGGCCTGCCGACCGACAACCGCTGGTTCACCCGGATCCACGGCGACGAGCGGCTCGACATCTGGCTGATCAGCTGGGTGCCGGGGCACGCCACCGAACTGCACGACCACGGCGATTCGCTGGGCGCGTTAACCGTGCTGTCCGGGGCGCTGGATGAATTCCATTGGGATGGCACGCAGTTGGCGCAGCGGCGGCTCGACGCCGGCGACCAAGCCTCGTTCTCGCGAGGCTGGGTGCATGACGTGGTCTGGGCGCCGTCACTCTCGGGCCCGACGCTGAGCGTGCACGCCTACTCACCGCCACTGGTCGAGATGTCCTACTACGACGTCGCACCCGATAACACGCTGCGCCGGCAGCGCACCGAACTCACCGAACACCCGGAGGCATCGTGACCACGACGCAGCTGACCAGTCGGATCGACGGGATGCTCGCCGCTGCGCGGGCACGACTGCACCGGATGACCGCCGCGGAGGTGCCCGCGGCGCTGCGGGACGGCGCCCTGCTGGTCGACATCCGACCGGAAGCCCAGCGCGCGCGGGAGGGGCAGGTGCCCGCCGCGCTGGTCATCGAACGCAATGTGCTGGAGTGGCGCTGCGACCCCACCAGCGACGCCCGGCTGCCGCAGGCGGTCGACGACGACGTGCAGTGGGTGATCCTGTGCTCGGAGGGCTACACCTCGAGCCTGGCCGCGGCCGCGCTGGTGGACCTGGGCCTGCATCGCGCCACCGATGTCATCGGCGGCTACCACGCCCTGGTGGCCGCCGGGCTGCTGGTGGAGCCGAAAGCATCACGCGTTCGAGTGCAGCAGCGGTCGGAGCCGCTCGGTTTTGTCTGCGGTCCACCCCGCTGGATGTAATAGCGCCATGTGACGCCGCTGCTGGGCTAGCTGGGGGCTAGCTGCTCTCGCCACTGTGCAGCAGGGGCCGCAGCCGCTGCGTCTTCTCCGCCGTCCAGCCCGGTGGTTGCAGTACCGCCGCCCAGGCATTGGCGATGTCGTCCTGGTAGGAATGCCCGTGACCGTCCGGGACATTGATCGCCACCGCCATGTCGGCAGAGACCTGTAGAAACGTCACCACAGGCTTCCAAGTCACCTCGGGCAACACGTCGTAGCCGCGGGGTTCTTTGAGCCAATCGGGCTGCTTGAACAGTAGATCGGGATTCCACCAGGCGATCGGGTCGGAGGCATGCTGCAGATAGACCACCCGCGGCGTGCTCCACGGTGTGCTCGGACGGGTGAGGTCGCCGGGCTGGGACACAAACCGTACGTGGAGGCCGTCGTGGTAAATCGGCAGGACCTCCGGGGAGCCCCGGTCGCGGTGGGCGGTCAGCTCGGTCCAGATGGTGTTCTGGAACGTCGGGCCGGAAAACACCGCTCCGTCGGTTCGTGCCAGCACGTTATTGAGGCTCATGAACGGTGCCTCACCGCCGAATGAGCCCAGGCTCTCGCCGAACACCACGACCTTGGGTCGCTTCGACTCGGGCAACTTGCGCACCCGTGCGTCGACCGCTTCGAACAGGGCCTGCCCAGCCTGGCGGGCGTTCTCCTTGTCCACCAGGAAGGATAGCCAGCTCGGCAGGAACGAATACTGCATGCTCACGATTGCGGTGTTGCCGTTGAACAGATACTCCAGCGCCGTGGCGTGCGCTTCGTTGACCCACCCGGTGCCCGTCGTGGTCGCTACCGCGATGACGTCGCGGCCCAGTCCGCCGGTTCGTTCGAGTTCACTGGCGGCCAGCTCGGCAGCCGCGACGATCCCGTCGGCGGAGTTCAGACCCGCGTAGGCGCGGACCGGCTCAGTGGCGGGGGCCCGGTTGAATGCGGTGAGTTGCGCGACGGTGGGGCCACCCTCGACGAAGACCCGGCCCTCTCGGCCCAGGGACTCCCACGACGCCAACGACCCGGGACCCCCCGAACGATGCGAGCTGCTCGGCGGTTCGGTGTCGGGGCCCATTTCGTTGTTGAGGGTGGCGAAGGTGTTGTTCATGGTTCGCATGGCAACCTTGACCACGACGCCGTTGAGCAGCGCCACCCCCAGCGCCAGCAACAGCGTCACCGCGACGACCGCCGAGATCCGCGGCGGCGCAATACGGTTGAGTTGTTGCACCAACAGGCCGGTGAGTCGCCGGAGCAGCTGACCCACTTCGACCAGCGCGAACAACACCACCACCGCCAACACGCCGGCCAGTGGATAGCCCCACCATTTCAGGTGTTCGACGCCCATCAGGTCGCGGACGCGGTCCTGCCAGAAATGAAACCGCACATTCATCACGATGATGCCGATGGTCCCGATCGGCAGCAGTACCGCCCACGCCCAGCGCGGCGGCGGCGGGCTGGAGTCCTGCGAACGCAGGTAGCGCACCAGCCACACCGCGAACACCCCGAGGCAGTAGCCGGCGGCACCGGACCCGCCGCTGACCAGACCCTGGAACAACGGCCCGCGGGGCAGCAGTGACGGTGTCAGGGACAGCCAGATGAACACCACTCCGGTAGCGGTACCGAAGAAGGTATAACGCCTTATCCACCAAGCCTGTTCGGCCGATCCGACCATCGTGTTAGCGGTGGGTGAAGTTGGGCGCGCGCTTCTCGGTGAACGCCGCCATGCCCTCACTCTGGTCTTCGGTGGCGAACGCCGAGTGGAACAGCCGGCGCTCATAGAGCAGTCCCTCGGCCAGGGTGGATTCGAACGCGCGGTTGACCGCTTCCTTGGCCATCCGCGCTGCGGACAGTGACATTCCGGCGATGGTGGCCGCGACCTTTCCGGCTTCGGTCAACAGGTCGTCGGCCGGCACCACGCGCGAGACCAGGCCGCTGCGTTCGGCCTCGGCGGCATCGATGGTGCGGCCGGTCAGGATCAGATCCATGGCCTTGGCCTTGCCGATGGCCCGGGTCAGTCGCTGGGAGCCGCCCATGCCGGGCAGCACACCGAGTTTGATCTCCGGCTGGCCGAATTTCGCGGTGTCGGCGGCGATCAGCAGGTCACACATCATCGCCAGTTCGCAGCCGCCGCCGAGGGCGTGGCCGGCAACCGCCGCGATCGTCGGGGTGCGCACCGCGGCCAGCTTGGACCAGGCGGCGAAGAAGTCCGCCGCGAACACCTCGGCGAAGCTCAGGTCGGCCATCTCTTTGATGTCGGCGCCGGCGGCGAACGCCTTGGCGCTTCCGGTGATGATGATCGCGCCGATGCCCGGGTCGGCGTCGAATTCCGCCGCGGCGGTGGTGACTTCGTTCATCACCTGGCTGTTGAGTGCGTTGAGCGCCTGCGGCCGGTTCAAGGTGATGGTGCCGACGCGTCCGTCGCGGTCGACGAGGATCGTTTCGTAACTCATTTGAAGGACTCCTTAAAACACTAGATCGGGTTCGGCGGGGACGAAATACGATTCGACGTCTGCGGAGCTCACCTCGGCCAGTGTCGCAGGCGACCACTGCGGGTTGCGGTCTTTGTCCACCAACTGGGCGCGGATGCCCTCCACCAGGTCATGGGAGCGCAGCGATGCGCTCGACACCCGGAACTCCTGGATCAGAACGTCTTCCAGCGTGGCCAACTCACCCGCCCGGCGCACCGATTCCAGTGTCACCGAGCAGGCGATCGGAGAGCGGGTGCCGATGAGTTGGGCGGCGGCGTTGGCCTCGGCGTCGGCATGTCCGGCCAGCGCGGCCACGATCTCGGCGACGGTGTCGTGGGCATAGCACTCGTCGATCCAGTCACGGTGTGCCGCAAGCGCACTCGGTGGCGTGTCGACGGCGTGGCGCTGCAGTGCCTCGGTGACCCCGTCGGAGCGGATCGTCGCGGTGAAGTCGCCCAGCGCGGCGTGCGGCACATAGTGGTCGGCGAAACCCAGTTCGATGGCGTCCGCGCCGGAGAACGGCGCACCGGTCAGTGCCGCGTGCAGGCCGAGGTGGCCCGGCGCGCGGGAGAGCAGGTAGGTGCCGCCGACATCCGGGATGAAGCCGATGCCCACCTCCGGCATCGCCATCTTCGTCGTGTCGGTGACCACCCGGGTGTTGGCGTGCGCGCCGACTCCCACACCACCGCCCATCACGATGCCGTCCATCAGCGACACGTACGGCTTGCCGTATCCGCCGATCTGAGCATTGAGGAGATATTCGTCGTGCCAGAAGCGCCGCGCGTCGGCGCCGTCGGCTTTGGCGCTGTGATAGATCGCGACCACGTCGCCGCCGGCGCACAGTCCGCGCTCGCCGGCGCCGGACAGCACCACCGCGGTGACCGCCGGGTCGTCGGCCCAGGTAGAAAGCGCCGCGGTCATCGCGGTCACCATCGGTAGGTTGAGGGAGTTGATCGCCTGCGGGCGGTTCAGCGTCAGCAGACCGATCCCGTTCTCGACGCGGGCCAGTACCTCGTCAGATTCACTCGTCACGCCTTCGCAATGTAGATCCCTTCCCGCGGTCGCCGGTCCGCGGGTAAGGTTTGGCGGAGGAACGGCCCGCAGTCTGTTGGGAACCCCGGCGGGTCGTGGATCGTTGATCAAGTTGTTCGCACATTTCGTGTCGGAGCACAAGACAGCATTAGAGAGGATCGGGAAGGTGCGGGAGACCAGCAACCCGGTATTTCGTTCGTTGCCCAAGCAGGGCGGTTATGCGCAGTTCGGCACCGGTTTAGGGCAAGCCACCGCCGGCGCAACCCAGCAGATGAGCCAGGGTTACCCCGGTCTGCAGAGCCCTCAGACCGACTACCAGCGGGAGGTCAGCCGCCCGCTCACCATCGATGACGTCGTCACCAAGACCGGCATGACGCTGGGGGTGCTCAGCATCGCCGCCGTGGTGTCGTTCTTCCTGGTCTCGGCCAATCAGGCGCTGGCGGCCCCGCTGACCTTCATCGGCGCGTTCGGCGGCCTGGCGCTGGTCATGGTGGCCATGTTCACCCGCCGGCAGGACAGCAAGGCACTGGTGCTCAGCTACGCGGTGCTGGAGGGGCTGTTCCTCGGCGCCATCTCGTTCGTGCTGACCGCGGTCACAGTCGGAACCAGTAACGCCGGTTCGATGATCGGCCAGGCGGTGATGGGCACCTTCGGGGTGTTCGGCGGCATGCTCGTGGTCTACAAGACCGGCGCCATCCGCGTCACCCCGAAGTTCACCCGGATGATCGTCGGCGCCTTGTTCGGTGTGCTGGCCCTGATGATCGGCAACCTGGTGCTGTCGCTGTTCGGTGTCGGCGGTGGTGACGGCCTGGGTCTGCGCAGCGGCGGGACCCTGTCGATCATCTTCTCGCTGGTCTGCATCGGGATCGCCGCGTTCAGCTTCCTGATCGACTTCGACGCGGCGGACCAGCTGATCCGGGCCGGGGCGCCGGAGAAGGCTGCCTGGGGCATCGCCCTGGGTCTGACGGTGACGCTGGTCTGGCTGTACCTGGAGATCCTGCGTCTGCTCAGCTACTTCCAGAGCGAATAACCTTCCGCTTTTCCCGTTGACTCTGCGCTGGGGCGCAAGGTGCGAGTAGCACCAGCCCTCAGCGCAGAGTCATTTTTTAACCGCCGCGGATGTGCGTTGAGACGGCGTTGACACTGCGCTAGGGGCGCAAAAATGCGAGTGGCGGCAGCCCTCAGCGCAGCGTCAACGGGAAGAAGAACTAGGAGAGGCGCTCCACGACCATCGCCATGCCCTGGCCGCCGCCGACACACATCGTCTCCACACCGAAGGTCTTGTCGTGGGTGGCCAGGTTGTTCAGCAGGGTGGCGGTGATGCGGGCGCCGGTCATGCCGAACGGGTGGCCCAGCGCGATCGCCCCGCCGGACACATTCAGCTTGTCCTCGTCGATGCCCAGCTCACGGGCCGAGCCGAGCACCTGCACCGCGAAGGCCTCGTTGATCTCGAACAGGTCGATGTCCGAGACCGACATCTTCGCGTTCGTCAGCGCCTTCTTGACCGCCTCGATCGGCCCCAGGCCCATGATCTCCGGCGACAGGCCCGACACTCCGGTGGCCACAATCCGGGCGAGCGGCTTGAGGCCGAGCTGCTTTGCCTTGGTGTCGCTGGTGATGACCACGGCGGCCGCGCCGTCATTGAGCGGGCAGGCGTTACCGGCGGTCACCGTGCCGTTGGGACGGAACACCGGCTTGAGCTGGCTGATCTTCTCGTAGGTGGTGCCGGCGCGCGGCCCGTCGTCGGTGCTGACGACGGTGCCGTCCGGCAGCGTCACCGGGGAGATCTCCCGGGCGAAGAAGCCGCTCTTGATGGCTTCCTCGGCGCGGTTCTGGCTGCGCACACCCCAGTGGTCCTGGTCCTCGCGGCTGATCCCGGTGTGCAGCACCACGTTCTCGGCAGTCTGGCCCATCGCGATGTAGATGTCGGGCAGGTTGCCGTCGGCGCGCGGGTCATGCCACTCCTCGGCACCGGCAGCAGCCGCCTCGGTGCGGGCCATGGCATCGTTGAACAGCGGGTTCTTGCTGTCCGGGGCGCCGTCAGCGGCACCGATGCCGAACTGCGAGACGGTCTCCACCCCGGCGGAGATGAACGCGTCGCCCTCGCCGGCCTTGATCGCGTGGAACGCCATCCGGGTGGTCTGCAGTGACGACGAGCAGTAGCGGTTGACCGTGGTGCCCGGCAGGAAGTCGTAGCCGAGCAGCACCGACACCACGCGCGCAATGTTGTAGCCGGCGGCGCCGCCGGGCTGGCCGCAGCCCATCATCAGGTCATCGATCTGGTGCGGGTTGAGTTCGGGCACCTTGTCCAGGGCGGCGCGAACCATCTGCGCGGCCAGGTCGTCGGGCCGCATGGTGACCAGCGAACCCTTACCGGCCCGGCCGATCGGTGAGCGAGCAGTTGAGACGATGACGGCTTCGGGCACGATGACTCCTTGCGATCGGGTATTGCAGCCGAATCTAGTCCGGCGGCACCGTCGCACGTAAATCGGCCTGGGCCATCGCGGCGCACAGCGGCGGGATCAATTGGCTCGCCGCCAGCGCATAACCTGCGGCCGAGGGGTGGTACTGGTCCCGGGCGAACAGCAGCCCGGGTGTATCGCGGAACGCCGGCGCGCTGAAGTCGGCGAACGGCACGGGGATACCGCCGGCGGCTTTGACCGCCCGGGTCTGGGCCCGCGCCAACTGCCGGGCGCGGATCTGCGCGACCAACCGCAGCGGCTGGGGGATCGCACTGACCGCCCCGAAATCCGGGCAGGTGCCGACGACCACCACCGCGCCGCTGCGGTGCAGGCGCTTCACCGCTGCGTGCAGTCGCTGCGCGGAGCCGGCGATGCTGTTGAGCGCGGTGACGTCGTTCGCCCCGATCATGATCACCGCCGCGTCGGGCGGCGGCCCCGCGACAAACATCGCGTCGACCTGGCCGGCGAGGCCCTTGGAGGTGGCGCCGACGATTGCCTTGGTGCTCAGGCGAATCCGCTTGCCGGTGCGCTCGGCCAGTGCCCGGGCGATCAGCGCGCCTGGCACCTCCTCGGGTGAGCAGCAGCCGTAGCCGGTCCCGGTCGAGTCGCCGAAGACCATCAGGTGCAGGTCGACGCTCATGCCACGCTGAAAGCGCTGCACGGCGACTTCGCCGGGAAGCTCACCGGCAACGTAGATGCCGTCGGCGCGCGGCGGAACGTCGCAGGCTCTCGGAATGGTCTGGCGCGCGACGTCGGCCTGGCCGGCCAACAGATTGCGCAGCCCCAAGTAGAGGGTGCCGCTGGAGGCGAGCGCCCCGGCGGCCGCCAGCGTGACCGCCGACCGCCGCGCCACCTGGATCCCCATGGGGTAAGTCTAAGGAGCGAAACCGCACGACGCCCGCGCGCAGCAAACAAAACAGATCACGATGCGGACCCGATGCCGTATCGGAACGAACCCTAAGATTTCTTCACATACTTCTTCGTGTGACGATACGTGGAACCGCGTTGGCTGTGCCGGCCGGGGCCGGCTGGAGGGAGTGTCCGCCATGACCGCACCCAGCAGAATTCCCAGCTCGTCGCGCTCTGCCGCCCGGCTATATCCCGTTTCGCGGCCCCGCCGACACGGCCGCCACGACGGGCTGCCCGTCGAGGTCGTCGAGGACTCACCCAGCGTTGAAGGCAGGCTGGCGTGGCTGGCCGCCAGGGCCACCATCAGACCGGTGCTGTCGGTCGGCAGCTACTTCCCGCGGATGCCGTGGCCGTTCGGCTTGCTCGACTTCGCCGCCAAGGCGATGCTGCCGCCGCCGGGCACCATCCGCGCCACCATCCGGTTGCCGCGGTGCAAAGCTCAACTGGTGCGGGCCGCCGGTGTGCTGCCCGCCGACGGCACCCGCCGGGTGGTGCTCTACATGCACGGCGGCGCGTTTGTGACCTGCGGGGCCAATACCCACGGCCGGCTCGTCACCAAGCTGTCCAAGTACGCCGACAGCCCGATCCTGGTGGTGGAGTACCGGATGGTCCCGAAGAACTCCATCGACGACGCCATCGACGACTGTTACGACGGCTACCGGTGGCTGCGCCGCCAGGGCTACCAACCGGAGCAGATCGTGCTCGCCGGCGACTCCGCCGGCGGCTACCTGTCGCTGGCGCTGGCCCAGCGCCTGCTGGAGGAGGGCGAGGACCCCGCGGCGATCGTCGCAATGTCGCCGCTGCTGGAGATCGCCAAGGAAGCCAAGAAGGCGCACCCGAACATCCACACCGGGGCGATGTTCCCGCCCAAGGCGTTCGACGCGTTCGTCGAACTGGTCGAAGCGGCCGCCCGCAACGACCGCGTTCACGGCGGTAGCCATCCCGGAAAGGTCCTCGAACCGCTGCGCCACGTCAAACCCGGCCTGCCGCGCACCCTGATCCACGTCTCCGGTTCCGAGGTGCTACTGCACGACGCGCGGCTGGGCGCCAAGGTGCTGGCCGCGGCCGGCGTCCCGGTGGAGCTGCGGGTGTGGCCGGGCCAGATCCACGTCTTCCAGATCGCCGCGCCGTTCGTGCCGGAGGCCACCCGCTCGCTGCGCCAGATCGGCGAATACATCCGCGAGGCCACCGGTTAGCGAGGCCGTGCCCCGGTGGGTGGCACCGCCTGAGACGATGGCAGGTATGCGGATAGCGCGCCACATCAGTGACCTCATCGGCAACACCCCACTGGTCGAGCTGAATTCGATCGTTCCCGACGGGGCGGGCCGGGTGGTGGCCAAGATCGAATACCTCAACCCGGGTGCGAGCTCCAAGGACCGCATCGCGGTGAAGATGATCGACGCCGCCGAGGCCAGCGGGGCGCTGCGGCCCGGTGGCACCATCGTCGAGCCCACCTCCGGCAACACCGGTGTCGGGCTGGCGCTGGTCGCCCAGCGCCGCGGTTACAAGTGCGTGTTCGTCTGCCCGGACAAGGTCAGCGAGGACAAGCAGAACGTGATGCGCGCCTACGGCGCCGAGGTGGTGGTCTGCCCGACGGCGGTGCCGCCCGACGACCCGGCCAGCTACTACAGCGTGTCCAACCGGTTGGTCACCGAGATCGACGGCGCCTGGAAACCCGACCAGTACTCCAACCAAGCCGGCCCGGAGAGCCATTACGAGACCACCGGTCCGGAGGTCTGGAACGACACCGACGGTCAGGTCACCCACTTCGTCGCGGGGATCGGCACCGGCGGCACCATCACCGGCACCGGCCGCTACCTCAAGGAGGTGTCGGGGGGCCGGGTCCGGGTCATCGGCGCTGACCCCGAGGGCTCGGTGTACTCCGGCGGCACCGGCCGGCCGTACCTGGTGGAAGGCGTCGGGGAGGACTTCTGGCCGGCCGCCTACGACCCGAAGGTGCCCGACGAGATCATCGCGGTCTCCGACGCGGACTCCTTCGACATGACCCGCCGACTGGCCCGCGAGGAAGCGTTGCTGGTCGGTGGATCCTGCGGCATGGCCGTGGTGGCCGCGGTGGAGGCGGCCGTCAAAGCCGGACCCGACGCGCTCGTCGTCGTCCTGCTGCCCGACGGCGGCCGCGGCTACATGTCGAAGATCTTCAACGACTCCTGGATGTCGTCCTACGGGTTCCTGCGCTCCCGGCTGGACGGCTCGACGGTGCAGCCCACCGTGGCCGACGTGCTGCGGGCCAAGTCCGGGGTGTTGCCCGACCTGGTGCACACCCACCCGTCGGAGACGCTGCGCGACGCCATCGGGATCCTGCGGGAGTACGGGGTGTCGCAGATGCCCGTCGTCGGCGCCGAGCCGCCGGTGATGGCGGGGGAGGTGGCCGGCAGTGTGTCCGAGCGGGACCTGCTCTCGGCGGTCTTCGAGGGCCGGGCCAAGCTCGCGGACGCGGTTTCGAAGCACATGGGCCCGCCGCTGCCGCTGATCGGCTCCGGCGAGGTGGTCGGCGTCGCCGCCACCACCCTGGCCGACGTCGACGCGGTGATGGTGGTCGAAGACGGCAAGCCGGTCGGCGTCATCACCCGCCACGACCTGTTGGGGTTCCTCTCCGACGGGCCGCGCCGCAGGTAGCGATCACACGGGCGCATTGCGGTAGCGTGAAAATCCGCATCGAATTACTCGGAGAAGGGTGCTCATGACCGACTTCCCGCCGCCACCGGGCACCTACCCTCCTCCGCCGGGTGATTATCCGCCCCCGCCGGGCAACTACCCGCCGCCGCGGCCGGGCGATTATCCGGCGGCCGGCAATTACCCGCCCCCGCCGGGCGGCGGCTACCCCCCGCCGGGGAACTATCCGCCGCCCCCGCCGGGCAACTATCCGCCCCCGCCGCCGGGCAACTACCCGCCGCCTGCCCCCGGGTACGCCTCGGTCGGAGGTCCGGTCGGCGACCTTCCGCAGGAGTCCTACACGCCGTGGCTCACCCGGGTGGGCGCCTACCTCATCGACTGCTTGCCGATCCTGGTGATCTACTGGATTCCTTCGATGATCGCCGGGTCCACCGCACAACGGGAGTGCGTCACCACGTCGGCCGGGTTCGCCTGCACCGTCACGCCGTCGGCCGTCGGCGCCCTGCTGATGTTCCTCGGCTGGCTGGGGGCCTTCGGCTTCGGACTGTGGAACTACGGCTACCGGCAGGGCACCACCGGATCGAGCATCGGCAAATCGCTGATGAAGTTCAAAGTGGTCTCCGAAACCACCGGTCAGCCGATCGGGTTCGGGATGTCGATCGTGCGACAACTGGCCCACATCATCGACAGCATCATCTTGCTCATCGGCTATCTGTTCCCGCTGTGGGACGCCAAACGCCAGACGCTGGCCGACAAGATCATGACCACCGTCTGCCTGCCGATCCGGTGAGCCGCCTGCACGGCCCGATCGGCCCCTCCACCACGGCGATTCACGCCGGTTACCGGCCCGACCCGGCCACCGGGGCGGTCAATGCGCCGATCTATGCCAGCAGTACGTTCGCCCAGGACGGTGTCGGTGGCCTGCGGGGCGGTTACGAGTACGCCCGTACCGGCAACCCGACCCGGACCGCGCTGGAGACCGCGCTGGCAGCTGTCGAACAGGGCGGGTACGGCCGGGCGTTCTCCTCCGGGATGGCCGCCACGGACTGTGCGCTGCGGGCGATGCTGCGTCCCGGCGATCACCTGATCATTCCCGACGACGCCTACGGCGGCACCTTCCGGCTGATCGACAAGGTGTTCACCGGTTGGGGTTTGTCCTACACGCCGGTCGCGCTGTCTGACCTGGACGCGGTGCGTGCCGCCCTCACCGACAAGACCCGACTGATCTTCGCGGAGACGCCCACCAACCCGCTGCTGTCGATCAGCGACATCGAAGCCATCGCCGCAATCGGCCGGGAATCGGGCGCAAAGGTGTTGGTGGACAATACCTTCGCCTCTCCGGCGCTGCAGCAGCCGCTGACGCTGGGCGCTGACGTGGTGCTGCACTCCACCACGAAATACATCGGCGGCCACTCCGATGTGGTCGGTGGCGCGCTGGTCACCGACGACGAGGAACTAGACGCCGCCTTCGCGTTCCTGCAGAACGGCGCCGGGGCGGTCCCCGGTCCGTTCGACGCCTACCTCACGCTGCGAGGCCTCAAGACGCTGGCGCTGCGGATGCAACGGCACAGCGAGAACGCGGCCGCGGTGGCGGAGTTCCTCGCCGCACACGCCGCCGTCGACACCGTGCTGTATCCGGGCCTGCCCGGCCACCCGGGGCATGACATTGCCGCGCGGCAGATGCGCGGGTTCGGTGGCATGGTGTCGGTGCGGCTGCACGGCGGTCGAGGAGCGGCGGAGAAGCTGTGCGCCGCAACCGAGATCTTCATCCTGGCCGAGTCACTGGGCGGGGTGGAGTCGCTGATCGAACACCCGGGCGCGATGACCCATGCATCGACGGCCGGTTCGCAACTGGAGGTTCCCGACGACCTGGTGCGGCTCTCGGTCGGCATCGAGGACATCGACGACCTGCTCGAGGACCTGAAGCAGGCGCTGCGCTGAGCCGCGGTAGGCCTCAGGGGCGATAGGGCTCCGCGCTGACCAGGGTCACCTTGACGGTGTTGCCGCTGGGCACCGTGTAGCTGCGTTCCTCGCCTTCCTTGGCGCCGAGCAGGGCATGACCCAGCGGTGAGTTCGGCGAATACACCTCAAGGTTCTCCTCGCTGATGCCCTCTTGGCGGGTGGCGATCAGGAAGGTCTCGGTGTCGCTCTTGTCGCCGTCGTAGAACACCTTGACCACCGAACCGGGCAGCGCCACCCCGGACTGGGTGGGAGCCTCGCCGACCTTGGCGTTGTTGAGCAGGTCCTGCAGTTGGCGGATGCGGGCTTCTTGCTGCCCCTGCTCCTCGCGGGCAGCATGGTAGCCGCCGTTCTCGCGCAGATCACCCTCCTCGCGGCGGTCATTGATCTCCGCGGCGATCACCGGACGGTTCGCGATCAGCTGGTCGAGCTCGGCCTTGAGCCGGTCGTGCGACTCCTGCGTCAACCAGGTCACCTGGGTGTCCGTCATGTCACTGTGCTCCTCATGTCGTCGGACCCGGCGATAGCAGCCAGCGGGGTCGACGTCTTTAGTAATGCAGTCGTTCTAATGCAGCAATACACGGTCCCAGCCGGAACCGTGTATCCATACAGGGTACCACCGGAAAATCAGGGCGACCGCAGGTAATCGGGCACGTCGGGGCCGCAACCGTAGATATCGCCCATGAGTGGCGGCTGGGAGGATTTGACGATCGTCGTCACCTGTACGGTCGACGACTCCGACGGTGGAATCAGCACTTCACGCCTGCCGGTCTCACTGCCGTCACCGGCCCGGACCCGCACGATGCAGACCGCCGGGCGGGACGGATCAGATCGCGTCACGCTGATTTTCACTGTCACCGTCTGGTCATCGACCACCTCGTAGCCGTACAGCTCGCCTTTCACGTCGGCGGTGGTCAGCCGTTGAAAGCCCAGCACGGCGACGGCCGCGGCCGTCGCGATGGCCAGCGCGCCCAGCGTGATGGCCAGCAGGCGCCGTGGCAGGGCGCGGCTACGGGTGTCCCCGTAGCGGGCCGGCTTCGAGTCGGTCATCGTGCGGTATGTCCCAGGGTCGTGAGTCGGGATCGGTTAACGCGCCCGCCGCCCATGGTGGAACGATGGAGGCCGAAACCAACGGGAACTATAGGGGCTAAAAGGGGAACGTGCACATGAGCGGACTGCGGTTGATGGCGGTGCATGCGCACCCCGACGACGAGTCCAGCAAGGGTGCGGCGACGCTGGCCCGTTACGCCGCCGCCGGTCACCGGGTGATGGTGGTGACGCTGACCGGCGGCGAGCGCGGCGACATCCTCAACCCGGCCATGGACCTGCCCGACGTCCACGGTCACATCGCCGAGATACGCCGTGACGAGATGGCCAAGGCCGCCGAGATCCTCGGCGTCGAACATCACTGGCTGGGTTTCGTCGACTCCGGGCTGCCCAAGGGCGACCCGCTGCCCCCGCTGCCGGAGGACTGCTTCGCCCTGGTGCCGCTGGAGGTGTCCGTCGAAGCCCTGGTGCGGGTGGTTCGCGATTTCCGGCCGCACGTGATGACGACCTACGACGAGAACGGCGGCTATCCGCACCCCGACCACATCCGCTGTCACCAGGTCTCGGTGGCCGCCTTCGAGGCCGCCGGCGACTACCGTCGCTACCCGCAGGCCGGCGACGTCTGGAACGTTTCGAAGCTGTACTACAACCACGGATTCCTGCGGCAGCGGATGCAGTTGCTGCAGGACGAGTTCGCCCGGAACGGGCAGATCGGGCCGTTCGCAAAGTGGCTGGAGCGCTGGAAACCCGACCACGACAGCTTCGCCGACCGGGTGACCAGCCGGATCCACTGCGCTGAGTACTTCCACCAGCGCGACGACGCGCTGCGCGCACACGCCACCCAGATCGACCCGAACGGCGATTTCTTCGCCGCTCCGATCGAGTGGCAGCAACGCCTGTGGCCCACCGAGGAGTTCGAGCTGGCCCGGTCCAGGGTGCCTATCATCCTGCCGGAGACCGACCTGTTCGCCGGGATCGAGGACGACTGATGAATCATGCTCTGCTGACCACACTGTGGCTCCTGGCCGACGATGTGCCCCGGGAGACCGGGCCGGACTTCGGCAAGGCCAGTCCCTTCGGCCTGCTGGTGGTCGTGCTCCTGCTGCTCGGCACGTTCGGGCTGGTGTGGTCGATGAACCGGCACCTCAAGAGGGTGCCGGAATCCTTCGACCGGGAGGATCCGGCCGCCGACCAGGCCGCCGACGAGGGCACGCTGGACCCGGGACCGGACTCGGCGGGCTAGAACCAGGGTTAGGCAGGGTCAGCTGATGTCGAATCGTCTCGGCGAATCCACCAGCCCGTATCTGCGCCAGCACGCCGACAATCCGGTGCACTGGCAGGAGTGGACACCCGAGGCGCTGGCCGAGGCCGTCGAGCGTGACGTGCCGATCCTGCTGTCGGTGGGCTATGCGGCATGTCACTGGTGTCACGTGATGGCGCACGGCTCGTTTGAGGACGCCCACGTCGCCGAGGTGATGAACGATGGCTTCGTGTGCATCAAGGTCGACCGGGAGGAACGCCCGGACATCGACGCCGTGTACATGAACGCCACCATGGCGCTCACCGGCCGCGGGGGCTGGCCCATGACATGTTTTCTGACTCCGGACGGCCGGCCGTTCTATTGCGGCACCTACTACCCCAAAGAGACGTTCCTGAACCTGCTTTCGGCGATCAGCTCCACCTGGCGCGAGCGCCGCGGCGAGGTCGAGGACGCTTCGGGGCGCATCACCGCCGAATTGCGGGAGATGGCCGCCGGCCTGCCCGGCAACGGCCCGCCCGTCGACGCGATGCTCTGTGACGGTGCCGTGGCGGCGGTGCTGCGTGATGAGGACACCGAACGCGGGGGATTCGGCGGCGCACCCAAGTTCCCGCCGTCGGCGCTGATGGAGACCCTGCTGCGCCACTACGAACGGACCGCAAACCGTCCGGCACTGGACGCGGTGGCCCGCGTCGGTGCGGCGATGGCACGCGGCGGAATCTACGATCAGCTCGCCGGGGGATTTGCCCGCTACAGCGTCGACAGCGCCTGGGTGGTACCGCATTTCGAGAAGATGCTGTACGACAACGCGCTGCTGCTGCGGGCCTACGCGCACTGGGCCCGGCGCACCGGCGATCCGCTGGCCGTCCGGGTGACCTCGGAGACGGCCCGCTTTCTGCTGGACGAGCTCGCGTGCGGCGGCATGTTCGTCTCCTCGCTGGACGCCGACGCCGACGGCGGGGAGGGCTCCACGTACGTGTGGACTCCCGCTCAGCTGGCCGACGTGCTCGGCGAGGCCGAGGGGCAGTGGGCGGCAGATGTTTTCGGGGTGACCCCGAGCGGGACGTTCGAATCCGGTACGTCGGTGCTGCAGTTGCCCGTCAATCCTGACGATCTCCAACGGTTCGACCGGGTGCGCCAGCGGTTGCTGTTTGCCCGGCGTGCCCGGGTGCAGCCCGACCGCGACGACAAGGTGGTCACCGCCTGGAACGGGTTGGCGATCACCGCCTTGGCCGAAGCCGCTGTGGCGCTGGAGAATCCGGGGCTGGCTGCCGCGGCGCAGCGCTGCGCCGGCGAACTGCTGCAGCTACACCTGGTGGACGGGCGGCTGCGCCGGGCCAGCCTGGGCGGCCGGGTAGGCGACAGTGCGGCCATCCTGGAGGACTACGGCGCGCTGGCCACCGGATTGCTCAGCGTGTATCAACTCAGCGGTGAACAGCGGTGGCTAGCTGCCGCCACCGGCCTGCTGGACACCGCGCTGACCCACTTCGCCGATCCGGCGCGGCCAGGACGCTGGTTCGACAACGCCGACGATGCCGAAGCACTGGTGCTGCGCCCCGGCGATCCGCTGGACGGGGCCACGCCGTCGGGGGCGGCGCTGGTCACCGAGGCACT
>NZ_QMEX01000049.1 GCF_003284925.1 Mycolicibacter senuensis
GCCGTCACCGCCGTTGCTGATGCCGAGCAGGCCCATGCCGTCGCCGCCGTTACCGCCGGCGCCGGCCAGAATCACGTTGTCGTTGTCATCGACGAATGCGGCCCCGCCGTTACCACCGGTGCCGCCGTAGCCCATGAAGCCGCCGCCGGCCCCGCCGTCGCCGCCGGTGCCCGCGTAGACGACGCCATCGATGGTGACGGTTGAGCCGACCGCCGCGTCGCCGCCGGTGCCGCCATTGCCAAAGAAGCCGGCCGCGCCGCCGTCGGAGCCGTCGATCCCGTCACCGCCGTCGCCGAACCAGAGGCCACCGGCTTGGGCCGCGACCAGGTCACCGTCGCCGTTGATGTAGGCGTCCGCGCCATTGCACAACACGCCGCACGAGTCACCCATGGCGAACATCTGGTTCAGCGGGTCCAGCCACCAGTCGTTGGCCGAGTTGTCGATCATCGCCTGCATCGGGTCATAAATCGCCAGGTACGCCTGGTCGTCGAAGGCCACCCACGCATCCGGGTCGCCCATCAGCAGGCCGCCCCAGTCGCTGAAGGTGAAGGCGGCGTCACCGGGAATTTCGGCCTCCGCACCGAACCACGACAGCGGGTCCAGCCAGTCGAAGTCGAAGTCGGCTTGCGCCGGTGAAGCCGCTAGCGGCGACATCCCGAACGCCAGAAAAGCCCCCACCGATGTCGCGGCACCGGCCAACCGCCGTCGCGCCACTTTCGACCGTCGCCCCTGAACTCGCTCCGCCACCGCAGTCTCCTCCCCGTGTGCAATGCCGCATCGCTGCAGCTGTTTGCCTAACGTTTGCTAAGTGTGGGCTAAATTAGCAGCAGCGTCAGTAATTTGTCCAATTTTATGATCTTTAGCCGCGATTTTGCGTCTTTTGGTCCTAGGCGTCTGCAATCAGGCGGCTGACAGGACTAATGACCTTCATCCGGCTCGTTATCCGGTCAAAATGACCCTGCTATTAGCCAGGTCTAACGGCCCATAAACATGAGAACTGCTGGTTATGCATGTCATTGATGACTCAGGGTATGTCCGTGCAGTTCAGGTTTGACGCCGGGAGAACAGCAGGTGGCGGGTGTCGACCTTGCCACGCCTGCTCAGAACCGAGTCCAGCAGGTAGTTGTCGTGCAAGCGCCAGGGATGGTGCGATCCGGCCCGCGGTAGCTGGCCCAGCGCGCGCTGCACGTAGCCGGAGATCTGCGTCACCAGCGGGCGCTCCTGCACGTGTGGGCCGGGTTCGCGCGGCACCACGGTGTCGAAGCCATGAGCATCCATGTGCTTGAGCACCCGGCAGACCGACTCCGACACCAAGTCGGCCTTCAGGGTCCATGACGCGTTGCTGTAACCGACGGTGAAAGCCAGGTTCGGCACGCCGCTGAGCATCATGCCCTGGTAGGCGACCGTGTCGCGGGGACTGATCCGCAGGCCGTCACGGCGGATCTCGGCGCCGCCGAACAACCGCAGGTTCAGCCCGGTCGCCGTGACGATCATGTCGGCGGGCAGTTCGTCGCCGGAGTGCAGCCGGACCCCGGTCGGGGTGAACGTCTCGATCTCATCGGTGACGACGTCGGCCCGGCCCGTGTTGAGCGCTGCGAAGAGATCACCGTCGGGGGCCAGACACAGCCGTTGGTCCCAGGGCTGATAGCTGGGGCCGAAGTGCTTGACGACATCGAAGTCCTCGGGCAGCCGCCGCCGGGCCATCCGCATCAATGCCCGGCGCATGAGGGCCGGGAATCGTCGGCTCACCTGGTAAACGGCGATCTGTCCCACGATGTAGCCCCACCGGTTGACTGCGGCCGCGGCCCGCCTCGGCAGCAGCCGGTTCAGCCGGCGCGCCACCGGATCCACCGACCGCAGCAACCCGATGTAGCCGGGGGATCGCTGCACCATGGTGACGTGGCCCGCGCCCGAGGCGACCAGCGCCGGCACCAGCGTCACGGCGGTGGCGCCGGAGCCGATCACGGCGATTTTCTTCCCCTCGTAGTCCAACTCCGTCGGCCAGTGCTGCGGGTGAATGATCGGTCCGGCGAAGCTCTCGGTGCCCGGGAACTGCGGCGCGTAGGCATCGTCGTAGTCGTAGTAGCCGCTACAGGCGATCAGGAAGCCACAGCGGATCTCGATCGTCTCGCCGTCGCGCTCGACGGTCAGGCGCCACTCGGCGTGCGCTTCGCTCCAGTCGGCGGCCACCAGCCGGTGGCCATAGCGGATGCGGTCGGCTATGCCGCTCTCGGCGACGGTCTCGCGCAGGTAGTTCTTGATCGTTGCGCCGTCGGCGATGGTGGTGTCGGCGGTCCATGGTTTGAACCGGAAGGCGAAGGTGAACATGTCCGAGTCCGAACGAATCCCCGGATACCGGAACAGATCCCAGGTGCCACCCAGGTCGTGACGGCGCTCCAGGACGGCATAGCTTTTCGACGGGCAGTGCCGCTGCAGATGCCACGCTGCGCTGATCCCGGAGATCCCGGCGCCGACGACCGCGACGTCGAGGTATTCGGACACGGGCGATCAGCGTAGTTCAACGAACCGGAAAACCGGCACTCGACATGGTGTCGATTTTCTCGACACAGTGTAGACTATCGGTCGTGACCTCGCTTGGCTCGACCCGATCCCGCAGCCGCCGTTCGGCACGGCCGTCCGGCGACGATCGGGAGCGGGCGATTCTGACCACGGCGGAACGACTCCTCGAGCAGCGGCCGCTGGCCGAGATCTCCGTGGACGACCTGGCCAAGGGCGCCGGGATCTCCCGGCCCACGTTCTACTTCTATTTCAAGTCCAAGGACGCGGTGCTGCTGTCGCTGCTGGAGCCGCTGATCGCGGCCGCGGACTCGGAGTTCGTCGGGGCGGTGCAGCGACTGCCGAGCGACCCGCGGCGGATCTGGCGCAGCGGCATCAAGGCGTTCTTCATCGCGTTCAGCTCGCATCGGGCGATCGCTCGGGCCGGCACCGAGGCGCTGGCCACCAGCCCGGAATTCAAGGCGATGTGGAACGGCTTCATGGGCAGATGGATCGAGCAGACCGCGGCAATGATCACCGCCGAGCGGGATCGCGGCGCGGCGCCGCACACCATCCCGGTCCTGGATCTGGCGACGTCGCTGAATCAGATGAACGAGCGCACCATGATGGCGTCGCTGGTCGCCGAGGAACCCTCGATCGCCCATGATCGGGTGGTCGACACCCTGACACACATCTGGGTCAGCAGCATCTACGGCGACGCGTTGTAAGTCGGCGTCAGAACTCGCCGACACCGAAACCGGCCAGCAGCACCGCGAAGCCGCCGATCTCACCGACGATGAGCAAGACCATGCCCACCTTCAACAGCGGGCCGGGTTTCTCGAACTGGTTGGTGGTGTCGCGCAGGGCGCCGTGCAGCATGTAGCTGGCGATAGCGGTGACGAAGAAGTACACCATCACCATCGACGCGGTCATGTTCACCCAGGTGGGCCAGCCGCTGAGTTCGACGAACACCGCGACCAGCAGCGTGGCGAAGGAGTACAGCAGCGCCGCCCGGTGGGCGATGTCGACGTAGATGTGAGCCTGGTGGTTCTCCGAGGTGATGATCTGCTGGTACTTCCAGACCCCCAGCAGCAGCGCCAGCAGGAAAATGAGCCCGGCCGCCAGCAGGGTCACCTTGGTGTCGATACCTAGAGTCACCACATGCACAGCGACGAGCCTATCGGGCGCTGCGTTTCCTCCGCCGAGCAGACGCGAAAGCCCCCGAATCGGGCCGTCGATGGGGGCTTTCGTGTCTGCTCCCGCGAGATTTCACTCGCGAGATTTTCACTCGCGAGATTTTCACTGGGGCATCGCGTCCGGGGGACTCTTCGCGGGGAAAGGCACTAACGTCGGCGGGATGCGCTTCGCGTTCAAGACCTCGCCGCAGAACACCACCTGGGCCGACATGCTGGCGGTCTGGCAGGCCGCCGACGACATCGACGTCTACGAGTCCGGCTGGACCTTCGACCACTTCTACCCGATCTTCACCGACTCGACGGGGCCGTGCCTGGAGGGCTGGACGACGCTGACCGCGCTGGCGCAGGCCACCACCCGGCTGCGGCTGGGCACCTTGGTCACCGGCATCCACTACCGCCATCCCGCCGTATTGGCCAACATGGCCGCCGCGCTCGACATCATCTCCGGGGGCCGGCTGGAGTTGGGCATCGGCGCCGGCTGGAACGAGGAGGAGTCCGGCGCCTACGGAATCGAGCTGGGCACCATCCGCGAGCGCTTCGATCGCTTCGAGGAGGCGTGTGAAGTCCTGGTCAGCCTGCTGAGCAAGGAGACGACGGACTTCCAGGGCGACTACTACCGGCTCACCGCGGCCCGCAACGAGCCGAAGGGCCCGCAGCGTCCACACCCGCCGATCTGTATCGGCGGCAGCGGCGAGAAGCGCACCCTGAAGATCACCGCGCGCTACGCCCAGCACTGGAACTTCGTCGGCGGCACGCCGGCCGAATTCGCCCGCAAACGTGACGTCTTGGCCGGCCACTGCGCCGACATCGGCCGCGACGCAGCCGAGATCACGCTGTCGGCGCACGTACGGCTGGACCCCGATCATGACTACCGCCAGGTCATCGATGACGCCGCCGCGCTCGGCGCCGAAGGGCTGGACCTGGCGATCGTCTATCTGCCGGTGCCCTACGACCCGGCGGTGCTGGAACCCCTTGCCGAGGCGGTCCGCGATTCGGGTCTATGGGCCCCGATTACGGCGCGCTAGCGGCCAGCAAACTTTCCGGGCTCACTACGCCCGGCTCAGCTACGTGGCGTAGCGCAGCAGCTCGTCGGCGGTGATCAGACGCTCGTGCTTGGCCGGGAACTCCCGGCTCCTGCGCGGATACCGCAGCAGTGACCAGGCCATTCGGCCCATCCGGTATCGGAATATCGGGTTGATGTACACGGTGATAGACCCCCGCCCCGGCTCGGACCAGATTGGAATAACGCGGACCATGTTAACACGGCGGTTAACGCGGCGCCCATTGCCGACCATTAGACACCGGCGTCATGGCAAACAAGACGCGACTCGCCGAATTGTGTTGCATTTGTTGTAATCGGGACAGAAGATGCTGCAGGGGCAGAAGGTCAATGAGCCGGCGCCCGTGCACCGCCCTACCGGATCGGCGCCATCGTCGGCGTGACCGGGGCCGGCAAGGCGGTCTTGCCCATCAGATACCGGTCAGCGGCGGCGGCGGCGGCCCGGCCCTCGGCGATCGCCCAGACGATCAGCGACTGGCCGCGTCCCATGTCGCCGGCGACGTAGACCCCCGGCACGCCGGTCGCGAAGTCCGCGTCGCGGGCCACGGTTCCGCGACCGGTGAACTCCACGCCCAGGTCGGTCAACAACGCCGACCGTTCCGGGCCGACGAACCCCATCGCCAGCAGCACCAGGTCCGCCTCGAGTTCGAAGTCGGTGCCCGCCACCTTCTCGAAACTTCCGTTGCGCCGCCGTACCTCGTGGGCCCGCAGCCCGGTGACGTGCCCGTCTCGGCCGATGAACTCCTCGGTGTTGACCGAGAACACCCGGTCGCCGCCCTCCTCGTGCGCCGCCGAGGTCCGCATGATCAGCGGGTACATCGGCCACGGCGTGGACGGGTCCCGGGTCTCCGGCGGTCGCGGCATGATCTCGAACTGGTGCACGCAGCTGCCGCCCTGGCGGTGCACCGTGCCCAGGCAGTCGGCGCCGGTGTCGCCGCCGCCGATGATGACCACCTTCTTGCCGTGCGCGGTGATCGGCGGCTCGGCCAGATCACCGGCCTGGACGCGGTTCGCCCACGGCAGGTACTCCATCGCCTGGTGGATCCCGTCCAGCTCCCGGCCGGGGATCGGCAGGTCGCGCCACGCGGTGGCCCCACCGGCCAGCACGACGGCGTCGAAGTCGCTGCGTAGTTGGTCAGCCGTGACATCCACGCCGACGTTCACGCCCGCCCGGAACACCGTGCCCTCGGCGACCATCTGAGCCAGCCGCCGGTCGACGATGCGCTTCTCCATCTTGAATTCCGGTATGCCGTAACGCAGCAGTCCCCCGATGCGGTCATCACGCTCGTAGACCGTCACCGCGTGCCCGGCCCGGGTGAGTTGCTGGGCGGCGGCCAGCCCGGCCGGCCCGGAGCCCACCACCGCCACCGACTTGCCGGTCGTCTTCGACGGCCGGATCGGCTCCGCCCAGCCTTCTTTGAAGCCACGCTCGACGATCTCGTACTCGACCTGCTTGATCGTCACGGGCGGCTGGTTGATGCCCAGCACGCAGGCCGGCTCACACGGCGCGGGGCAGAGCCGCCCGGTGAAGTCGGGGAAGTTGTTGGTGGCGTGCAGCCGGTCGAACGCCTCGCGCCAGCGCCCGGTGCGGACCAGGTCGTTCCATTCCGGAATCAGGTTGCCCAGCGGACATCCGGTGTGACAGAACGGGACCCCGCAGTCCATGCAGCGGCCCGCCTGTTCGCGCAGCGTGTCCTCGGCGAACTCCTGATACACCTCGTTCCAGTCGCCCACCCGCTCGGAGACCGGCCGGCGCAACGGCAGGATGCGCTGGGTGTGGGTGAGAAATCCCTTCGGGTCAGCCATGTGCTGCCGCCATGATCGCCTCATTCGGATCGGTGCCGCTCGCCTTCGCCTCGGCCACCGCTGCGAGCACCCTTCGGTAATCGCGCGGCATCACCTTGACGAAGTGGCGACGGTGGTTCGGCCAGTCGGCCAGGATTGCCCGTGCGGGCGCGGAGTCGGTTGCCTCGGCGTGGGCCGCCAGGATCCCGCGCAACCAGCTGACGTCGTCGGCGTCGAAGTCATCGAAGGCGTCCAACTCGACCATCTCGGTGTTAAGCCTGCCCGGCAGTTGTGCATCCGGGTCGTAGACGTAGGCGACGCCGCCGGACATCCCGGCGGCGAAGTTGCGTCCGGTGCTGCCCAGCACCACCACCTTCCCGCCGGTCATGTATTCGCAGCCGTGGTCGCCGACACCCTCGACAACGGCATGTGCCCCGGAGTTGCGGACCGCGAACCGTTCACCGACCACTCCCCGCAGGAACACCTCACCGCTGGTGGCGCCGAACAGGATCACGTTGCCGCCGATGATGTTGTCCTCGGCGACGTACCCGTCGGGCGCGTCGGTCGGCGGCCGGACCACAATCCGGCCACCGGAGAGGCCCTTGCCGACATAGTCGTTGGCGTCACCGAAGACCCGCAGCGTGATCCCGGGCGGCAGGAAGGCACCGAAGCTGTTGCCGGCAGATCCGGTGAACGTGATGTCGATGGTGTCTGCCGGCAAGCCTTTGGCGCCATAGGCTTTGGTGACCTGGTTCCCGAGCATGGTGCCGACGGTCCGGTTGACGTTGGAGATATCGGTAGCGAACCGGACCGGGGTGCCGGAGTCGAGTGCCTCGCGGCTCATCACGATCAACTGCTGATCCAGCGCCTTCTCCAGGCCGTGATCCTGGCCGGAGCTGCAGTACAGGTCCTGGTTCATGAAGGGCGACTCCGGCTCGTGCAGCACCGGCCCGAGGTCGAGCTTGTGGGCCTTCCAGTGCGCCCGCGCCAACGTGGTGTCCAGGGCGTTCACCTGCCCGACCGCTTCATTGATGGTGCGGAAGCCCAGCGCCGCAAGGTATTCGCGGACCTCTTCGGCGATGAACCAGAAGAAGTTCTCGACGAACTCCGGCCGGCCGGTGAAGCGGCTGCGCAGCTCCGGGTTCTGAGTGGCCACCCCGACCGGGCAGGTGTCCAGGTGGCAGACCCGCATCATGATGCAGCCCGAGACCACCAGGGGCGCGGTGGCGAAACCGAACTCCTCGGCGCCCAGCAACGCGGCGATGACCACGTCGCGGCCCGTCTTGAGCTGTCCGTCCACCTGCACCACGATCCGGTCCCGAAGACCATTGAGCAGCAGCGTCTGCTGAGTCTCGGCCAGACCCAGCTCCCACGGCGCCCCGGCGTGTTTGAGCGAGGTCAGCGGCGCCGCCCCGGTGCCGCCGTCGTGGCCGGAGATCAGCACCACGTCGGCGTGCGCCTTGGACACCCCGGCCGCCACCGTCCCGACGCCGTTCTCCGCGACCAGCTTGACGTGAATACGGGCCTCCGGGTTGGCGTTCTTCAGATCGTGAATCAGCTGCTTGAGGTCTTCGATGGAGTAGATGTCGTGGTGCGGTGGCGGCGAGATCAACCCGACGCCGGGGGTGGCGTGGCGGACCTCGGCGATCCACGGATACACCTTGTTACCCGGAAGCTGGCCGCCCTCACCGGGTTTGGCCCCTTGCGCGATCTTGATCTGCAGATCGGTGCAGTTGACCAGGTAGTCGCTGGTGACGCCGAACCGGCCGGAGGCGACCTGTTTGATCGCGCTGCGCCGCCAGTCGCCATTCTCGTCGGGCAGGTAGCGCCCGGCGTGTTCGCCGCCCTCGCCGCAGTTCGACCGGCCGCCGATCCGGTTCATCGCGATCGCCAGCGTCTCGTGGGCTTCGGCGGAGATCGAACCGTAGCTCATCGCCCCGGTTGAAAACCGTTTGACGATCTCGGTGGCCGGCTCGACCTCCTCGATCGGAACCGGCGGCCGATCCCCGATCTTGAACTTCAGCAGGCCCCGCAGGGTGGCCAGCCGCTCACTCTGATCATCGACCAGCGAGGTGTACTCCTTGAATACCTCGTACTGGCCGGTGCGGGTGGAGTGCTGCAGCTTGAACACCGTCTCGGGGTTGAACAGGTGGTACTCCCCCTCCCGGCGCCACTGGTACTCACCACCGACCGGCAACTCGCGGTGGGCGCGCTCCTCGGGACGGTCCAGGTAAGCCAGCGCGTGGCGGGTGGCCACGTCGGCGGCGATGTCGTCGAGCGTGATGCCGCCGATCGGGCAGTACAGGCCGGTGAAGTACTGGTCGAGAACGTCTTGGGAGATACCGACGGGCTGGAACAGTTGTGCGCCGGTGTAGGAGGCCCGCGTGGAGATGCCCATCTTCGACATCACCTTCAGCACGCCCTTGCCGGCGGCCTTGGCGTAGTTGACCAATGCCTTGTCCCGCGCAACGCCTTCGATCAACCCGCGGTCGAGCATGTCCTCGACGGACTCGAACGCCAGGTAGGGGTTGACGGCGGCGGCGCCGAAGCCGATCAGCGCCGCGATGTGGTGCACCTCGCGGGCATCGCCGGACTCCACCACCAGGCCCACCTTGGTCCGGCTGCGTTCGGCGACCAGATGGTGGTGCACCGCGGCCGTGGCCAGCAACGACGGGATGGGCGCCAGCGTCTCGTCGGACTCCCGGTCGGAGATCACCAGGAAGCTGGCGCCGTCGTTGATCGCCGCCGACGCCCGGGCGCATACCTGCTGCAACGCTGCGCGCAGCCCGGCCCCGCCCTCGGCCACCGGGTACAGGCAGCTGATCACCGCCGCCGACAGGCCGTGCGGGCCGCGGGTCCCGATCCGCTGATCCGGGTCCAGTTTCAGCAGCTTCGCCAGGTCCTGGTTGCTCAGAATCGGCTGGGGCAACACGATCTGGTGCCAGGTGGGCGCTTCGGTGTTGAGCAGATCGCCCTCCGGTCCGAGGGCGCCCTGCAGGCTGGTGATCACCTCTTCGCGGATGGCGTCCAACGGTGGATTGGTGACCTGGGCGAACAACTGCTGAAAGTAGTCGTAGAGCAACCGGGGCCGCGCCGAGAGCACCGCCACCGGGGTGTCGGTGCCCATCGACCCGATCGGCTCGGCGCCGGAGCGGGCCATCGGGGCGAGCAGCAGGTTGAGTTCTTCGTAGGTGTATCCGAACACCTGCTGGCGCAACAGCACCCGGTGGTGCTCCATGCGGGGTGCGTCACCGGGCGGCAGTTCGTCGATGCCGATCAGCGCCTCGTCGATCCACTGCTGGTAGGGGCGCTCGGCCGCCAGCGTCGACTTGATCTCCTGATCGGAGATGATCCGTCCGGCGGCGGTGTCCACCAAGAACATCCGGCCGGGCTGCAGCCGTTGCCGGTGCACCACGGTGGCGGGATCCAGGTCGAGCACTCCGGCCTCGGACGCCATCACCACCAGCCCGTCGTCGGTGACCCAGATCCTCGACGGCCGCAGCCCGTTGCGGTCCAGCACCGCACCCACCAGGGTGCCGTCGGTGAAGGTCATCGAGGCCGGGCCGTCCCAGGGCTCCATGAGCGAATCGTGGTATTCGTAGAACGCGCGGGTGGCGGCGTCCATGCTCTCGTGCCGCTCCCAGGCCTCCGGGATCATCATCAGCACCGCGTGCGGCAGGCTGCGGCCCCCCAGGTGCAGCAGTTCGAGCACCTCGTCGAACCGGGCGGTATCGGAGGCACCCGGAGTGCAGACCGGGAACAGCTTGGTGGCGCTGTTCTGAGCTCCGCCAGCGCCTTCCGCTCCCGCAGCGCCGAAGACCTCGGTCCGGATCAGCGCCTCCCGGGCCCGCATCCAGTTCTCGTTGCCGGTGACGGTGTTGATCTCGCCGTTGTGCGCGATGCGCCGGAACGGGTGCGCTAGCGGCCACGACGGAAACGTGTTGGTGGAGAACCGGGAGTGCACGATACCCAGCGCACTGTGCAGCCGCCCGTCGGCCAGGTCGGGATAGAAAGCCTTGAGCTGCGGCGTGGTCAACATGCCCTTGTAAACCATCGTCCGGCCGGAAAGGCTTGGGAAATAGACGGTCTCCCGCCCCGGGCCGTCCTGTCCGGGCCCCTTGTTACCCAGCTCGTGCTCGGCGCGTTTGCGCACCACGTAGGCGCGTCGCTCCAACTCCATGCCAGAGGCCCCGGCGATGAACAACTGGCGGAAGGTGGGCATCGCGTCGCGGGCCAACGCGCCCAGCGACGAGTCGTCGGTCGGCACGTCGCGCCAGCCGAGTACCTGCAGCCCTTCGGCTTCGACGATCTTCTCCAGGCCGGAGCAGGCGGCCGCCGCGTCTTTGGCCGACTGCGGCAGGAAAGCGATGCCGGTGGCGTAGTCGCCTTCGGCCGGCAGGTCGAAATCGGTGACCGCACGCAGGAACTGGTCGGGAACCTGGATCAGGATGCCGGCGCCGTCACCGCTGTGGGGTTCGGCTCCGGCGGCGCCGCGGTGCTCGAGGTTGAGCAGCGCGGTGATCGCCTTGTCGACGATGTCGCGACTACGTCGGCCGTGAATGTCGACGACCATGGCCACACCGCACGCGTCGTGTTCGAACGCGGGGTTGTAGAGCCCGGCCCGGGAGGGTGTCATCACCACCTGATCCTTCGCACTTTCCGGAGTCGACTCGTCTGACATCGACGAGCGATCGAGAGGATTGGTCCGTGCGACATTGAACGGCGGTCCGCCTGAAATTCTTCACAGGCAACGTCACGATATACCCCGGCCGGCGTCGCGTGCCACCTGCTGGACAAATGATCGACCGCCGGAGTTGTGTTACCTGGACGCAATATCCGGATGATGTCCAGGAAATGTGGGCTGCCTATCGTCTGGCTGGCCGCACGCAAAGGAGATCCGGTATGGACGTCGATATTTTCAAGCTGCTCGCCGACGAGTCAGTGGAGTACGTCGACGTTCGATTCTGTGATCTACCGGGCGTGATGCAACATTTCTCCATCCCTGCCTCAGCGTTGGATGCGAGCGTGTTCGAGGACGGGTTGGCCTTCGACGGTTCGTCGATCCGGGGCTTCCAGTCCATCCACGAGTCGGACATGCTGCTGTTACCCGACCTGCACACCGCATGGATCGATCCGTTCCGGGCGGCCAAGACGCTGAACCTGAACTTCTTCGTCCACGATCCCTTCACCCGCGAGCCCTACTCGCGCGACCCGCGCAACGTCGCGCGCAAAGCGGAGAACTACCTGACCAGCACCGGCATCGCCGACACCGCCTACTTCGGCGCCGAAGCCGAGTTCTACATCTTCGACTCGGTGAGCTTCGACTCGCAGATGAACGGCTCGTTCTACCAGGTGGATTCGGTTGCGGGGTGGTGGAACACCGGCAAGACCACCGAACCGGACGGCAGCCCCAATCGCGGCTACAAGGTCCGGCCCAAAGGCGGCTACTTCCCGGTGGCGCCCAACGACCAGTTCGTCGACTTGCGCGACGCGATGGCCACCAACCTGACCAACGCCGGTTTCGCGGTGGAGCGCGGTCACCACGAGGTCGGCACCGGCGGCCAGACCGAGATCAACTACCGGTTCAACACGCTGCTGCACGCCGCCGACGATTTGATGCTGTTCAAATACATCATCAAGAACACCGCCTGGGCGCACGGCAAGACCGTCACCTTCATGCCCAAGCCACTGTTCGGTGACAACGGCTCGGGCATGCACGTGCACCAGTCGGTCTGGCAGGACGGCGAACCGCTGTTCTACGACGAGGCCGGCTACGCCGGACTGTCGGACACCGCCCGGCATTACATCGGCGGCATCCTGCACCACGCCCCGTCGCTGCTGGCGTTCACCAACCCGACCATCAACTCCTACAAGCGCCTGGTGCCGCACTACGAGGCGCCGATCAACCTGGTCTACAGCCAGCGCAACCGCTCGGCCTGTGTGCGCATCCCGATCACCGGCACCAACCCCAAGGCCAAGCGGCTGGAGTTCCGCTGCCCGGACTCCTCGGGCAACCCGTACCTGGCGTTCGCCGCGATGCTGATGGCCGGCGTCGACGGCGTCAAGAACAAGATCGAGCCGCCCGACCCGGTCGACAAGGACCTCTACGAGCTGCCGCCGGACGAGGCGGCTGCCATCCCGCAGGCACCCACCCAGTTGTCCCACGTGATCGACAATCTGGAAGCCGACCACGAATACCTCACCGAAGGCGGGGTTTTCACTCCCGACCTCATCAACACCTGGATCAGCTACAAGCGGGAGCACGAGATCAACCCGATCAACCTGCGCCCGCACCCCTACGAGTTCGCGCTGTACTACGACTGCTGACCGGGGCTGACGCGGTATCGACGCCGCCGCGATTAAGCTGCAGGGTTGTCGGGCCACCCGGCCGTGCCGCTTCTGTATGCCCCGAGGAGCCTATGAACGCCCAGGACGACTTCCTGCGGGGCCGGGTGCCGCCGTCGCACCAGCATCCACAACAGCATCCGCCACAGCAGTCGCAGCAACCGTCACAACAACAACGGCCCTGGCAACCACCGCCGCAACCGCGCCCGCCACTGCAGCACGCGCCCTATCCGGCGCCGGCCCCGCTGCCGCCGGTCCGGCCCCGCCCGACCCGCGGCTGGCGGCGTGTCGTGCTGTCGGCGACGTTCGGGCTGGTCAACCTGGGTCCCTCACCGGCCGAACGGGAGGAGACCGCCTACGAGGCGGCCATCCGATCGATGCCGAACGGCAGCTACAAGGTGGGCGTGTTGGGCAAGGGCGGTGTCGGCAAGACCACGGTGGCGGCCAGCGTGGGTTCGGTGTTCGCCGCACTGCGCCGGGCCGACCACGTGGTGGCCGTCGACGCCGATACCGCGTTCGGCCGGCTCGGCAGCCGTATCGACCCGCGCGCCACCAGTTCCTACTGGGATCTGGCGGCCGATGCGGGCATGCAGTCGTTCGCCGACATCAGCAGCCGGGTGGGCGCCAACGCCGCGGGGCTCTACGTGCTGGTCGGCGAGCCGGCCGCGGGTCGGCGCCGGATCCTCGACGCCGCGTTGTACCGGGAGGCGGCGCTGCGCCTGGACCGGCACTTCACCATCTCGATCATCGACTGCGGTTCGACGATGGACTCACCGGTGACCCAGGAGGCCCTGCGCGACCTCGACGCGCTGATCGTGGTGTCCTCGCCCTGGGCGGACGGCGCCGGCGCAGCCGCCAAGACCATGGAGTGGCTCGCGGACCGCGGCCAGGGCGGCCTGCTGCAGCGCACCGTGGTGGTGCTCAACGACTCCGACGGCCACGCCGACCAGCGCACCCGCTCGGCGCTCACCGCGCAGTTCCTGCGGCACGGCCAGGCGGTGGTCGAGGTACCGTTCGACCCGCACCTGCGGCCCGGCGGGGTGATCGACATCATGCAGGAGATGGCACCGGCGACCCGCCGGCGTTTCCTGCAGATCGCGGCGATCATCGCGCATTACTTCTCGTCGCGCCCCGGCGGCCGGGACGCCAAGACCAGGCCGAATCAGAACAGGTAGCGCACGACGCTCTCGGCGACGCAGGCCGGCTTGGCGCTACCGTCGATGGACACCGTGGTCGAGTAGGTCACCTGCTGGGCGCCGCCGCCGACATCGGTGACCTCGACCACGGATGTCTCCGCCCGGATTTTGGAGCCGACGGGAACCGGCGCCGGGAAGCGCACCTTGTTCAGCCCGTAATTGATCGCCAGCTTCACTCCCTCGAGGCGACTGATCTGCGCCATCAATCTCGGCAGCATGGCCAGCGTCAGGTAGCCGTGAGCGATGGTGGTCCCGAACGGCCCGTCGGCGGCCCGCTCCGGGTCGACATGGATCCACTGGTGATCACCGGTGGCGTCGGCGAACAGATTGACGGCTTCCTGGGTGATGGTCACCCATTCGCTTTGGCCGATCGGCTCGCCCTGACAGGCGGCGAGTTCCTCGATCGATTCGAAAGTGCGCATACGCTCCCGCTTCCCCTATCTGATTCGTTGGATCTAATCCGTTGCCACCGTGCCATTTCGGCGCAGCAGCTCGATATCGTCGATTGTCATCCCCAGTTCGGTCAACAACTGTTCGGTGTCGGCACCCAAGGCCGGTGCCGCAACAGCAGGCGGGTGTACACCGTCCAGGGACGACGGCAGCCCAGCCGCCAGATAGTCGCCGATCCCGGGCTGGTGCAGCGACCGGAACATCGCGTTATCGCCCAGCCGCTCGTCTGCGGCCACGTCGGCGAAGCTGCGGTAGCGGTCCCACAGCAGCGAGGTGCCGGCAAGGGCCGCCTCGATCTGCGCCCCCGTCCGCTCGGCGAACCAGCCGCTGAACAGTCCGGTGAGCACGTCGCGGTGACGGTAGCGCTGCCCTTCGTCGCCGAAGTCGACATCGCGCGCATCGGCTAGTGCGGCAATGACTTTCGTCGTTCCGGTCAACTCGGTCAAATCGCGGAAGTGCCGGTTGGTCAGCGTGACGATCATGAACGACACACCGTCACTGCCGGTGAAGGTCTGGCCGTAGCTGCCGTAGAGCGCGTTGCCGATGCGTTCCCGCCGCGCACCGTTGACCATCGCCTCGGTGAGGAAGCCGAGCGCACTGGCGGTTCCCAGCGCGACATCCTCCAACGCCAGCCGGATCCGGCAGGGCTCACCGGTGCGGTCCCGGCGATGCAGCGCGGCGACCACCGCCAGCGCGCCGTGCAGCCCACAGGCGATGTCCCAGGCGGGCAGCACGTGGTTGATCGGTGCGCCGTGGTCCGCGGGTCCGGTCACCAGCGGAAAGCCGGTGGCCGCGTTGACCGTGTAGTCCACGGCGGTGGAGCCGTCGGCGCGGCCGAGCACCTCGAGATGGATCAGGTCAGCACGCTCGGCGACCAGCGTGTCGAAGGAAAGCCATTGCCGGCCGGCCATATTCGTCAGCACCACACCGCTTTCGGCGATCAGGCGCTGCACCAGACGCTGCCCTTCCGGTGCCCGCAGGTCGGCGGCCATCGAACGCTTGCCCTTGTTCAGCCCGGTCCAGTAGATCGACGTGCCGTCCTCGGTGACCGGCCAGCGACGGTAGTCGGCCGCCCCGCCGACCGGATCGATCCGCACCACGTCGGCGCCGAGTTGGGCCAGCGTCATCCCGGCGAGCGGCACCGCCACGAAGCTGGCGATCTCGATGACGCGCACCCCGGCCAGCGGTCGCGGCGCTTCCGCGACAGTCGGGACCATTCCTGCTCCTTGCGTCGATGATTACGTCGACTATATGCCTACCCCGGCAGCGGCCCCGGCGGGGAGCGAGTCCGCGCCGAATCTCAATCGTTGCCGAACCGCGATATGAAATCCCGTGGCGGCGAACAGGACACGACGGCGCATCGTGTTTGACTTCGTGCAGGAGGACAAAGCCACAAGCCTTCCGCAGCTTGCGGAACGACCATTGGGATGGGAAACAGCTTATGAAGAGCGTTGAGAAGTTGCGTCACGCGGCGGGCCGGGTGTCACGCCGGCTGTCGGTCGCGGCGGTGGGGGCCGCACTGCTGGGCGGGCTCGTCGGGGTCGTCGGCGGTTCGGGTGACGCGTCCGCGTTCTCCCGGCCGGGCCTGCCGGTGGAGTACCTGCAGGTGCCGTCGCCGTCGATGGGCCGCGACATCAAGGTGCAGTTCCAGCCGGGTGGCGCCCACGCGGTGTACCTGCTGGACGGGCTGCGGGCCCAGGACGACTTCAACGGCTGGGACATCAACACCCCGGCGTTCGAGGAGTACTACCAGTCGGGCCTGTCGGTGATCATGCCGGTCGGCGGGCAGTCCAGCTTCTACTCCGACTGGTATCAGCCGTCGCAGGGCAACGGGCAGAACTACACCTACAAGTGGGAGACCTTCCTGACCCGGGAGCTGCCCACTTGGATGCAGGCCAACAAGAGCGTGTCGCCCAATGGCAACGCGGTGGTGGGACTGTCGATGGCGGGTGGCTCCGCGCTGATCCTGGCGGCGTACTACCCGCAGCAATTCCCCTACGCCGCTGCGCTTTCGGGCTTCCTCAACCCCTCTGAGGGCTGGTGGCCGACGTTGATCGGGTTGGCGATGAACGATGCCGGCGGCTATAACGCCAACAGCATGTGGGGTCCCTCGTCGGACCCGGCCTGGCGGCGGAACGACGCGATGGTGCAGATCCCGCGGCTGGTGGCCAACCGCACCCGCATCTGGGTCTACTGCGGTAACGGCACGCCGAGCGACCTGGGCGGCAACAACCTGCCCGCCAAGTTCCTGGAGAGCCTGACGCTGCGCACCAACCAGACGTTCCAGCAGAACTACCTGGCCGCCGGCGGCAACAACGGGGTGTTCAACTTCCCGGCAAACGGCACGCACGACTGGCCGTACTGGAACGAGCAGCTGGTCGCGATGAAGCCCGACATCCAGCGGGTGCTGGGAGTGGGAATCGACCCGACCTGATCGACCCATCCCGGGTCCGCGAGACCGACGTTTTGCAGGAGCGGCCCTGCAAGACGTCGGTCTCGTCATTGGCGCAGGCCGGCCGTCACCGCCACACGTCGCGGCGGTCGACGTAGCGGTGGGTGTACCACATGGCCAGCACGCAGACCGCCGTGGCGATGCCCAGCATCCAGGTGCCGCCGGCGACCAGGCTGATGCAGCCACCGACGGCCGCGCCGGAGGTGTAGCCGGCAAGCAGCATGAAGTGGCCCAGCCAGTCAGCAATGCTGCCGCCGTTGAAATGGCGCTCGATGCCCTGGCCCAGTTTCACCACCGTGCCGGTGACATAGCTCAACGGGATCGACACCTCGCCGTCGCGGACGAAGGTGGTGTTGAGCGCGCCGACCCCGTACGCGACCAACAGGATCGGCAGCAGCGGCAGCGGCAGTGACGGTCCGCCCGCCACGGTCCAGTCCAGCAGGGTCGCGGCCAGCAGGGCGGCGGCCGTCAGCAGCAGCGCGCCGTGCGGCTGGTGGGGCCAGACCCGCCGGCGGAACACCGACGCGGTCAGCACGCCGCCCAGAAAGGAGAACAGCAGGGCCGCCGCAGAGATCGACAGCCACTCGTTGCCGTCGAAGACCCCCAGCACCGCACGCCCGGCGTTGCCGGTCATGAAGGTGACGAAGTAGCCCTCCGAATGGGTGTACGCCGTCGCCGCCAGCACCCCGGCCAGGGCAGCCAGCACCCAGGACAGCTTGGTTTCACTGTCGTAGTGCCGGCGTATCACGCGAGCCTGGAACTGATGCGGTCTACCTCAGCCGACCGGACCCGGCACCAAGGTGATGGTGGCGCTGTGCTCGCTGCCCATCGGGGTGCGCCAGCTCAAGGTGATGGTGTCGCCCGGGTGGCGCTGGTCGAGTACGTCGGTCAGGTCGGTGGCCGAGTTGACCGGCCGGCCGTTGACCGAGGTGATGACGTCATCCCTGGCGATACCGCTCTCGGCAGCCGGGGTGCCCTCGAGCACCTGGGCAACCCGCGCCCCACCGTTGTTGTCCACCACGCCGACACCCATGAACGCGGTCTCACCGATGTGGACGGTAGGCGAGGAGATGCCGGAGCGAATCTGATTGGCGATGGCCATCGCCTGGTTGATCGGGATCGCGTACCCTTCACCGCCGGGCTGGGCGAACTTGTAGTTGTCCGACGCCGCGGTGTTCATCCCGATCACCTGGCCGGCCGCGTTCACCATCGGACCGCCAGAATCCCCGGGGCGGATCGCGGTGTCGGCCTTGATCATGTTCGTCAGTGTCTCGGTGCTGCCGGTGAGTTCGTCGAGGGCCGAGACGGTCTGGTTCAAGCCGATGACCTTGCCGGGCACCGCGCTCGGCGTGCCACCCTGGCCGCCGGCGTTGCCCATCGCGACCACCGGGTCGCCGACCGCGACCTTGGACGAGTCGCCGATGTTGGCCGTCGGCAGGCCGGAGGCGCCGCGCAGCTGCAGCACCGCCACGTCATGGCTGCGGTCGAACCCGAGCACGTCGACGTCGTAGCTCTGCCCGTTGCCGACCGAAACCACAGTGAGACTGGTGGCCCCGGCGATGACGTGGTTGTTGGTGAGCACGATGCCGTTGGGATCCAGCACGATCCCGGTTCCGGCGCCGACCGCGCTCTGATACCCCATCTGCGCGTCGATGTTGACCACCGCGGGACCGACCTGCGCGACCATCGCCGACGGGTCGAGCGGCGGCTTGGGCAGCGTCGGCGCCGCCTGGACCGGCACTGCACCAAGGCCGAGGCCGGCTGTGCTGATCACAGCCGCTGTGACGCTGAACAGCCACCACCTGAGCGGGCGATGCGGTCCTCTCATCGGCGTTACCTCCTGCGGTCCGTCACGATTCGAGTGCCGAAATCCGGCACATCCCAGCACCTCTCCGACGTGGATCCGTGAGAGAAACACCGCAAGCTTACCGGAACCGTCGGCGCGGACCGCAAAAGGTGGCGGTCAGCTGGCCAAACACCGAGCTGTCGGAGGGGTTGTGCTCAGCCTCCGTTGCAGGAAGGCTGAGCGTGCAGGAGGACGCCATGGCAGACAAGACCGGGACCTCAAGGGGCGCTGCTGCCGCCCCCACCGCGGCCAGTCCGGCCGCCATCCGCAATGTCGTGCTGGTCGGTCCGCCGGGCTCCGGCAAGACCACCCTCGTCGAGGCGATGCTGGTCGCGGCCGGGGTGTTGCCGCGAGCCGGTTCCGTCGGCGACGGCAGCACGGTCTGCGACTACGACGACGCCGAGATCCGCCAGCAGCGTTCGGTTGGGGTGGCGTGCGCATCGCTGTCGCACGACGGGGTCAAGGTCAACCTGATCGACACGCCCGGTTACGCCGATTTCCTCGGGGAACTACGGGCGGGGTTGCGGGCCGCCGACGCTGCGCTGTTCGTCGTGGCGGCCAACGAGGACATCGATGAGGCCGCCAATGTGCTGTGGCAGGAATGCCACCAGCTCGCCATGCCGCGGGCAGTGGTGGTGACCAAGCTGGACCATGCCCGGGCGGACTACCCGGGCACCGTGGCGGCCGCCCGGACGGCCTTCGGTGAGCAGGTGCTGCCGCTGTACCTGCCGGATCCCACCGCCCCCGGCGCCGGCCTGACCGGGCTGCTGGCGGCGGAGCGCTGCGAGGCGCCCGACACCGAGCGACAACGCGGCGAACTGATCGAGGCGATCATCGAGGAGTCCGAGGACGAGTCGCTGCTGGACCGCTACCTGGGCGGGGAGCCGACCGACGGGGCGGTTCTCACCAAAGACCTGGAGCGGGCCCTGGAACAGGTGCTGGCGCGCGGTTCGTTGTTTCCGGTCATCCCGGTCTGCAGCGCCACCGCCGTCGGCGTTGCCGAACTGCTCGAGGTCATCACCGCTGAATTCCCCGGGCCGCCCGAGCACCTGCTCCCGGAGGTGTTCACCCCCGACGGTGTGGCGCGCCGCGGGCTCAGCTGTGACCCGGCCGGACCGCTGCTGGCCGAGGTGGTCCGCACGACGTCGGATCCCTACGTCGGGCGGGTCAGCCTGGTGCGGGTGTTCTCCGGAACCATCAAGCCCGACAGCGGGATCCATGTCAGCGGACACTGCACCGGGTTCTTCGGCGACGGCAGCGGCCATGCCGACCACGACGAGGACGACCGGATCGGGGCGCTGGCGTTTCCACTCGGCAGACAACAGCGGCCGGCCGCGGCGGTGATGGCCGGCGACATCTGCACGGTGGGGCGGCTCAGCCACGCCGAGACCGGGGACACGCTGTCGGACAAGGCCGAACCGCTGGTCTGCAAACCGTGGTCGATGCCCGACCCACTGCTGCCGGTCGCGGTCGTCCCGCACGCCAAGACCGACGAGGACAAGCTGGCGGTTGGGCTGGCGCGGCTGGCGGCCGAGGACCCGGGGCTGCGGATCGAGCGGAACCCGGAAACCCATCAGACCGTGCTGTGGTGCCTGGGCGAAGCGCACTCGGGCATCGTGCTCGACGCGCTGACCCACTGGGTGTCGGTGGACACCGTCGCGCTGCGGATCGCGCTACGGGAGACGTTCGTCAGCAGGGCCAACGGGCACGGCCGCCATGTCAAGCAGTCCGGCGGGCACGGCCAGTACGCGGTCTGCCACATCGAAGTCGAGCCGGTGGCCCAAGGTTCCGGTTTCGAGTTCGTCGACCGGGTGGTGGGCGGGGCGGTCCCCCGCCAGTTCATCCCCAGCGTGGAGAAGGGCGTCCGCGCGCAGCTGGAGCGTGGGCTCACCGGTGGAGCCGGAGCCGGCTACCCGGTGGTCGACATCCGGGTGACCCTGCTCGACGGCAAAGCCCACAGCGTCGACTCGTCCGACTTCGCGTTCCAGATGGCGGGCGCCGCCGCACTGCGCGACGCCGCGGCCGCCGGCGGGGTGCGGTTGCTCGAGCCGATCGACGACGTCACGGTGCTGGTTCCCGACGAACTGGTCGGTGCGGTGATGGGCGATCTGTCGTCTCGCCGCGCCCGGGTGGTCGGCACCGATAAAGTCGGTGCGGACCGCACGCTGGTGAAAGCCGAGGTACCGCAGGCCGAGCTGATCCGGTACGTGGTCGAGCTGCGTTCGCTGACGCACGGCGCCGGTTCGTTCACCCGGCGCTTCGCCCGGTATGAGCCGCTGCCGGAGTCCTCGGCGTCCGTGGCCGCGTACGCCGGCAGCAGCGCGTAACCCGCGCGACACCGAAAGGACTGTTGATGACGACGATCGCCGGGCTGCCCGCGCACATCCTGCTGCTGCATTTCGTGGTGGCGCTGGTGCCGCTGACCGCGGTGCTGCTCATCCTGTGCGCACTGTGGCCGGCGGCACGCCGGCGGCTGGTCTGGCTGGTGGCGGTGCTGGCCGCCCTCACGCTGCTGGTCACGCCGGCGACGGTCACCGCCGGCGAGTGGCTGGCCGACACCGGCAAGATCGGCGAATCGCCCGACCTCGACCGCCACATGACCGCCGGCGGGTACGGCCTCTATATGGCGCTCGGCCTGGCCCTGGCGGCAGCCCTGCTGGCCGGCCTGCACGTGGCGCTGTCCCGCGGCGGCACGGTGACGCCGGTGGTGCGGTTGACGATCGTCGCGACCGTGATCGCCCTGGCCGGCGGGTCGATGTTCGCGATCCACACCATCGGCGAATCCGGGAGCAAGGCTGCCTGGGGCAGCCTTTTGGCGCCGGCGGAAGACGGCTAAATCTGCGCCGCACCCGCTGCGCTTGGCACAATGGAAGCCATGTACAGGGTGAGGCGGGGAATTTTGGCGATGGCGGGGTCGGTGGCCCTAGTGATGGGGGCGTCCACCGGCATCGGTCAGGCGGCGCAGGCAGTGCAGCCGACGCCGGGTTTCGCCGTCGCGGCGATCGAACCGGCGGCCGGTTCGGTGGTGGGGGTGGCCTACCCGGTGATCGTGACGTTCACCGGGCCGGTGGGCGACCGGGCGGGCGCCGAGCGTGGCATCCACATCGCGGTGACCGGAAAGACGGCATCGGGCATGCCTTCCGGGCATTTCGAATGGGTCAGCGACGATGTCGTGCACTGGGTTCCGGACGGGTATTGGTCACCGCACAGCAAGATCGAGGTCGACGCCCACGGCATGTCGACGGGCTTCGAGACCGGTGACGCGGTGCTGGGGATCGCCGACATCTCCGATCACACCTTCACCGTCAGCGTCAACGGCGACACGCTGCGGGTGATGGCGGCATCGATGGGTAAACCCAAGCGCCCCACCCCGATCGGATCGTTCACCGCACTGTCCAAAGAGCGCACCGTCAAGTTCGACTCGCGCACCATCGGCATCCCGCTCAACGACCCGGAGGGCTACCTGATCAATGGCGAGTACGGCGTGCGGGTCACCTGGTCCGGCGTCTACGTCCACTCCGCACCGTGGTCGGTCGGGTCGCAGGGCTACTCCAACGTCAGCCACGGCTGCATCAATCTGAGTCCCGACGACGCCGCGTGGTACTTCAACACGGTGCGACTGGGCGACCCGATCGTGGTGCAGGCCTAGCGTTCAGCAGGCGCCCAGGACTGCGGTCGGCATGTGCGCCACGTACCGCTCGGCGCGCTGCTGCGGACCCGCCTCCGACCGCGCGCCCAGGTGGCGCAGCCGACCGATCATGCGGCGGCCCGCCCGGCGCACGCCGGAGTCGTTGTTGGTCGAGATACGCTGTGTGACAACAAAGTTCATGATTATTCTCCTGCCGTGATGCCCGCCGAGTCGAGTCGGCGGAACTCGCGGATCAGGCCGCGGCAAAGACGCCGGGGCCGGTGAGGGACAGATCGGTCATCGAACTCGGATACGGTCCGTCACTGGAACTCACTTCGCCCCTCACCTCCTTCCGGCCGAGACACGCGGGGATGTCGTTGGGCTCCATGGTCCCATCGAAACGCCTGGTCGTCAAACAATGCGGCGACCATCGAGCCGCCCGCACAAGCGCGGTGGCGGACCGTAATTGGCCCGCCACCGCGTTGATGTCGACCTGGGTCAGAGCAGCCCGAGCAGCTCCAGGTCGGTGATGTACTTGACGATCACCGCCGGTGTCACATGCGGAATATCCTGCGTTGCACCGATTTTCGCCTCCTGCACCGCGGCCCGGAACTTGTGGGTGGGTGCGATCGACCCGCAGATGGCAGGCTGCGGCTTCTGGTAGTTGTGCAGCAGCGGCAACAGCGACGCCTGACGTTGCCGCTCGGGCAGCGCACGCAGGGTGGTCTCGAACCGCTGCAGCCAGTCGCCGTAGTCGTCGATCCGTTCGATCGGGTGGCCGGCGTCGATCAGCCAATCGACGAACTCGTCCATGCCGACGCCGTCGTCGTGGGGGTTCATCACGTGGTAGGTGGCGAACCCGGCGTCAGCCACGCCCGCCGAGCCGGCACCCAGCGTGGTGGACGCCTCGGCGATGAACTCCACCGGCAGCCCGTCGTAGTGAGCGCGCTGCCGGTTGCCGTCGGCGTCCAGCTCGTAGAACGACGTGGGTGCCACCCCTGCGGCAACCAGGCTGAACATCATCCGGGTGAACATGTCCGGCAGGTTGAGCTGACCGGCATAGCTGGTGTCGGCCAGGATCATGTCGCAGCGGAACACCGCGACCGGCAGTCCGCACAGGTCGTGGGCTTCGCGCAGCAACACCTCGCCGGCCCATTTGCTGTTGCCGTAGCCGTTGGCGTAGCCGTCGTTGATCGCCCGCAGCGGGCTCATCTCCCGTACGTCGGCGTCCTCGGTGAAGCGGCCCAACGGGATCTGGTCGCCGACACCGATGGTGGAGAAGTAGGTGAACGGCTTGATCTTTCCGGTGAGCGCGACCCGGATCAGCTCGGCGGTGCCGACCACGTTCGGGCCGAACAGCTCGCTGTAGGGCAGCACGTGGTTGACCAGCGCGGCCGGGTCGACGATCACATCGACGGTGTCGGCCAGGCGTTGCCAAACTTGTTGGTCCAGCCCGAGGTTCGCCTCCCCCTTGTCGCCGGCGATGACCTCGAGGTGCCCGGCGGCCAGCTCGATGTAGCGGGCCAACAGTTTCGCGTCCCCGCTGTCGAAGGTGGCGTCGAGCCGGGCTCGGGCGTCGGCGTCGGAACGCGCCCGCACCAGGCAGATCAGCTTGCCGTCCACCGGGGCCAGTCGCTCCAGCCACTCCAGCGCCAGGTAGCGGCCCAAGAAGCCGGTCGCGCCGGTGAGCAGCACGGTGCGCACCTGCCCGGATGGAGCGGGGAGTGTGGGCGCCGCGGCCAGGGTGGCCTCGTCGAGGAACTTGTCCAGGGTCAGGTCGGCAGCGGCCACCTCGACGGCGTCTCGGCCGTGCACGGAGGCGAAACTGGGCCGCCTGGAACCGGTCTGAGCGGCCCGGCGCTCGGTCTCCACATAGTCTGCGATGGCCGCGAGATCGGTTGCCGGGCTGACGATCACGCCGACCGGCACATCGACGTCGAAGATGTCGCGAAGCAGGTTGCCGAAGGTCAGCGCCGACAGCGAGTCCCCACCCAGGTCGGTGAAGTGGGCGTCGGGGTGGAGGTCGGCGGCCGATGCGCCGAGCAGGGCGGCCGCGGCGCGGCTGACGGTCTCCACCGCGGGGCGCTGCGCGCCATGCCGGAGCAGCTCGCTCAGTTCGTTGGCCTGCCCCTCGGCCAGCTCGGCGTAGCGCTGTTCGAGACGATCGCCGTAGTGCGCCTTGAGTTTCGGCCAGGCCAGCTTGCGAATACCCGTCAGCAGCCCGTTCTCGAGACTGAATGGTTCGGTCTCGACGATGAAATCGCGCGGCACCTCGTATGACTGCAGGCCGGCGTCGCGGGCCACCTGCTGCAGTGACTCGGCGATCGCCGACTTCAGTTCGGTGGCGGAATCGAAACGCGCCAATGCGTCATCGGTCGGCACCACGACCGCCAGCAGGTAGGGCTGCGCACTGTTGCCGTAAACGTAGATCTGGCGCACCAGCGGGCTGTTGCCGAACTCGGCCTCCAGCTTGGCCAGCGTGACGAACTCACCCTGGGCGAGCTTGAGGACGTTGTTGCGCCGGTCGACGTAGACCAGGTGGTCCGGGCCGATCTCGGCGACGACGTCGCCGGTGCGGTAGTAGCCGTCGGCGTCGAAAACCTCCGCGGTGATCTCCGGGCGCTTGTAATAGCCGGGGAACAGGTTCTCGGTCTTGAGCAGCAGTTCGCCGCGGGGGTGCGGCTTGTCGGTGCCGAAGTAGCCCAGTTCGGGCACGTCGACCAGCTTGTAGTCGAGCACCGGTGGCCGTTGCACGACGCCGTCGAAGAGCACCATGCCCGCCTCGGTCGATCCGTAGCCGTTGAGCACGTGCAGCCCGGTGAGTTCGGAGACCCAGGAATGCAATTCGGCGGAGATCGGCGCCGAGCCGGTCATCGCGAAGATGCAACGCCCGCCGAGCAGGTCGCGGCGCATCTCGGCGAGCAGCTGCGCTTCGGCGGCGGCGCGGTCGGCGCCGGTGATCCCGTTGACCTCACTTTGGAAGTGCTGGTAGAGCATCTCCCAGATCCGCGGGACGAAGTTGAGTTCGGTGGGCCGGACCAGCGCGAGGTCCTCGAGCAAGGTGGACAGGTCGCTGCGGGCACTGAAGTAGGCGGTGCCGCCGTTGCCGAGCGTGCCGTAGAGGATGCCGCGGCCCATGATGTGGCTCATCGGCATGAAGTTCAGCGTGATCGAGGCGGCGGTCGGGCCGAACCAGTTCCTGGCCGAGCGCACCCACATCCGAGCGACGTTGCTCTGCGGGTACATCGCGCCCTTGGGGGCGCCGGTGCTGCCGGAGGTATAGACCAGCAGAGCCAACGGGTCGGTGTCCTGGCCGGTGTCGTGGGCCGGCGGGTCCGCCGGGGACAGCGTCCGGCCGCGCGCCATCAGCTCGGCCAGCGGCTCGACGACGACCTCGGCGCCGGCCAGCTTTGCCCGGGCGTCGGCCAGCGCGTCACGGTGGTCATCGACCTGCTCGTGGTAGTCGAAGACCACCAGGCGGGTGGGGGCCGGGCCGCTGCGCACCAGCTCGACCGCGTCGGCCAGCGAGTCGATGCTGGCGGCGATCACGCGCGGCTGGGTCTCGGCCACGATGGGGGTCAGGGTGCTCACCGCCGCGGAGGTCTGCAGCGGTACGGCGACCGCCTGGATCTGGCCCAGCGCCATGTCGATGACGGTGTAGTCGACGCTGGTGAAACCCAGCACCGCCACCCGGTCACCGGGGCGGACGGCGGCGGCGGTCAGGGCGGCACTCAGGGCGCGGATCCGTTCGGCCAGCTCGCCGTAGCTGAGGGTGTCGTAGCGGGGCTGCAATTGCGCGACGGTGCGTCCGGTCGCGGGATCGGTGACGAAGTCGACGGCACGCTGGCCCAGCGCGGGCCGGTCGGCGTAGCCGGCCAGCGCGGTCTGCACGAGCTGCGGCAGTGCCAGGCCGGGCTTGGCGATGGCGTCGGCGACGGCCGGGTCGGGTTGCGCGGCGGCGAACTGGGGGTCGACGGCGGCCAGCTCGGCGGCCAGGCGGGCCTGCCGATCCTCGTTGACGGACAGATCAGTAAGCGTCATGTGGAACCTCTAATGGGATATCTCGAGAAGTGTTTTTCGAAGGCGCAACGCTGCGCTGATAGATACAATGTTAGCAAAACTAATTTAATTCCGTATCGGGTGCCGATGTGAGAACTCCCTCAGCACCGGGTTCCGAGTGGCCCGGCACACGATCAGCTGATCGACTCCTCCAGCCACGGCAGCAGCCACTTCACCCCTTCGGGGGTCAGGTGAATCCCGTCGCTGCGCACCTTGATGCCGTCCACCTTGGCGGTGTAGGTGCCGCCCGGCCCCAGTTTCTTGTTCAGGTCCACCACCGTCACGGCGTCGCGCCCGGCGACCACCCGCCGCAACAGCGCGTTCCAGCGGTCGACCCGCTTCGGGTCGTCTTCCGGCCACAGGCTGCCGTCGGCCCGCTCGCCGTAGCGGCTGTAGGGCACCGTCGTCACCACCACCCGGCTGCCGGCGGACTCCAGCACATCGAGCGCGCGGCGCCATTCCGCGGTCAGGTAGGCGTCGAACGTCGGGTCACCGATGTGGGTCCACTGCCCCTCGTTGACACGGTCGACCGTCTCCCAGCGGCCCGCGATCAGCAACACCACGTCGGGGCGGTCGGCCTTGACCTGCCGCGCCCACCGGGCCGGCCAACCGTCACAGTCCGGGCCCTGCTCGATGATCTTGCCGGCCCAGCGATAGGGCCCGGCACGCACGATGCTGCAGCCGACGACAGTGTGGTCGATGAAGTCATAACCCGGCGTGGCCGGCAGGTAGTGCATCAGCGTCCAGCCGATCGAGTCGCCGAACACCGAGACGGTGCGCGGCCGGTTGGGGTCGTGGCGCACCGGATGCGGCCGGGGCTTTCCGGATTCCGAACGCGGGCTCGGCGGCGACGGCGACACCGCGGCGGCCGCCGCCACATCGGGGGTCAGTCCGGTCTGCGCGGCGGGCCGCTCGACGACCGGGACCACGAACACCGTCAGCGCCACCGCGGTGGCGCTGACCGCCGCCCCGAGCGGCAGCATCGACACCTGCGCCGGCCGCCAGCAGCGGATCGGTTCCTCGATGGCCCACCACGACACCGCGGCCAGCAGCAGCGTGGCGGCGCACCGCACGGCGAACAGCGCCCAACCCGACCAGCCGGTGCGCTCGCCGTTGAGCACCAGAAAGACCGGCCAGTGCCACAGGTACACGCCGTAGGAGATGGTCCCCAGCCACACCAGCGGAGCCCAGGCCAGTGCGCGGCCCACCGGCCCGCTCTGGTGCAGCGCGACCGGCGCGATCACGGCGATCGCCGCCACGGCCACCAGGGTCAGCAGGCCGCCCTGAAACTCCGCGGC